>NZ_JBIVKQ010000018.1:0-165766 GCF_044750845.1 Streptomyces sp. NPDC088766 | reverse complement strand
TTGTCGAGGACGCTGGTGTCCGCCTGGCCGCCGGCGACGGTGTGGTTGTAGACGACGTCCATGACGACCCGCAGGCCGTCCTCGTTCAGCGCCTTCACCATCTTGCGGAACTCCACGGTACGGGCCGTGCCGTCGGGGTCGGTGGCGTAGGAGCCCTCGGGGACCGTGAAGTGGTAGGGGTCGTAGCCCCAGTTGTAGGCGTCCTTCGCGGCGGTCTTCGCCACGCACGCCTGCTGCTTGTCGGAGTCCGCGGCGTAGGAGGCCAGGTCGCATCCCGGCGTCGCCCGGTCGGCGGCCTTCTCCGGAACGGTCGAGAAGTCGAAGACCGGCAGCAGGTGCACGTAGGAGGTGCCGGCCCCGGCCAGCGCACGCAGATGCCTGCTGCCCGCCGAGTTCTTCTCGGTGAACGCGGTGTACTTGCCCCGCTCGGCCGCCGGGACGGTCGAGTCCTCGGCGGAGAAGTCCCGCACGTGCAGTTCCTGGATCTGCGCGTCCTCGAGCGGAACGGCTTTCGGTTTGCGCAGCCCGGACCACCCCGGCGGTGTCAGCGACTTGTCCTTCAGGTCGACGACGAGGCTGCGGGCGGAGTTCGCGGTCAGGGCGACCGAGTAGGGGTCGGTGACCTTGTTGGTGACGATCTGGCGGACGCTGGGCGCCCACACCGTGACGGCGTACCGGTACGGCTTGTTCTTCCAGGACTTCGGGCCGGTCACGGACCAGACGCCGGTGGCGTCGTCGCGCCTCATCCTTACGGTGGAGCCGCCGATCTCCAGGGCGACCTTCTGCGCGGTCGGCGCCCAGACGGCCAGGGTGGGACGGCCGTCGCGGAACGTCGGCCCCAGGCCGGCCCTGGTCGCGCCCGCGTAGAGGTCGTCGAGGACGCCGGGGACCTGCACGCCCGTCGCTGCGAGCAGCGCCCCGTTGGCGGCCCGCTGGGTGGCGACGACCTGGCCGCGCAGGGCGGTGCGGACGCGGTCGCGGTCGCGCGGGTCGACCGTGAAGGCCGGGTAGTCCTTGAGGTGCGGGTGGGTGCTCTTCTGCGCGTCGCTGAGGGTGGCCGGTGTCAGCCGGAGCCAGTGGCCCTCGTGGGAGAGAGCCCCGTCCTCGACGGTGATGTCGCCCTCGGGCGCGTACACGAGTTGCTGGCTGGTGGCGTCGGTGGCCTTCACCTTCCACACCACCGTGTCGGCGTCGATCCACTGGGCCTTCGAGGTGCCGAGGTCCAGGTCGGGGGCGGCGCCCACGGTCGGCAGCAGGTAGGTGCTGTGGCCGCCGACGAGCCAGACGTCCTTGCCGTGCGAGGCGAAGTCCAGGGAGCGGTCGCTGGGGATGTCCTTCTCGTCGCCCTTGTGGACGATGTAGCTGAGGGACGTCGCTCCGTCGGCGAGGGGTACTTCGAAGGTCACGCCGTAGGTGTCCCTGCCGACCGGCTGCAGCGGCTTGGACCAGTCCGTCGGACTGGCGGCGCCGGTCCAGGTGTGCAGGCCCCAGCCGTCGTAGTCGCCGTCGGCGCGGTGGTAGTGCAGGACGGCCTTCTTCTGGTCCTGCGGCGGGTAGGCGCCCTCGGGGGCCGTCACCGCCTGCCCGTCCTTGCCCTGCTCGATCCAGACCTCACCGGTCCTGGCCGTCTCGACCGTGCGCTGCGGGCCGTCCGCGGCGCCGTCCTTCTCGACGGTGTACGTCACGTCGGCCGCGCCGTCGTCGAGTTTGACCCAGGCGAAGGCCCCGTACGCGTCGCGGCCGGTGAAGTCCGCCGTGCCCGCGGAGGACTTGAGCTGCCAGCCGTCGTAGTCGCCGGCCGTGCGCCGGTAGTGCACGACGGCGTAGTCGCGGTCCACGGCGCTCGGTTTGGGCTGACGGGGTGGTTGTCCGGCGGTGGTGGTGGCGGTGTCGCCCGCGGTGCGTCCGGCACCGTCGACGACGACGGCCTTGTAGCGCAGGGCCGTTCCGGCACGCACCGTGTCGGGCAGGTGCTGGGTCACCTTGAACGGCGCGTGGTCGGCCGAACCCAGCGTCCGCCACGGCCCGTCGCCGACCTGCGCGGCGAAGACCACCCGGCCCAGCGGCCCGCCGTCCACGTCCGCGCCGATCTCCACATCACCCGTGGCACCCGCCGCCGGCGCCCTCACCGACACCGACGGGCTCACGGCCGGCGACCCCAGCGGCCTCGCCGCCTTGAACACCACCGCCGACAACGGCGGCACCTCCACCGTCAGTTTCCTGTCGGCACCACTGGTCACCCGCGCCGAAGACCCGTACACACCACGGAAGTCCATCCCCGCCGTGTACGTCGGCACTGCCACCGTGCGCGCTTTGTCGGCGTTGTTGACCGCGACGACGTACTCCACCCGCTGCCCCGGATCCGTGCGCGAGAACGCGTAGACGCCCGCGCCGTCGTCCGCGTACCGCTCCTCCTGCACCCCGTCGCGCAAAGCCGGATGACGCTTCGTCAACTGCGAGAGAGCGGCGATCGACCGGTACAGCGGATGCGACGGGTCGTACGCGTCCGAAGCATGCGTACGACCCGTACCGATCTGATCGTCGTCCAGATAGTCCGCCACCTTCGACGCGAAGAGGGTCTGCCGGGCGCCCTTGTCCCCGCCCGGTCCGGTGAAGCCCTGCTCGTCGCCCGCGTAGATCACGGGGTTGCCCCGGGACAGGAACAGCAGCTCGTGCGCGAACCGGTCACGCCGCAGCAACTCGGCATCGGACGCGCCCGGGTTGTCCTGGCTGACGAAGCTCCCGATACGGCCCATGTCGTGGTTGCCGAGGAAGGTCACCTGCTCGTAGGCGTTGGCCTTGTCGGTGGTGTAGCGGTAGTCCTGGGCGAGGACGTCGGAGAGGGTGCTCGCCGGCTTGTCCTGGGAGGCGTAGCCGCGGATCGCGTTCTGCAACGGGAAGTCGAGGGTGGCGTCGAGCCGGCCCCGGGTGACGTAGGGCGCGGTGACGGCCGGGTCGGAGGAGAGGGTCTCGCCGAAGACGAAGAAGTCCTTGCGCCCCTTCTTCGCGGCGTAGGCGTCGATCGCGGTCGCCCACTGCGTCCAGAACGGCATGTCGACGTTGCGGACCGTGTCGACGCGGAAACCGTCCACGTCGAAGTCCCTGACCCACCTCTGGTAGATCTTCTCCAGGCCCTTGACGACCTCGGGCCGCTCGGTCCACAGGTCGTCGAGACCGGTGTGGTCGCCGTACAGGCCGCTCTCGCCGACGAACGTCGAATCGCCCCGGTTGTGGTACATCGTGGGGTCGTTCAGCCACGCCGGGACCTTGGTGTCGGTCTCGTCCTCGTTCACCACGGGTGTGTACGGGAAGCTGTCGCGGTCGACCTCGCCCATGCGGGTGCTGTCGTCGAAGGGCCGGCCCTCGGTGTCGAGGTAGGGGTAGGCGCCCTTGGGGCGGTAGCCGTACTTCTTCTCGGCGTTCGTGACGGTGTCGGCGGTGTGGTTGGTGATGACGTCGAAGAAGACCTTCATGCCCTTGGCGTGGGCCTTGTCGATGAGCTCCGCGAGCTCGGCGTTGGTGCCGAAGTGCGGGTCGACCTGGGTGAAGTCGGTGATCCAGTAGCCGTGGTAGCCGGCGGACTCGCCGCCGCCCTGCACCGGTTTGTTCTTGAAGATGGGCGCCATCCAGATGGCGGTGGTGCCCAGTCCCTTGATGTAGTCGAGCTTCTTGATCAGGCCCCTGAGGTCGCCGCCCTGGTAGAAACCCTTGTCCGTCGGGTCGAAGCCCGTCGTGGTCCGGTCGCCGGCGAGTCCTCCGCGGTCATTGGCCGTGGAGCCGTTGGCGAACCGGTCGGGCAGCAGGAAGTAGGACTGCTCCCGGGTCAGGTCGTGGCGGGCCGGCTCGGCTGCCAGCCGGGCGTCGGAGGGCGGCCCGGGCGGGCGGGGCGCCGCGGCCGCCGGCTGGGGGGTGCTCAGCGCCGTGGCGAGCAGTGCGGCCACGACGACGGAGGCGGCCGCGGTGGTGGGGCCTCTTGGGTCCCTCTGGTCTCTTCGGTCCAGGAACGAGCCGATCACTTGCTGGATCCCTCCGGTCGGTTGTCTTCGATACGCACGCCGGTGGCGCCCAGCAGGGCACCGCTGTCGGCGCGTTGGGTGGCTATCGGCCGGGCCGCGAGTGCCTGGCCGATGCGGTCGCGGTCCCTCGGGTCCACGCGGAACGCCGCGGCCTGCGCGTACTGCGGGTAGCGCGCTCTCTGGGCGTCGGTCAGCTCGGTCGGTACGAGCCGCAGCCACTGCCCCTCGTGGGACAGGGCGCCGTTCTCGATCGTGAGGTCGCCCTCGGTGGCGTACACGAGTTGCTGACTGGCGACGCCGCTGCCCTCACCCGCCCACACGACGGTGTCGTCACCGATCCAGGCGGCCTCCGACGTGCCGAGGTCGAGCCCGAAGGCGCCGCCGGGAGAGGGCGTCAGGTAGGTGGGTTCGCCCGCCACGCGCCAGACCTCGTGGCCGTACAGGGAGAAGTCGAGGGCCTCGTCGAGGGGGATGTCCTTCTCCTCCTTCTTGTGCAGGATGTAGCTGAGCGAGGCGGCTCCGTCGTTCAGCGCCACTTCGAAGACGAGCCCGAAGGAGTCCTGGCGCACCGGCAGGACGGGGTCGTTCCACTCGGGCGGATCGGCGGACCCCGTCCACGTGTGCAGGCCCCATCCCGCGTAGTCGCCGTCGGGCCGGTGGTAGTGCAGGACGGCCTTCTTGCGGTCCTGCGGCGGGTAGGCGGCCCTGGGCCTGGCGTTGCGGACGGTCGCGCTGCCCTCCTCGGTCCACACCTCGCCGGTGGCGGCGAAGTCGAATGCGCGCGCGGGCCCGTCGGCGGCCCCGTCCTTCTCCACGGTGAAGCGGATGGTGCCGGTGCCGGTGCCGGGCGTGATCCACGCGAAGGCCCCGTAGGCGTCGCGGCCGACGAACCGTGCCGTCGTACCGTCGGCGGTCCGCAGCACCAGGCCGTCGTAGTCGCCGTCGGCACGCCGGTGGTGGACGACCGCGTGGTGTCGCTGCGCCGTCGGTCTCTCGGGGACGGGCGGTTGTCCGGCGGTGGTGGTGGCGGTGTCGCCCGCGGTGCGTCCGGCACCGTCGACGACGACGGCCTTGTAGCGCAGGGCCGTTCCGGCACGCACCGTGTCGGGCAGGTGCTGAGTCACCTTGAACGGCGCGTGGTCGGCCGAACCCAGCGTCCGCCACGGCCCGTCGCCGACCTGCGCGGCGAAGACCACCCGGCCCAGCGGCCCGCCGTCCACGTCCGCGCCGATCTCCACATCACCCGTGGCACCCGCCGCCGGCACCCTCACCGACACCGACGGCCCGCCGGCCGGCAACCCCAGCGGCCTCGCGGCCTCGAGCACCACCGCCGACAACGGCGGCACCTCCACCGTCAGTTTCCTGTCGGCACCACTGGTCACCCGCGCCGAAGACCCGTACACACCACGGAAGTCCATCCCCGCCGTGTACGTCGGCACCCCCACCGTGCGCGCCGTATCGGCGTTGTTCACCGCGACGACGTACTCCACCCGCTGCCCCGGATCCGTACGCGAGAACGCGTACACACCCCGCCCCTCGTCCGCGTACCGCTCCTCCTGCACCCCGTCACGCAAAGCCGGATGACGCTTCGTCAACCGCGAAAGAGCAGCGATCGACCGGTACAGCGGATGCGACGGGTCGTACGCGTCCGAAGCATGCGTACGACCCGTACCGATCTGATCGTCGTCCAGGTACTCGGCCACCTTCGACGCGAACATCGTCTGCCGGGCGTACACATCACCCGCCGGTCCGGTGAAGCCCTGCTCGTCGCCCGCGTAGATCACGGGGTTGCCCCGGGACAGGAACAGCAGCTCGTGCGCGAACCGGTCACGCCGCAGCAACTCGGCATCGGACGCGCCCGGGTTGTCCTGACCGACGAAGCCTCCGATACGCCCCATGTCATGACTGCCGAGGAAGGTCACCTCGCCGTAGGCGTCGGCCTTGTCGGTGGTGTAACGGTAGTCCTGGGCGAGGACGTGCGCGAGGTCGCCCGCGGGACCGCCGCGGGAGGCGTAGTTGCGGACCGCTGCCTGGAGGGGGAAGTCGAGGGTGGCGTCGAGCCGGCCCTCGGTCAGGTACGGCGCCATGACGACCGGATCCGCGGAGAAGGCCTCCGCGAAGATGAAGAAGTCCCGCTTGCCCTGCCGGGCCGCGTAGGAGTCGAGTGCCGTGGCCCACTGTGTCCAGAAGGCCATGTTGACGTTCTTCGCCGTGTCGACGCGGAAACCGTCGATGCCGAAGTCCCGCACCCACTTCTCGTAGATGCGCCGCATGCCCTCGACGACCTCGGGCCGCTCGGTCCACAGGTCGTCGTTGCCGATGAAGTCGCCGTACAGGGCGCTCTCCCCGGCGAAGGTGGAGTCGCCCCGGTTGTGGTACATCGTGGGGTCGTTCAGCCACGCCGGGACCTTGACGCCGGTCTCGCCGGCGCGGGTGCGCGGCGTGTACGGGAAGCTGTCCTCGTCGACCTCGCCCACGCGGATGCTGTCGTCGAAGGGCCGGCCCTCGGTGTCGAGGTAGGGGTAGGCGCCCTTGGAGCGGTAGCCGTACTTCTGCTCCGCGTAGTCGACGGTGTCGGCGGTGTGGTTGGTGATGACGTCGAAGAAGACCTTCATGCCCTTGGCGTGGGCCTTGTCGACGAGCTCCGCGAGCTCGGCGTTGGTGCCGAAGTGCGGGTCGACCTGGGTGAAGTCGGTGATGGAGTAGCCGTGGTAGCTGGCCGTCTCCGTGCCGTTCATGGTCTGCACGGGCCTGTTCTTGAAGACCGGTGCCATCCAGATCGCGGTGGTGCCCAGACCCTTGATGTAGTCGAGCCTGTCGGTCAGTCCCTTGAGGTCGCCGCCCTGGTAGAAGTGCTTGTCGGTCGGGTCGTGGCCGGTCTGCGAACGGCCGCCGGTCAGGCCGCCGTCGTCGTTTGCGGTGGTTCCGTTGGCGAAGCGGTCGGGCAGCAGGAGATAGAACTGCTCGCGCGACGGTGCGGGCCGCGCCGGTGTGCGGGCGAGCGCGCGGTCGGACGGCGGCCGTGGAGTCGCGGCGCCGGCGGGCGGGATGGTGGACGGCAGGGCCGGCAGCACCGACAGGAACAGTGCGACGGCCGAAACCCGGGCGGTTCTGCGCCGGGACGGTAAACCGGACATGGGGCCTTTCTCCTCACCGGTCGAACGGGATCGGCCGCCGTGTCCGCCACGGCAGGAACCGGTGCGGGCACGGCGGGCCGCCCGGTTCGCCGTCGTACGGCGAACCGGGCGGGCCTTCGGTCGGCGAGACGGAGCGTTCGCCCGGCTTCAGCTGCGCCAGGTGTCGCTCAGCAGTGTCTTGCCGCTGGACTGGACGGTGGCGGTGCGGTTGCTCCCGCTCTCCCAGGTGACCTTGCCGGAGGCGTCCTTGCGCACGTACTTGTACTCGAAGGAGGTACCGGCGGGGAGGGCGAGGTCGAGCTTCCAGACGGGGTAGGCCGCCGGGTCGAGCTTGAGCGCGGCGGCGGGGTTCCAGTTGCCGAGCTCGGACTTGTTGCCGGTGACGTAGATGTTCTCGCCGAGGACAGTGGTGGCGTTGACGCTGAACGAGGCGCCGGTGGTGGTGTCCCCGGGGTCTCCGGGGTTGCCCGGGTCCCCGCCCGAGCCGCCGCAGCTGGTCGCCCCCGTGTGCAGGGCGAGCGCGGTGTTGGCGCCGAGGGTGGCGGTGAACTGGCCGGAGCCGTTCACGGTGACCGGCTTGTCGCTCTGCACGTCGCAGTAGGTGCCGGCGGGCAGCGACGTCTGGAAGGTGCGGTTCAGCGACGAGGACTCGTGGTTGATGGCGACGTAGGCCTTGTCGCCGCGGCCGAAGGCGATGGCGTTGCTGCCGTTGTCCCACCAGTTGGTCACGGCGGCGCTGCCCGCGGTGTTGCGGAACTTCACCATGCTCGCGATCTCGCGCCAGGCGTGCTGGCACTTCCAGCCGTCGGTGTAGCAGGCGTTGACCTGGCCGCCGTTGGGTCCGCCCGCGTCGTTGTTGCTGAACTCGTAGCCGGACTGGACGTCGGGCGAGCCGTAGGGCCAGGCGAGGCTGAAGACCTGGGCGAGCGTGTAGTTGGCGCCGTCCTTGTAGGACAGCGTCTGGCCGTTGCGCTCGGTGTCGTGGTTGGCGACGAAGGTGGCGGCCTTGCCGCTGGAGAGGTATCCCCAGGCCTCGCCGAAGTTCTTCAGGTACGACAGCTTCTCACCGGAGAAGATCCGCTTCAGGTCCCTGCCGTAGCCGAACTCCTGGACGTCGCCCACCCCGGTGTACTCGCCCGGCTGCACGGCCTCGCCGGCGGCTCCGATGGTCTCCAGCTTCATGTAGACGCCCGGGTTGGTGAGGCGGCTCTTGATGTTGGCGAGGTCGTCGACCGCGATGTGCTTGGCCGCGTCGACGCGGAAGCCGTCCGCGCCGAGGGAGAGCAGGTCGTTGAGGTAGCCGGCGATCGTCTTGCGGACGTACTCCTCGCCGGTGTCCAGGTCGGGCAGGCCCGCCAGCTCGCAGTGCTGGACGTTCCAGCGGTCCCCGTAGTTGCTGATGTCCGTCTTGCAGTCGTCGAGGTCGGACGCGGAGTAGGTGCCGGGGTAGTCGTACTTGCTGTAGCTCGAGCCCGCGGTCCCGGTGCCGGCGCTGTTGGCCATGTGGTTGATGACCGTGTCGACGACGACCTTGACGCCGGCGGCGTGACAGGTGTCGATCATGCTCTTGAAGGCGCTGCGGTCGCCCAGCCGCGTGCCGATCTTGTAGCTGACGGGCTGGTACGCCGTCCACCACTGCGGTCCCTGGACCCGCTCGTTCGGCGGTGAGACCTGCACGTACCCGTATCCGGCCGGCCCGAGCTGGTCCGTGCAGGCCTTGGCGACCGACGCGAAGTTCCACTCGAACATCACGGCGGTGACGTCCTTGTCGCCCGGCGGGTCCGCCTGCGCGGTCGTGGGCGCCGTGACGACCACAGCGGCTCCCGCCAGCAGGGCGAGTGCAGCGGTCACGGTCTTCTTGACCATCGTTCCTCCTGATCCACCACATTGGGGATGAGAGGCCCTACGCAGCAACGCGCCGTGCACGACAGGCCTTTGACGATTCTTGCTGAAAAGCATCAGCAAGCCCTTGCGACCGAGACCGTACGAGCCCCCGGAGGATCGGTCAACCCTCCTCGCAGAGGCACCCGGTTCTTCCGCCTCAAACCTCGAAATCGTTGAGCAGTAAGGAAGTTGGAGCTTTGCAAACCCTTTCGTAAGCGTTTCAGAGGTGTTACGTTCAATCAACGTCCGGTCCGGCGGATCGGAGACCCGCACCGTTGTCGGGGTCCACGCGCACGACCCGCCGGACCGGACCTCCAGATCGGGGCTCCGCAGCCTTCGTGCCGCCCCGCCGCCCCGACCAGGGCCGGCTGCGGAGCCTCCCCCCGGCCGCTCGGCTCACCCGGACCGCCGGGCCGTGGAACTGCGCACGACCAGCTCCGGTTGGAAGACGAACTCCGTGCGCTGCACCGGGTTCCCCCCGACCTCCTCCAGCAGCGCGCCGACCGCGGCGGTCGCCATCGCCTGCACCGGCTGACGCACCGTGGTCAGCGGAGGATCGGTGAAGGCGATCAACGGGGAGTCGTCGAAACCGATGACCGAGACGTCACGCGGGACATCCAGACCGCGATCGCGCACCGCTCGGATCACCCCGAGGGCCATCAGGTCGCTGCCGCAGACGATGCCCGTACAGCCCCTGTCCAGCAGCGCCGCGCCGGCCGCATGGCCTCCCTCCACCGTGAACAGGGTGCGCTCGACACTGCGGTCCGCCTCGGCGACCGGCGTCCCGCAGAGCGCGTGCACGGCCGTCGCGAACCCCTCGGCCTTGCGCCGCGAGGGCACGAAGCGTGTGGGCCCGACGGCGAGCCCGACCCTCTCGTGGCCCAGATCGGCGAGGTGACGCACCGCCATCCGCACGGCGGACCGGTCGTCGGAGGAGACGTAGGACGCCGTGATGTGCTCGTTGTAGCCGTTCACCAGTACGAACGGAACGCGGCGGGAGGCGAGCTTGTGGTACCGGGAGGGGTCGGCCGTGGTGTCCGCGTGCAGCCCGGACAAAAAGACGATGCCCGTGACGCCCCGGTCCTCCAACTGCTCGACCAGCTCGTCCTCGGTGGATCCACCGGGCATCTGGGTGCACAGCACGGGCGTGTACCCGTGCCCGGCCAGCACTTGTTCGATGACCTGGGCGAAGGCGGGGAAGATCGGGTTGGTCAGTTCCGGGATGACCAGCCCGACCAGGCCGGCGCTGCGCTGGCGCAGGCGTACGGGCCGCTCGTAGCCCAGCACGTCGAGCGCGGCCACCACCCGCCGCCGGGTGGTGGGGGCGACGCCGGGTCTGCCGTTGAGCACCCGGCTCGCGGTGGCCTCGCTGACCCCGGCCTGGGCGGCGATGTCGGTGAGCCGCGGGGCGCCGCTCTCGGCGCCCCGCGATAAGGAGAGGGTCACGCCGCCCACCAGACGGTGCTGTCCGCGGGAAGCCCGGCCGCGTGGTCCTCGCCCACCGGACCGCGACTGCTGAGCAGCGGCCGCCCCTGAGGCGTCCACCGCACCGGCGCGCCGGTCAGGTTGACGGTGCAGACGAGGTCGCCGTTCCACGGTCCGTCACCGGGGCCCTGCGCGGTACGCCGGAAGGCGAGAACCCCTTCGGGGGCGTCCAGCCACTCGACCCGGTCGCCGGCACCGAGCGCCGGATGCTCGCGGCGCAACGCCAGCGCGCTGCGGTAGAGCTCCAGTGTGGAACCGGGGTCGCCGGACTGGGCCTCGACCGACAGGTTCCCCCAGGTACCCGGCTGCGGCAGCCAGCTCGGCCCGCCCGCGACCGGTCCGAAGCCGTACGTCGGCCCGGTCCGCGACCACGGGACGGGCACCCGGCAGCCGTCGCGCAGCCCGTCCTGTCCGTTGTCCCGGAAGAAGGACGGGTCCTGCCGCGACTCGTCCGGCAGGTCCGTCACCTCCGGCAGGCCGAGTTCCTCGCCCTGGTACAGGTAGGCCGAGCCGGGAAGCGCCAGCATCAGCAGCGTCGCCGCGCGGGCCCGGCGCAGCCCCTGCTCGGCGCTGCCCTCGGCGAGACGCGTGGCGTGCCGGACCACGTCGTGGTTGGACAGCACCCAGGTACTGGGCGCGCCGACGGGGAGCATGGCGTCGAGGCACTCGTCGATGGCCCGGCGCAGCGCGCCGGCGTCCCAGCCCGCGCCCAGGTAGTGGAAGTTGAACGCCTGGTGCAGTTCGTCGGCGCGCAGGTAGTTCGCCGTGCGCTCGGCACTGGGCGTCCACGCCTCGGCGACACCGATGCGCTCACCGGGGTACTCGTCGAGGATCCTGCGCCACGAACGGTAGATCTCGTGCACGCCGTCCTGGTCGAAGAAGGGCAGTGACTGGGTCCCGAGCAGTTGCAGCTGGCCGGTGCGGCCCATGTCGGGCAGTCCCGCGGCCTTGACCAGCCCGTGGGCGACGTCGATCCGGAAGCCGTCGATGCCCATGTCGAGCCAGTAGCGCAGCACCGACCGGAACTCGTCGCGCACCGCGGGGTTCTCCCAGTTGAAGTCGGGCTGCTCGGGGGCGAAGAGGTGGAGGTACCACTCCCCCGGTGTGCCGTCCGGGTTCTCGGTGCGCGTCCACGCGGGGCCGCCGAAGATGGACTCCCAGTCGTTGGGAGGAGCCTCCCCCGCGGGCCCGCGTCCCGGCCGGAAGTGGAAGCGGTCGCGCAGCGGGGACCCGGGGCCCTCGCGCAGGGCGCGCTGGAACCAGTCGTGCTGGTCCGAACAGTGGTTGGGGACCACGTCGATGATCACGCGCAGCCCCAGGAGGTGTGCCTCGCGGATCAGTTCGTCCGCGTCGAGCAGGGTGCCGAAGACGGGGTCGACGGCCCGGTAGTCGGCGACGTCGTAGCCGCCGTCGGCCTGGGGGGAGACGTAGAAGGGGCTGAGCCAGACGGCGTCGACGCCGAGGTCCCTCAGGTAGGGCAGCCGGGAGCGGATGCCCTGGAGATCGCCGACGCCGTCGCCGTCGCTGTCGGCGAAACTGCGCGGATACACCTGGTAGATCACCGCTTCCCGCCACCATTGCGGGCGCTCGCCCGGGCCGGAGGGTTCGGTGTGCGTGCTGGGTTCAGCGACGTACTGGGTCATGTCTTTCCTGCCTGGGATGTGGGGGCGGTCAGGACTTGGTGGCGCCGGCGGTCAGGCCCGAGACGAGGTGTCGCTGGACGAGCCCGAAGACGACCGCGGCGGGGACCGCGATGATCACGGCGGCCGCGGTCAGCGAACCCCAGTCACTCGTGTACTGGTTGACGAACGTCTGGAGGCCTCCGGCGAGCGTGAGGTTCTCCTCGCCGGTCATGAAGGCGGAGGCGTAGGCCACTTCGGCCCAGCCGGTGATGAAGGTGTAGAAGGCGGTGACGGCGAGCCCCGGCCTGGCCAGCGGCAGCACCAGCCGCCAGAACGTCCCGAACGGATTCAGTCCGTCGACCCGGCCGGCTTCGTCGATCTCGACCGGGATCCCGTCGAAGTACCCCTTCATCATCCAGGCGCAGAACGGCACCGCCACGGTGAGGTAGGTGACGACCAGGCCGATCGGCTGGTTGAGCAGCCCGAGGTCGGCGAGCAGGTTGTACAGCGGCACGATGAGCACGGCGACCGGGAACATCTGGGTGAGCAGCAGCATCCACATCAGGGGGCGCATGCCGGGGAAGCGGAAACGGCTCACCGCGTAGCCGGTGGTGGCGGAGATGAAGACGCCGATCACCGTGGTCAGGCCGACGACCACGAGCGAGTTCTGCAGCCAGGAGGTGAAGTCGGTGTCCCGCACGACGTGGCCGTAGTTGCCGAGGGTGAAGTCCTTGACCAGGGAGGTGTCGAACGCGTCCGTCTTGGGCTTGAAGGAGGTCACCAGCAGCCACAGCGGCGGGAAGACGGCGACCACCGAGGCGATCAGCAGTGTCAGGTGCAGTCCGAGGGAGGCCAGCGGGCCGCGGTCGCCGCGCTTGCGTGCGGGGACCGATGGCTTCGTGCCGGCGACGTCCGGAGCGAGCGTGTCGTCGGTCACCAGGTGTCTCCCTGGGTGCGCAGCGAACGGCGGTAGGCGGTCGCGAAGAGTGCGAGGAGGAACAGGATCAGCACGCCCCAGGCGGCGGATGTCGCGTAGTCGCGCGGGCTGATGACGAAGGACATGCGGTAGGCGTACGTGACCAGGATCTCGGTGGCGTCTCCGGGGCCGCCCCGGGTCAGCAGGAAGATGACCGGGAACATGTTGAAGGTCCAGATGGCGCTGAGCAGGACGACCGTGCTCGAGACGGACCGCAGGCCGGGCAGCGTGATGTGGCGGAAGCGCTGCCAGGGGCTCGCCCCGTCCATCTCGGCCGCCTCGTAGAGCTCACCGGGGATGGACTGCAGTCCGCCGAGGAGGGCGATGAGCATGAACGGCACCCCGAGCCAGACGTTCACGGTGATGACGGAGACCTTCGCCCAGGTCGGGTCGTTCAGCCAGGAGATCCGGTCGAAGCCGGCTCCGGCGAGGAGTTCGTTGAACAGGCCGCTGCGCTCGTTGAACAGCAGGCGCCAGGTGAACACGGAGACGAACGCCGGCACCGCCCAGGGCAGGATCAGTGCCGTGCGGTACAGGGAGCGGCCCCTGAAGCTGCGGTTGAGCATGACGGCCAGCACCAGGCCGAGGGTGAAGGAGAGCGCCACACAGCTGACGGTCCACACCACGGTCCAGCCGAGCCGGTCCCAGAAGACGCCGTCCTGGAGGATGGCCTTGTAGTTGTCGAGACCGACGTGGTCGTAGGTCGCCGGTATGTGGTTGACGCCGATGGTGCGTTCGACGTTGGCCTCGTTCGCGTCCGTGAAGGACAGCCAGACTCCGCGCGCCAGGGGATATCCGATGATGACGCCGATCACGGCCACCACGGGGGCGACCATGCTCCAGGCGTACCAGTGGGTGGTCAGGGCTCTGCGCAGCCGCCCCGGGGACTTGTGGTCGGTGCGGCGGCGGTGGCCGGGGGCGCCTGGGGCGCCCGCGGCCTTCGCCGCCGACAGACTGGTTTCGACAGCCATGTGCCGGTCAGCTCCCCTGGTCTACTTGTAGTCCTTGAGCAGCTTGCGGTAGGCGTCGCCGGTGTTCGCGGCCGCCTTCTGCGGGCTGGTCTTGCCGGACAGCACGTTGGCCATCTGGAGCCGGATCGGCTCGAAGAGGGCGTTGCCCTGGGCGATCCACGGCCGTTCGACGGCCTTGTCGACGGCGGGCTTGAAGAACTTCACCATCTCGTTGTCCGCCACGGCCGGGACCTCGTAGACGGACGCGCGGGTGGGCAGCAGGCTCAGCTTCTCGGTGGTCTGCTGCTGCACCTTGGCCGAGCTCATGTACTTCACGAAGGCGTAGGAGGCGTTGAGGTTCTTCGAGCCCGCGTACACGGAGAGGTTCCAGCCGCCCTGGGGTGAGCCCTGCCGGGCGGTGCCGGCCGGCACGGGGGCGACTCCGAGGTTGGCGGCGTCCTTGAACTCGGTTCCCGCCCGTACGTCCTCGATGGCCCACGGGCCGTTGAGCATCATGGCGACCTTGCCCGACTTGAAGGCGTTCTCCATGTTGTTCCAGCCGTCGGACGCGTCCGTGATGGCGGCCTTGCTGTCCACCAGGTCCTTGAGGACCGCGTACGCCTTCACCCCGGCCGCGTCGTCGACCGTGACGGTCCTGCTCTTCTCGTCGACCAGGTCGCCGCCCTCGCCGTAGAGGTAGGGCAGGAACCAGTACGGGTCGTCGCCGCGCAGGTAGAGCCCGGTCGCACCGGTCTTCTCGGTGATCTTCGCGGCGGCCGTCTTCAGCTCGGCGACGGACGCCGGCGCCCGGACGCCGGCCTTGTTCAGTAACTTCTTGTTGTAGAACAGTGCCAGGGTGTCGATCACCTGGGGAACCGCGTACGTCTTGCCCTCGTAGCGGGTGCTGGCCGCGGCCTGGGGGAGGTAGTCCGACTCCGCGTCGAGGGCGGCCGTGCCGTCGAGCGGGGCGAGGTAGCCGATACTGGCGAAGTCCGCGACCCAGGCCACCTCGGTGCGCATCACGTCCGGGGCGCCGGAGTTGCCGCCGGCCGCGTTCTTGAACTTGGCGTTCGCCTCGCCGAAGGGGACGTTGACGTACTTGACGTCGACCTTCGGGTGTTCCTTCTCGAAGCCCTCGGCCAGGGCCTGGTAGGTCGCCTTCTCCGCCTCGTTGGAGGTGTCCCAGAAGGTGACGGTCCCCGAGAGCTCCTTGCCCCCGCCTTCGGCGCCGTTCTGGCCGTCGTCGTCTCCGCCGCACGCCGAGGCCGTCATGGCCAGGGCCGCGATCAGCGCGGTGGCCGCAATGCCACGCCGCATGTGAACTCCTATGGGTGGTCCCGGAAATGGGCGGAGGCCGACATGCCTCACGCGAACCGCTCCTGCGCGGCGCCGGGGTTGCCAGGAACGTAACAGGATCGAAAAGGACTCCGAAAGCACTTGCTGCATTTTGCTGCAAGCAGTTTCAGCCATTGTGCGGACGTCTCCCCGGCGGCCTGCCGGGGCGCGCGAGAGGGGCGTCCCGGCGCGGTCCGGGCACGCCCCGTGCCCTGGGCACACATGGGGCCGGCGGGTACAGTTCACTGCCATGACCGCGCGGCTTGCCGACATCGCAGCCCAGGCGGGGGTCAGCAGGGCCACAGTCAGCCGCGTGCTCAACGGCGCGCGCGGCGTGGCCTCGGACACCCGTGACTCCGTGCTCGCCGCGCTCGACGCGCTGGGCGGTGAACAACCGCTGCGGCAGCGCCGCGGGGAGCTGGTCGGCCTCATCACACCGGAGCTGGACAACCCCGTCTTCCCCGCGCTGGCCCAGGTGATGGGACAGGCGCTGACGCGTCAGGGGTACACCCCCGTGCTGGCCACGCAGACCCCGGGGGGCTCGACCGAGGACGAACTCACGGAGATGCTCGTGAGCCGCGGGGTGTCCGGCATCATCTTCGTCTCCGGCCTGCACGCCGACACCACCGCCGACACCGGACGCTACGACCGGCTGCACGAACAGCACGTGCCCTTCGTGCTCGTCAACGGGTTCTCCCCCGAGATCGCGGCTCCCTTCGTCTCCCCGGACGACCGGGCCGCCATGCGTCTGGCCGTGGCGCACCTGGCGGAGCTCGGGCACACCCGTATCGGCCTGGCGGTGGGGCCCGGCCGCTTCGTGCCGGTGCAGCGCAAGATCGAGGGATTCCGCACCGGCCTGCGCGAGCAGCTGGGGCTGACGGCCCAGGAGTCGCAGGAGCTGGTCCAGCACTCCCTCTTCACCCTGGAGGGCGGTCAGGCCGCGGCCGCGGCGCTGATCGACAGGGGCTGCACGGCCGTCGTGTGCGCCAGCGACATGATGGCGCTCGGGGCCGTGCGGGCCGCGCGGCAACGGGGTCTGGACGTGCCCGGCGACGTCTCGGTCGTCGGTTTCGACGACTCCCTCCTCATCGCCTTCACCGATCCGCCCCTCACCACCGTCAGGCAGCCCGTCAAGGCGATGGGCCAGGTCGCCGTGGGGGCGCTGCTGGAGGAGATGACGGGTACGCCACCGCCCCGCACCGAGTTCGTCTTCATGCCGGAGCTGGTGGTGCGGGGCTCCACCTCCGCCGGTCCGCGCAGCGGTCGGCGTCCGGTGGACCGGCGCTGACCCGTCGGCGTTCGTGCGGTGCCGGCTACCGGGTGCGCGCCGGGTCGCCGGCCGTTCCCCTGCGACGGCTGCGGGCGTCGTCGCCTCACGTGGCGGCGAACAGGGGGCCCCACCAGTCCGCGTGCCGCTTGTACCACTCCGCGGTGTCGGCCAGGGCGGTCGCGAAGTCGGTGCGCGGCCGGTAGCCCAGCTCGGCGGTGATCTTGCTGTGGTCGACCGCGTAACGCCGGTCGTGGCCCTTGCGGTTGGGGACGTACGAGATCCGGTCCGGACCCGCGCCGCACAGCTCGAGCAACCGGTGCGTCAGCTCCAGGTTGGGCAGCGAGGTGCCGCCCCCGATGTTGTAGACCTCTCCCGGCCGGCCCGATCGGCGGACGAGTTCGACGGCCCGGACGTGGTCGTCGACGTGCAGCCAGTCGCGCACGTGCTGTCCGTCGCCGTAGAGCGGGACGGTGCCGCCGGACAGGAGGCAGGCGAGGAAGCGCGGGATGAGCTTCTCGGGATGCTGGTGGGGGCCGAAGTTGTTCGAGCATCGGGTGACCCGCACGTCGAGGCCGTGGGTGTGGTGGTGGGCCAGCGCGATGAGGTCCGAGGCGGCTTTCGACGCCGCGTACGGCGAGGTCGGACGCAGCTGGTCGCTCTCCTTGGCCGCCCCGTGCGGAAGGGAGCCGTACACCTCGTCGGTGGAGATGTGGACGAAGGTGCGCACGTCGTGGCGGAGCGCGGCGTCGAGCAGGACCTGGGTGCCCAGCACGTTGGTGCGGGTGAAGGAGCCGCCGTCGGCGATGGAGCGGTCCACGTGCGACTCGGCCGCGAAGTGCACGATCTGGTCGTGCCGACCGGCCAGTTCGTGCACCAGAGCCGCGTCGCACACGTCGCCCTGGACGACGGTCAGGTCGGGATGGTCGCGCACGGCGCGGAGGCGGGCGAGGCTGCCGGCGTAGGTGAGTTTGTCGAGGACGGTCACCGCGGTGCCGTCGTACCCTTCGGGCGCCAGGAGGTGGCGGACGTAGGCGGAGCCGATGAAACCCGCTCCGCCGGTGACGAGGATCCGGTTCATGAGGTGAGGTACACCTTGCTGTAGTCGCCGATCACCAGTCGGTGGGCCTGCGGCAGCCGGGGAGCCGGACGTACGACGGCGCCGCGGCCGATGAGGGAGGACTCGATGCGCGACGCCCCCTCCACCTGGGCCCCGCGCAGCAGGACGGAGAACTCTATGGCGCTGTCCTCGACCCGGCAGTCCTCCCCGATGGAGGTGTAGGGGCCGACGCTGGAGTTGCTGACGACGGCACCCGCGCCGATGACGACGGGGCCCACCACGCGCGAGCCGCGCACGATCGCGCCTTCGGCCACCTGCACCCGGCCGACCAGTGTGCTGTGCGGATCGACCTTGCCCTCGATGCGGCCCTCCACCGAGTCCAGGACGTGCCGGTTGACCTCCAGGAGGTCGTCGACGCTGCCGGTGTCCCGCCAGGGCCGGGTGGTGGTGTCGGCCCGGACGGGCAGTCCGTGGTCGATCATCCACTGCACGGCGTGGGTGATCTCCAGTTCGCCGCGCGCGGAGGGGGTGATGGCCCGTACCGCCTCGTGCACGGCCGGGCTGAAGGCGTACACCCCGATGAGCGCGAGGGCGCTGCGGGGGCTGTCGGGTTTCTCCTCCAGGCCCAGCACGTTCCCTTCGGCGTCGACCTCCGCGACGCCGAAGGCGGAGGGGTCCTCGACCGGGGTGAGCAGCAGCCGGGCCGCCGCGGGGTCGGCCGCCGCACGGCGGGCGAAGTCGGTGACCCCCTGCTGGAGGTAGTTGTCCCCCAGGTACAGCAGGAAGTCGTCGTCGCCCAGGAAGTCGCGGGCGATGCGCACGGCGTGCGCGAGGCCCAGCGGGCGGGACTGCCGGAGGTACTCGATGCGTAACCCGAACGCGGCGCCCTCGCCGGTCCGTTCACGGATCTCCCGGCCGTACTCGCCCACCACGACGCCGACATCGCGGATGCCGGCCGCGGCGAGGGACTCGAGGGCGTAGAAGAGCACGGGTTTGTTGGCGATGGGGAGGAGCTGCTTGGCGCCGGTGTGGGTGAAGGGCCTGAGTCTGCTGCCCGTACCACCTGCCAGGACCAGGGCTTTCACCTCGACCTCCGGTGGGGCGGGTCGGTCTGGGGGCTTGTTCTCACAGGTCCCTCCTCGAACGTGAGGCGTGGTGCCGCCGTAAGCACATCGACTCAAGCAGAGCGCGGCAACTTTCCGCAACCACTTTCTGAAACCATCAGCAAAGACTTGCAGGGTTGTGCGTTCAAGTGTTTGACTCAGCGCCGAACCCGCCAACAGTGGTGCGCCGCACCGCAGTTCATCGGCGGTCACGTGCTTTCCGCCCGACGAGCAGGGGCAGCGATGACAGGCTTACGGCAGACAGAGCACCTGGCCCGGGAGGCCCGGCACCTGGCACCGGGCGCTTCCGAGGAAGCCGTCCACGGACGCCGGGTGTTCGCCGAGGGACGCGGTCCCGTGCTGACCGACCTGGACGGCAACCAGTACCTCGACTTCGCCGCAGGCACCCTCACCCAGTCCCTGGGACACGGGCACCCGGAGGTCGTGGAGGCACTCACCGCTCAGGCCCGCCGCCTGTGGAACGTGCACGACAGCGCCACACCGGACCGCGCCGGACTCCTGGAACTGCTGGCCAGGCTGCTGCCCGAGCAGCTCGACACCTACGCGTTCTTCTCCACCGGCGCGGAGGTGGTGGAGGCCGCCCTGCGGGTCGTCCAGGCGACCGCGCCGCCGGGCCGCAACCGGATCGGCGCCCTGCGGCACGGCTTCCACGGCAAGACCATGGGCGCCAGGATGCTCGTGCACTGGGACATCGGCCACCAGGCGTTCAGCGGCAACAGCGTTCTGGGGTACAGCCCTTACTGCTACCGCTGCCCGCTGGGACTCGAGTACCCGTCGTGCGACGTGGCGTGCGCGACACTCGTGCGCAGGCACATCGCCGAGAAGCCCAACGTCTCCGCGCTGGTCTTCGAACCCGTCCTGGGCGCGGCCGGCGTGATCGTGCCGCCGCCGGGCTACTGGGAGCGCATAGCCGACGCCTGCAGGGACAACGGCGTCCTCCTCGTCGCGGACGAGGTCCTCACCGGCGGCGGCCGCACGGGCGCCTTCCTCGCCAGTGAACTCCTGGGCGTGGAACCGGACCTGGCGATGCTGTCCAAGGGCACCGCGAGCGGGTTCCCCTTCGCCGTGCTGGCCGGCCGCGGCGAGCTGCTGCGCAGGCCGGAGGCGGCCACCACGGGGGCGTACGCCTCGACGTACGCGAGCAATCCGCTGGGCATCGCCGCCGCCCGCGCCACCCTCGAAGTCGTCGAACGCGACCGGCTGATCGAACGCGTCCGCGTCCTCGGCGCGCTCATGGAGGACCGCCTGCGCGCCCTGGGCTCCCGCTTCCCGCAGCTGGGCCAGGTCCGCGGCCTCGGGCTGCTGTGGGGCCTGGAGTTCGTCACCGACCCGGTCGGCCGCACCCCCGCCCCCGACATGGCGCGCGCCGTCTACACGACCGCCCTCGACCTGGGACTGCGCACCTCCCTGGGGGGCCACATCCTGCGCCTGGCACCGCCGTTCACGATCGAGGAGGCCCTGCTGGACGAGGGCCTGAGCCTGCTGGAACGGGCCGTCGAGCAGGTGGTCGCGTGATCGTCGCGGAGCGTCTCGTCAAGGAGTTCCGGCTGGCCGAACGCAAACCGGGCCTGGCCGGCAGCCTCTCCACCCTCCTCACCCGCCGGTACCGCGTCGTGCGCGCCGTCGACGACGTCTCCTTCGAGATACCGGCCGGCACCAAGACCGCCTACATCGGCGCCAACGGAGCCGGGAAGTCGACCACCATCAAGATGCTGACCGGCATCATGACCCCCACCTCCGGCCGCTGCCTGGTCGCCGGGCTGGAGCCGTACCGCAACCGGCAGCGCAACGCCCGCACCATCGGCGTCGTCTTCGGCCAGCGCAGCCAGCTGTGGTGGGACCTGTCGGTACCCGACTCCTTCCGCATCCTGCGCCGCATCTACGACATCCCCGAACCGGTCTACCGGCGCAACCTCGCCCTCTTCGGGGAACTCCTCGACATCGGCGCCCTGGGTTCCACCCCGGTGCGCCAGCTCAGCCTGGGGCAGCGCATGCGCGCCGAGATCGCGGCCAGCCTGCTGCACGACCCCGCCGTGCTGTTCTGGGACGAGCCGACGATCGGCCTCGACATGGTGCTCAAGGACGCGGTGCGCCACCTGGTCAACCGCGCCCACCGGGAGCTGGGCACCACCGTGGTGCTCACCAGCCACGACATCGCGGACATCGCCGCGATCTGCGACAGCGCCCTGGTCGTCGACCACGGACGGGTCGTCCACCAGGGGACCCTGCAGGGCCTGCTGCGCACGGCCGACCACCGGTCGGTCGTCTTCGACCACCGGGACGGCACCTCGGCCGCGACGGCCCGGCAGAGCATCGAGGCCGGCCTGCCGGGCGTGCGCGTCACTCCGGACGACGACGGCCGGGTCCGCGTGGACTACCCGACCGGCCGCTACACCTCCCGCCAGGTCCTCGCCTTCCTCCTGGACCGCTTCGACCTCGCCGACTGGTACGCCCCCGAACCGGCCCTGGAGGACGTGCTCCGCAAGATCTACGGCGGCTCCCGCACCGCCGGACCCGTACGCGAGGGCACCCGGTGATCGCCCGCACGCGCCGCTACCTGCCGTTCGCCACCAGCGGCCTGCAGTCCCTGCTGCAGTACCGCTCGATGTTCGCGATGACGGCGATGACCGCGGCCGCCGGCGCCGCGGTGACCGTCTTCCTGTGGCGCGCCGTGTACGCGGGCACGCCCGGCCGCGGCCCCGGCGGCTTCACCGTGCGGGACATCACCACCTACCTGCTGATGGCCCAGATCCTTCAGGTGCTGCACGCCAACCGGGTGGACGACGAGGTCGCGGCCGAGGTGTACCGGGGCGACGTCGCCGTCATGCTCGTACGCCCCGTGAGCTATCCGGTGGTGCGGTTCTTCGCCTGCCTGCCGGTGGTGGGGGCCAACGCCGTCCTGGTCGGGCTGCCGGTCCTCGGCCTGTTCGCGCTGCTCGTCCCGCTCACCGCGCCCCGGCCGGCCGATCTGCTGCTGTTCGCGCTCTCCACCGCGCTCTCGGTGCTGCTGGCGTTCTGCGTGAACCTGCTGACCGGCATGACGGGCTTCCTCACCACCAACACCTGGGGCGTGCGGATGGTCAAGCAGAGCGTCGTCGCCTTCTTCGCCGGACAGCTCGTGCCCCTCGCGCTGATGCCGGGCCCGCTGGCGGCACTCGCCCGTGCCCTGCCCTTCCGCGGGATGGTCGACGGCCCCCTGACCCTGCTGCTCGGCCGCTACGACGGCTGGCCGGACGCCGCCGGGCTGCTCGCCCAGCAGGTGGCCTGGGCGGCCGGGCTGTCGCTGCTGTGCGCCGCACTGTGGCGCGGTGCGCTCGGACGGCTGGAGGTGCTCGGCGGATGACGCGCACGGTGACGCGCTACCTGCGGCTCTCCTGGTTCCTGGGCGGGGTCGGCCTGCACCGGCTGGCGGCCTACCGCACGGACTTCGTGCTAGGCGCGGGCGCCTTCCTGGTGCGGGTCGGCGTGCAGACGGCGGTCGTCGGCCTCGTCTTCCGCCAGGTCCCCGCCGTGGGCGGCTGGTCGTACCACGAGGTGCTGTTCCTGCTGGGGTTCTCCCTGCTGCCGCGCGGGCTCGACCACCTCTTCACCGACCAGTTGTGGGAGCTGGGCCGCAAACTCGTCCAGCGCGGCGAGTTCTACCGCTACCTCGTCAGGCCGGTCGACCCGCTGTTCTCCCTGCTGTCGGAGCGCTTCTTCCACCCCGACGGACTCGGCGAACTCGTCGTCGGAGCCGTGCTGGTGGGCTACGCCGGAAGCGAGCTCGGCCTGTCCCCGACCCCTGTGCAGTGGGTCCTCGCACCCCTGCTGGTGCTGTGCGGCGCCCTCGTGCACACCTCGGTGAAGCTGCTGTTCGCCTCGCTGTCCTTCTGGACGGTGACGAGCATGCCCGCGATGTACGCGGCCAACCAGGTGTCGGAGTTCTCCGCCTACCCGCTGGACATCTACCACCCCTCCCTGAAGGCCCTGCTCACCTGGGTCCTGCCCTTCGCCTTCACCGCCTACGTGCCGAGCCTCTACCTGCTGACCGGCGCCACCGGCCTGCTGGGCTGGCTGCCCGTGGTGACCGCCGGCGCCCTGGCGCTCTCCCTGGCCGTATGGCGCCGCGGCGTCAACCGATACGAGATGACCGGAAGTTGAGTCGGGCATGATACGAAACGACGATCTCGGCCCGCTGTTACGCACCGCCCCGTGGATGCCCGAGGACGGCCGGCGGGCCGAGCGCTACGAGCGTGTCGACCACGCGGAACTCGGAGCCGGCGCCCAGCTGCTGATCGTGGCCGCGGTCGGCGGACCGGCGGACGGACGGCGCTACTTCGTCCCGGTGCGGACCGGCCCCGGAGCGACCGGCGCGGAAGAGGCCCACGGCAGCGTCGAGTTCGACGCCGCCGCGCTCGACGCGGCCCGCGAGGAGCGCCGGCTGGCCACCGCCCGCGGCGGCTCGGTGCGCTTCCGCGGGGCGGGGCTCACGGCGCACCCGGTGCGCCGGCTGCCGTTCGAGCGGGGCTGGTCCTCCAACGTCCTGTCCCTGGTGGACCACGACGGCACGGCCTACGTCCACAAGACCTACCGGCGGCTGGACGAGACCGTCCGCGAACCGGAACTCCTGCGGCTGATGAACCGCACCGGCCGCACCCCGGACTGGGCCGGCGACTACACCTACACCGACCCCGCCGACGGCACCCGCCACCCGCTGGGCGTGTTCTACCGGTACGCGCCGGGCGACGGCATCGACCTGCCCCTGCGGCAGAGCATGCGGTCGCTGTGGCCGAGGATCACCGACGGACAGGACCCCGGCGGCCTCGAGGACGTGATCCGGGCGCACCTGCGGCCGCTGGCGCCGAACCTGCGCGACGCCGGGCGGTTCCTGGCCGGCTTCCACGGCGACCTGGCGGACCGGCTCGGCGGACGTCCCGGACCGCCCTATCCGGTACAGGAGGTGCTGGCCCGTGCCGCCGCCCGCACGGCCGCTCTCGCCTCGGCGGAGATCGCCCTGCCCCCGGCCCCGCGCAGCGCCGCCTTCGCGGCCCTGCGGGAGGAGAGCGCCGCGCTGCGGGGCGCCTTCGACGCCGCCCCGGCCGGGTTCCCCTCGGGTCCCTGCCACGGCGACCTGCACCTGTCGCACCTGCTGTGCCGGCCGCGGGACGACGGAAGCTGGTCGATGCACGTGATCGACATGTCCACCCCCGCCCTGAACCCCGGCGAAGCCGGCTGGGCGGCGCAGTCACCGGTGCAGGACCTCGTCGCCGTCCAGCGCGCCCTGGAGTACTTCACCGCCGACGAGGCGGCCTTCGAGAGCGCGCGGCGCCTCGGCGTCGACTCCACCGAGACGATGCGGGGCGCGCTGGACGGCGCCGGCGACTGGCCGCCCGGTCCGCGCGCCGTGCTGCGGCGGGTCTTCCACGCCGCCGACCTCTGGCGGACGCACGTCCTGCGGCTGCTCCTGGGACGGACCGCCGACGACCCGCTGCGCCGCCTGCTGTACCTCGGCCGGCTGCTGCACGAACTCGCCTACAACATCGACCACGCCCGCCCCTACCACGCCGCCATCGACCTGCGCCACGCCCTCGCGCTCGGCGCCCGCACCCCGGCCCCGACCATTCCGGCAAGGACGTGACCGTGACCGAGCCCCGAATGCACATCATCGAGACCTACTTCGAATGCTGCGGCTTCGACCACACCTTCCTGCAGGGCGGCACCTCGGTGTACCTGTGGAACCTCTCCCGGGCGTTCGCCGCCCGCGGCCACCGGGTCTCCATCGTGACCCCCGCGCACGGCAGGCTGGACGACCTGCGCGGCCGGTACGAGGTGGAGGACCTCGACTACGCGGACGAGTACGTCCTGCCGCTGGTCCTCGACCCGGACGTGTGGCACGGCTTCCCCGCCGAGGTCCGGCTGCCGCTGCGCACCACCGCGCACCGGATCCGCCTCGACGGGGTGGACCTGTACTTCCTGTCCAACGACTACCTCGACCGGCTCCCGGATACCTTCTACCCGCCCTACTCCGCCAAGGGCGAAGACCTGGTCTTCTTCAAGCCGCTGGTCTTCCAGGCGGACAGCGTGCGCTTCCTGCGCCGCTGGTTCGGCGAGGAGAAGGCCCTCGTCCACGCCCACGAGCCCTACTACCACTACCTGCTGCCGGCCGCCCTGCGCGAGGACCCGCTGAAGCTCGTCGTCAGCACGGTGCAGAGCAACATGCCGATCGCCAAGAAGGTGTACGCGCCCGAGGTCCGCCGGCTCCTGGAGCTGCTGGGCGCCGAGGCCGTCCTCCCACAGGACGGGCCGCAGGACGGCCCGTCGGCGGACCCGTCGGCGGGCCCGGAGCTCGAAGCGGTCAGCCAGTACCAGCAACTGACCCATCTGCACTACGAGTACCCGCCGGACCACGTCGCCCTCTACGAGCTGGTCCTGGAGAACGCCGACCTGGTCGACTTCCTCTCACCCGGCCAGCTCGACTTCTACGCGTCCTTCCGGGACACCCCCTTCGAGGCGCTCTTCGCCCACCTGCCCCTGGCCCGCACCGTGCGGGAGAACGCGCACAAGATGTTCGTCGGAGGCTGCGCGATCTCCGACCGGTGGCTCGCCTGGGACCCGCAGGAGGTGGACCGGTCGGCGGTGCTCGAAGGGCTCGGGCTGGACCCCGCGCTGCCCACCTTCTTCCACAACGCCCGCTACGCCCTGCACCACAAGGGCCAGCTGGAGCTGATGCGCGCCGTCGACCGGGTGCTCGGCGACGGCCTGGCCGCCAACTTCGTCGTGCGCTGCATCTCCGGCGCCGCGCTCGACGACCCGTACTTCCGCGAGGTCGCCGCACGGCATCCGGGGCGGCTGCACCTGGAGTCGGAGCGGGTCGACGAGCGACGGGTGTTCGAGTACGCGGCGGCCTCCGACTTCTGCCTCTTCCCGTCCAAGTTCGAGATGGACACCTTCCTCATCGCGCAGGGCGAGGCGATGGTCTGCGGAGCGGTGCCGATCGCCACGGCGCAGGAGGGCATGGCGCACTTCCGCCACGCCCGGCCCGAGCCGGAGACCACGGGCCTCGCCGTCAACCGCTCCTTCGCCGAGGACGACCCGCTGCTCACCGCCGCGCTCGTCGCGCGCATCCACGAGGCGGTGACGCTGTGGTCGAAGGAACCGGAGCGGTACCGGGAGCTGTCGGAGCGTGCGACGGCGGTGGCCCGGCGGTTCACCTGGGAGCACTGCGCGGAGCTGCACCTCGCCGCCTTCGGCCGCCTGTGGCGGGGCGAGCCGGCCGAACTGCCCGCCGAACGGGCGCTGCGGCACGGCTGGTTCGACCTGCTGAAGGACGACGAGATCACCGAGGAGGCGGCGCTCGCCCACGGCGACCTGGCGGCGTACGCGCGTCAGGCCCCCCTCGACGCCGCGGCCGCACACCGGTTCTTCCGCACCGCGTGGGAGCGGGCCGACTTCACGACCTGCGAGCGGATCGTGGACCGCTTCCCCGCCGCCGTGACCGCCGAGGAGACCCGGAGCCTGCGTGAGCGGTGCTCGGTCGCCGACGACGGCCGGCTGGTGTACCGGCTGGCGCACGCCGAGCGGGTGGAACTGGTGACCCCGGCCCGGCGCGACGCGGCGGCCCGTGCGCTGCCCGAGGTGAAGGAGCTGCGCCGCACCGGGCCGGGCGAGTTCGAGGGACCACCGCCGACGCCGGACGCCCGGCTGCTGCTGACCCTGGCCTGCGGACGGGTCACCTGGGACGAGGCCCGTCATGGCTGAGCGCGCGGGGGTGCGCGCCGTGCTGCTCGCGGGCGGCGAGGGACGGCGCATGGGACCACTGGGCACGGGACGCCTGAAGCCGCTCGTCCCGTACGGCGGCGCCTGCCGCCTGATCGACTTCAGCCTCGCCAACGCGCGCGCCTCGGGACTGGGAGAGGTGCTGCTGCTGTCCCAGTACGAGGAACGCCGGCTGATGGACGACCTGCACCGGACGTGGAACCGGGACCCCGGCTTCCGGGTCCACTTCGGGCCGTACGACGACGCCTACCGGGCGGCGGGGGGCGGGCTCCCCCGTGAGCTGCCCGAACGCACCTGGCCGGCCGAACGCGGCACCGCGGACGCCCTGATCCGCAAGGCCGGGCACGTCTTCGGCGGCGATCGCGAGCAGGTCCTGGTCCTGCACGCCGACCACGTCTACCGTTTCGACTACGGGCCGCTGATCGCGGAGCACCGGGCCCGTGGCGCCGCCCTGACGATCGCCTACCAGCGGATCGAGCGGCGCTGGGTCCACCTGTTCGGCATGGTCCGCTTCGACCGTGCCGGCCGGCTCACCGAGTTCGTGGAGAAGCCCGCCGAGCCGACCAGCGACCTGGTGTTCGCCGCCTTCTGCGTCTTCGACGCCGCGGTGCTGCACCGCTACCTGGAGAAGCTCGACGGCACCGACTGGCAGCACGACATCAGCCGGGACGTCATCCCCGCGATGCTCGCGGGCGGAGAGGACATCCGCGGCCACGAGGTCCTGGGCCACTGGGAGGACATCGGCACGGTCGAGCGCTACCACCGGGCGCACCTGATGCTCGCGGCGGGCGGGCCGCGGGCCGGACTCCCGGTCGAGCGGATGCCCCGGACCGTGCGGCCCGGGGTGGACCGCGGCTGGGTGGCCGACTCCCTGGACGTGGTCGCCTCGTTGGTCCCGGCGGACCTCGTCAACGAAGGCCGGGTGGAGCACAGCGTGCTCTTCCCCGGCGTCACCGTCGGGGCGGGCGCGCGGGTCCGGCGCAGCGTGCTGCTGCCCGGCGCGCGCGTCCGCCCCGGTCAGGACATCGACTCGGCGGTGGTCCTGGAGAACGGACACGTGCAGCGGGTCGAGGACACCGCGGCCGTCACGGAAGGAACCCGTACATGAGCCTGCCCCCCTACGACGTCCTGGTGGTCGGCGGCGCCGGTGTGGACACCGTCGTCCGCGTCGAGAAGCTGGAGGTCCCCCCGGGCGATTCGCTGCACGTCCCGCCCGTGTACGACTACGTCGCGCACACCGGCAACGGGGTGGCGCTCGGCTGGCACGCCCTCGGCCTCGCCACGAAGTTCATCGACTTCCTCGGCGACGACCCCCAGGGTCACGCGGTGCTCGCCGCGTACGCCGAGCGCGGCCTCGACTTCAGCCACGTGGTGTCCCCGCACGGCACGCCGCGCGGCGTCAACCTGGTCGACGCGCAGGGCCGCCGCTTCTCCTTCTACGACTCCCGGCACCCGGAGGACCTGCGGCTGCCCCGTGCTTTCTACCTGCCCCACCTGGAGCGGGCGCGCCACGTCCACCTCTCCATCGTCGGACACAACCGCGACCTGTACGAGGACGTCCACCGGCTCGGCGTGAGCAGTTCGACCGACCTGCACGACTGGGACGGCGTCAACCCCCACCACCGCACCTACGCCCTCGCCTCCGACTACGTCTTCATGAGTGCCGCGGCCGTCCACGACCGGCTGGAGGAGGTCCTGCACGGCATCGTCGACGAGGGCCGGGCCCGCCTCGTCGTGGCCACCGACGGCGCGGCCGGCTGCCACCTGCTGGTGCGGGGCGAGACGAAGGCGCGCCACTTCCCCGCGGTGCGGCCCGAGCGGCCGGTCGTCGACAGCAACGGCGCCGGCGACGCCTTCGTCACCGCCTTCCTCCACGCCCACCTGGAGGGGCGGCCGGTGGAGGAGTGCGTCCTGGCCGGTTCGGTGGCCGGGGCGTTCGCCTGCGCGAGCGCCGGCACCCACACCGAGTTCATCGATCTGCCCGGCCTGCGCGCGGCCTGCGCCCGCGCGCGCACGGCGGAGTAGGGAGCGCCCCAGGTGCACATCATCACCTTCTCCTTCGAGTGCGGCGGCTTCGACAGCCGGCTGATGCGCGGCGGCCTCTCCCCGCTCGTGTGGAACCTCTCCCGCGAGTACGCCGCACGCGGCCACCGCGTCTCCCTGGTCACGCCCGCGCACGGGCAGCTGGACGCCCTGCGGGAGCGGTTCGACGTACGCGAGCTCGACTACCGCGACGAGCACACGGTGCCGCTGGTGCAGGACCCCAAGGTGTGGCCCGGCCTGCCCGCCGAGACGGGCCTGGCCCTCGACACCCGCGCCCACCTGCTACGGCTGGACGGCGTGGACGTCTACCTGCTGTCCGACGCCCAGCTGGACCTGCTGCCGGACCGGCTCTACCCGCCACCGGCCATGGAGGGCCGGGACCCGGCCCACTTCAAGCCGTTGGTCTTCCAGGTGGACGGCCTGCGGTTCCTGCGGCGGTACCTGGCGGGCGGTCCGGCGATCGTGCACGGCTTCGAACCCGCCTACCACTACCTGCTGCCGGCGGTCCTCGCCGACGACGACCGGTACCGGACGGTGAGCACGGTCGCGGCGAACGCCCCCGTCACGCAGAAGGTGTACCGGCCGCAGGTGGAACGCCTGCTGGAGCTGTTCGGGGTGCGCGGTCCGGATCTCGACGCCCTGGACGGGCCGCCGCCCGCCGAGGACTCCCCCGCCGCCACCGTGGCCCGTGCCCTGGCCGGCACCCGGATGCACGTCGAGCACGGCCCGGACCACGTGGGCGTGTTCCCGCTGATCGCCGCGGACGCGGATCTGATCGACTTCGTCTCCCCCGGGCAGCTCGACCACTACGTCACCTGGGAGGGCACGCCGTTCCAGGCGCTGTTCGAGTCGCTGCCCGTGGCCCGGCGGCTGCGCGAGCACGCCGACCGGCTGCTGGCGGGCGGCTGCGGCATCTCGGACAGCTGGCTGGCACGTGACCCGGCGGCGGTGGACCGGGCCGCGGTGCGCCGGTCGCTGGGGCTGACCGGGTCCGGCCCGGTCTTCTACCACGCCGCCCGCTACGCGGTGCACCACAAGGGACAGCTGGAGCTGATGCGGGCCGTGGAGGAGGTGCTGGCCGGCGACCCGGAGGTCGGTTTCGTGATCCGCTGCTCGACCGGGGGCGGCGGCGACGCTCCGGCGACCGTGGCGAACGCCGCGTTCCAGCGGCTGGCCGAGCGGCATCCGGGCCAGGTGCACCTGGACTGGCGGCTCGCCGACGAGGACACGCTGTTCACGCAGGCCGCGAGCGCCGACTTCTGCGTCTTCCCCTCCAAGTTCGAGCTGGACGGCTTCCTCATCGCCCAGGCCGAGGCCATGGCCTGCGGGGCGGTGCCCGTCGCGACGGCCCAGCGGGTGACCTCCCATTTCGGGCACCATCGGCCGCTCGGCGACCCCGCCGCGACCGGGTTCTCGGTGCCCGGTTCCTTCCGCGACGACGACCCGCTGCTGGCCCGTGCTCTCGCGGAGCGCATACGTGAGGCCGTGACGGTCTTCCGCACGGCACCCAACACCTACGCCCGGCTGTCGGACAACGCCCGCCGCGTGGGCCGCTCGTTCACCTGGGCACGCAGCGCCGACCTGCGGCTGGCGGCCTGCGAACGGCTCCTGCGCGGTGAGCGCGCACAGCCGGCCGTCGAGGAGCTGGTGGAGCGGGGCTGGCTGGACACGCTGCCCGCGAGCGCCTTCACCGAGCACCGGGACCTGGTGGTCCGGGCGGCGACGGAACGCGGTGACGCGGACGCCCTCGCCCGTGCTCTCGGGTGCGGCGCCGACGAGCTGGACGCGGACACCTGGGAGCGGTTGTTCGAGTCGGCGTACGGGCGGGGCGACTTCGCCCGTTGCGCGGAACTGGCCCGGCGGGCGGGCCGACCCGATCTGCGGGCCCGGTCGGCGGACCGGTTCCGGCTCAGCAGGGCCGGGGACGGCACCTGGCGGGTGCGGTACGCGCACCCCGGTGCGGACCGGGTCGAGCTCGTGGTCGAGGCGCCCGCGCCGCCGGCCGGCACCGGGCCGGCGGAAGCCGCGGTGCCGACCCCGGAAGAATCCTCCCCGGCCGGGCGTGTGGAGCCCGGCCCGGAAACGGCCGCCCCGGCCGAACCCGCAGTGGCGGACCCACGAGGGGCCACGGCGGCCGGATCCGCGGCCGCCGGCCCGGTGACCGTCACCGTGACCGGACCCGCTGCCGCCGCCGGCCCGGTGACGGCCACGGCTGCCCGAGCGGCAGCGGCCGCCCCGGAGAAGGCCACGGCGGCCCGACCCGTGACGGCCGCCCCGGAAAGGGCCACCGCGGCCCGGCCCTCGGTGGCCGCCTTCTCCGCCGCCGCCACGGTTCTCGCGAGCGGTGAGGGCGGCCCGCAGCCCGGCCCGTCGGCCGGGAGCCGTCGTCGGCCGGGCCCCGTGGGCCCGCCGACGGTGCCGGCACCGCACCCCGTGCGGGAGTCCGCCGCCGAGACCTTCGCCTCCGACGAACCGGCTCCCTCCACCGGCGGCACGGCCCTGCGGCCGCTGACCCCCGACGGCGGCACCGCCGGCGTGTTCACGGGCGCGCTCGACGGCCCGCCCGTCGGCAGCCACGCCGTGGCCATGGTGACGCTGCGTTCGGGCCGCGTGGTCTGGGACGCGGTGCCGGCCCGCGTGCCCGCGTTCCGTGTGGTGGCGACCGACCTGGACGGCACGTTGCTGCGCGGCGACCTGACGGTCTCCGACCGCACCCGCCGGGCCCTGGAACGGGTCGCCGCGTCCGGCGCCCACCACCTCGTGGTCACCGGGCGCCCGGCGGTGGCCTGCAAGCACCTCCTGGACGCCCTCGGCTACCGGGGCCTGGCCGTGTGCGGCCAGGGCGCGCAGCTCTACGACGCCGGCGCCGACCGCCTGCTGTCCTCGCTGGCCCTGGACCGCGGCCTCGCCCGCAGCGTCGTCGAGCGGGTCGAGGCGGAACTCGGCCGGGTCGAGCTGGGCATCGTCACCTCGCCGCCGGAGAGCCGGTTCAAGGTCACCCCGGGCTTCGGGGAGCGGGTCCGCCACGGCTGGGACGTGACCACCGACCGCGACCTGCTGTGGACCTCGCCCATCGACAAGCTGATCCTGCACCATCCCGAGGTCGACGAGGACCGGCTGGCGGCCGTGACCCGGCGGCTGACGGGCTCGGAGGTGAGCGTCGTCCACTCGGTCAAGGGCATGGTGGAAGTGCTGCCCGCGGGCACCGACAAGGGCACCGGCGTCGCCCGGGCCGCCGAACTGCTGGGGTTCACGGGCGCCGACACCGTCGCCTTCGGCGACATGCCCAACGACGTTCCGCTGCTGGCCTTCGCCGCTCACGGCGTGGCGGTGGCCAACGCCCACCCCGAACTGCGGGCCATGGCCGACGAGGTCGCCCCCGGTAACGACGAGGACGGGGTCGCCGCCGTCCTGGAACGTCTCTTCCCGCCGGTGGAGGTGGGCCCGTGAGCCGGAGCACCGCACCCGACGCGTCCCTGCGGGAACTGGCCCGCGCGCTCGGCGTGAGCACCGAGTACGTCACCGACCGCGGGCACCGCGTCACCGTCGCCGCGGACACCCTGGTCGCCGTCCTGGCATCGTGCGGCGTGGACGCGAGCACCCCGGACGCCGCACGGCGGGCGCTCGCCGGCCGGCGCGCGGCGGACGCGGACAGGCTGCTGCCGGCCTGCGTCGTCGCCCGTGCCGGGGCGGCGGTGGGACTGCGGCTGCCACCGGGGGCGCGGGCCCGCGTCGTTCTGGAGGGCGGCGGCGAGTGCGGCCCCACGGCACCGCTGCCGCCCGGCGCGCACGTCCTTCAGGTGGAGGCCGGCCGGCGGCGGGCGTCCGCGCCTCTGCTGGCGGTGCCCGACCGTGTTCCGGTGCCCGGGCGTCGCAGCTGGGGTTTCCTGATCCAGCTGTACTCGGTGCTCTCCCGCCGGTCCTGGGGCATGGGCGACCTGGCCGACCTCGCGGAACTGGCCTCCTGGTCCGGCCGTGAACTGGGCGCGGACTTCGTCCAGCTGGGGCCGCTGCATGCGGTGGAACCGGGGCCGCTGCCCGATCCCTCGCCGTACCGGCCGAGTTCACGGCGTTTCGCCGACCCGATGCACGTCCGGGTGGAGGAGGTGCCGGAGTACCGGTATCTGGGCGCGGAGGCCCGCCGTGCGGTGGACTCCTGCGCCCGGCGGGCCCGGGCCCTCAACGACCGTGTGCTGCGCGGCGAGGCGCTGATCGACCGGGAGGCGGTGCGCGCCCTCAAGCACGAGGCGCTGCGCCTGCTGTACGAGGTGCCGCCGACGCCGGGCCGCCGTGCGGAGCTGGCGGCGTTCGTCGCCCGTGAGGGCCGGGACCTGACGGACTTCGCCACCTGGTGCGCGCTGGCCGAGGTGCACGGGGGTGCCTGGCGGTCCTGGCCCGGCGCACTGCGTGATCCCCGGTCGCCGCGGGTGGCCGAGGCGCGCGGGGAGCTGGCGGAGTCCGTCGCGTTCCACCGCTGGCTGGCGTGGATCACCGACGAGCAGCTCGCCGGTGCGCAACGGGCGGCGACGAGCGCGGGCATGGCCATCGGCCTGGTGCACGACCTCGCGGTGGGCGTCGCGCCCGAGGGGGCGGACGCCTGGGCGCTCCAGCACTGTCTGGCCGGCCGGATGAGCGTCGGGGCTCCCCCGGACGACTTCAATCCCCTCGGGCAGGACTGGGGCCAGCCGCCCTGGCGGCCCGACGCGCTGGCCGCCGAGGGGTACCGGCCGCTGGCCGGGCTGCTGCGCGCCGGCATGCGGCACGCGGGCGCCCTGCGGGTCGACCACGTGATGGGCCTGTTCCGGCTGTGGTGGGTGCCCGAGGGCCGTCCGCCGTCCGAGGGGACGTACGTCCGCTACGACGCCGAGGCCATGCTCGGCGTGCTGCTCCTGGAGGCGCACCGGGCCGGGGTGGCGGTGATCGGCGAGGACCTCGGCACGGTGGAGAGCGGGGTCCGCGAGGAGCTGGCCGCGCGCGGCGTGCTCGGCACGTCGGTGCAGCGGTTCGAGTACCTGGGCGGTTCCGAGGGCAGGCACGGCCCGCTGCCCGCGGACCGGTGGCGCAGGAACTGCCTGGCCACGCTGACCACGCACGACCTGCCGACGACCGCGGCCTGGCTGAGCGGCGAGCACGTCGACCTGCGGGCCGGACTGGGACTGCTGACCCGCCCGGAACCGGAGGAGAAGGCTCAGGCGGTCGCCGAACGGGACGCCTGGCTGGCCGAGTTGCGCCGGCTGGACCTGCTGCCCGACGCCGACGGCGAGGTCGTCGCCCTGCACCGCTTCCTGACCCGCACGCCGTCGACGCTGCTCGGCGTGTGGCTGCCGGACGCGACCGGCGACCGCAGACCGCAGAACCTTCCCGGCACCGCGGACGTGCACCCCAACTGGCGGCTGCCCGTCGCGGACCGGCACGGCCGGCCGGTGCCGTTGGAGGACCTGTCCGGCCGTCCCGACGTACAGGCCATCGCCCGCGTGTTCGACGACAGTGACCCGCACGGAACGAAGACCGAGGAGAGAGATGTCAGGCCAGGCTCTTGCACAGGTTGAGGGAGTGCGTGAGGACTCCAAAGGCTTCGACCTGCTGGCACCGGACGGCACGCGGTACCGCGTCGACGTCACCGACAACGTGTTCGACCCGCACAACCCGCTCCTCGCCGACTGTGTGGAGGGGCGCCGTGTGGTGGCCTTCGTCGGCCCGACGGTGGACCGCATCTACGGGGACCGGCTGCGCGCCTACCTGGGCGCCCGTCTGCAGCCGGGCAGTTGGAGTGTGCACACCATCGACAGCGGTGAACGGAACAAGACGCTGGCGTCGGTGGAACAGGTCTGCGCCGTCGCCAAGGCGACCGGCCTGGACCGCCACGGGGTGATGATCGCGGTGGGCGGCGGAATCGTCGCCGACATCGTGGGCTTCGCGGCCTCGATGTACGCCCGCGGCGTCCGTTACATCAAGGTCAACACCACCCTGGTGGGCCAGGTGGACGTCGGGGTGGGGGTCAAGACCGGCGTCAACGCCCTGGACACGAAGAACATGTTCGGCGCCTACCACCCCGCGCACGCCTCGCTCAACGACCCGGCCCTGCTGGCCACCCTGCCGGCGCGGGAGATCCGCTGCGGCCTGGCGGAGATCGTGAAGATGGCCGTCATCCTCGACGCGGACCTCTTCGCGGCGCTGGAGAGGCGTCCCGACGTCTTCCTGGGTTCCTCCGACGGCGAGTTGGAGACGTACGTCATCCGCACCTCGATGCGGCTGATGATGGAGGAGCTCTGCCCCAACCTGCGCGAACACGACCTCGCCCGGCTCGTCGACTTCGGCCACACCTTCAGCCCGGTGATCGAGACCGCGGGCGGCCACCGTCTGGAGCACGGAGAGGCCGTGGCCGTCGACATGGCGCTGTCGGCGCACCTGGCCCGGCTGCTCGGACTCGTCGACGAAGAGAGCTGCGAGCGCCTGGTGACCCTGCTGCGCCGTATCGGCCTTCCCGTGTTCGACCCCGCCACCTGCACACCGGAGCTGATGACGCGGGCGCTCGAGGCGTCCTGGCAGCGGCGGGGGCGCAAGCTGCACCTCGTGGTGCCGACCGGCATCGGCAAGGCGGACTTCGTGGAACGGCTGGAGGACGTGCCCGCCGACGTGCTGAGGGCCGCCCTGGACGCGCTGGCGCACTCGGGTGGCACGTCGTGAGCGCCCCCGACGTGACGAACCTCGACCGGCTCCTGCGCGGCAAGGAGCACGACCACGGCGGCCTCGGCACGATCCTGGCCCACCGCCTGTTCTCCCGCCCCGAGGGCGGCGCCGGAGCGGACTTCATCGACATCGCCGTACTGCCGCCCGGTACCTCCATAGGACGCCACCGGCACGGCCGCGACCGCGAGACGTACGTCGTGCTCCGCGGCAGCGGCCTGATGTACCGGGACGGGGCGGAGTTCCGCGTCGGCGCCGGGGACGTCGTCGTCAACCGTCCGCACGGCGAGCACGGACTCGTCAACGACTCGGCCGCCGAACTGTGGCTTCTGGTCTTCGAGGAGGAGTTCCGTGACCATCCCGCGGTCTGACCGCCCGGCCGCCGTACCCGTGGCGGGCCGTTCCCCGGCGGACGATGCGGCCGGCCCCCCGCCGCGCGCCGGCTCCGTGGGGTCCGACGGCGTCCTGACCGTGCTCGACGTGGGCGGCACGACGCTGCGCACCGGGAGCTACGACCCGGTCACGGCCGCCGTCACCCGGGTGCGACGGGTGCCGGTCGAGGGGATGGCCCGTCATCCGCGGGACTCCGTGGCCGTCCTGCAGCACCGCGTCGTGGATCAGATCGTCCACGAGGTCGGCCTGCACGCCGCGGGCACGGCGCCGCGCGCCGTCGGCGTGGCCTTCGCCGGACCGATCTCGGCCGGCGGCCTCGTCCTGGCCGCCCCCACGGTGTGGGGGCGGCGCGGCGACCCGCTGCCGCTGGGTCAGCTCCTCTCGGAGCGGATCGGCGCGCCGGTCGTGGTCGTCAACGACCTGACCGCCGCCGCCTGGCGCTACGCGGCGACCGAGACCGAGCCGTTCTGTCTGCTGACCGTCAGCTCCGGCATCGGCAACAAGGTGTTCCGGGGCGGTGAGGTCCTCCTGGACGCGGACGGACACGGTGGCGAGCTGGGGCACTGGGTGTGCGATCCCGCCGAGGACGCCCCGCTGTGCGACTGCGGCGCGCGCGGCCACCTCGGCGCCGTCGCCTCCGGGCGGGGCGTGCTCGCCGCGGCCCGCCGGGCGGCGGAAGCCGATCCGGCCAGCTTCGCCCGGTCCCGCCTCGCCGCGCTGTGCGGCGGCCGCGCCGTCCGCATCGACAACCCGGCGGTCGCGGCCGCGGTGCGGCAGGGCGACGCGTTCACCACGGACGTCCTGCGCGGCACGCTCACCCGCCTCGCCCAGGCGATAGGCGCAGTCTTCACCTCGATCGGGGTGTGCCGGTACATCGTGATGGGCGGCTTCGCCCTGGCGGTCGGCGAACGCTACCGGGAGCTGCTGGTGGGCGAGCTGGTGAGACTGGGATGCTTCGGTCTCGACGCGGCCGCGGTCGACGCCCTGGTGTCGCTGGGCAGACCCGACGACGACCACGGCCTGATCGGCGTCGGCAGGCTGCTGGCCGACCGGATGTCGCGGCCCTCCCCCGCGGGCGCGCGATGAGCGCCCGGGGCACGCTCGTCGTCGGCAGCGGCTTCGTCGGCACGAACATCGCGCGACGGCTGGCGGCGGCGGGCGAGGACGTCACCCTCGCCTCGCGCCACCGCCCGGGACGCCTCCCCGACGTCCCCGGAATCCGGTGGCACGCCCTGGACGCCACCGATCCGCGGGCGTGCGGCCGGCTCGTGGCCCGGCTCGGACCGCGGCGCATCGTCCTGGTGCACGGTCCGTCCGACGTCACCTGGTGCGAGGAGCACCCGGCGCAGGCCGTCTCGGCGCACACCGCGGCGGCCGCCAACCTGGCCTCGCTGGCCGGGGACGCGAGACTGCTGATGATCTCCACCGACAACGTCTTCGACGGGTCCCGCCCCGACAACACCGAGGACAGTCCGGTCTCCCCCGCCAACGCCTACGGCCGCGCGAAGCTGAGCGCGGAGGAGACCGTGCTCGGCGCGGCCGCGGACGCCGTGGTGCTGCGGGTCAGTCTCGTCTACGGCCACGAACCGGCGGACGCCGGCAAGTGGCTGAACTTCTTCGCCGCGTGCGCGCACCGGCTGCTGCGCGGCGAACCGGTCCCCGTGCCGCAGGACCAGTGGACGACACCGGTCCTGGTGGACGACGTGGCGGAGGTGACGGCGGCCGTCCTGGACGCCGGGGCACCTCTTCCCCGCGTCCTGCACCTGGGCGGGCCGGACCGGGTGAGCCGGGCCGAGTGGGCCTCGGTGGTCGCCGAGACACTGGGTGCGCCGCCGCAGCTGGTCGTTCCGACGCCGCGGGCCGGCACCCGGTACGCCTCCCGCCCGCGGAACACCTGCCTGAGCAGCTCGCTGCTGGGCCGGCTGCCGGCCACCGGGGCGGTCGCCGTCCGCGGCGTGCGCGAGGGCGCCCGGGACCTGGCGGCGGCCTTCACCACCGCACGCTGAGCCGTTCACCGGGCGCTCCGTGCGGCCGCCCGCGGGAGAGCCCGGCGCCGCGGGCGGCCGCCGGGGTGCCCGGCGCCGCGCGCGGCGCCCGCACCGCGTGACCGCGGGTGTCACGTCCTCGCCCGGGCGGCGGTTCTCCCGCCCGGCCCGTCCGACCACCGCCGTCCGGCGGTGAGACCGTGGAGCGTACATATGGCAGGTGCAGGAGCGGGCGACGGCTACGACGTCGTCGTCCTCGGCGGAGGCGTGGCGGGGTGTGTGCTGGCCGCCCGGCTGAGCGAGGACCCGGACCGGTCGGTCTGCCTGGTCGAGGCGGGCCGGGACTACGGACCGCGGGGCGGCGACTGGCCGGGCAAGGTACTCGACTCGCGCAGTCTGCCGCGCGAGGACGTGTGGGAGCGGCATGCGCCCGCGCATCGCGTCCGGGCCCGGATCATCGGCGGGTCTTCCTGTGTCAACGGCTGCTGGAACACCTGGGGTTCGGTGGCGGACCACGCCGAGTGGGAGCGGGCGGGGGGCGGCCGGTGGTCGGCGTCGGCCATGGAGCCGTTCCGGCTGGCCGCCGTGGAGCAGATGGGACTGCGGTCCGTTCCGGAGGGCGAGTTCTCCCTCTGGAGCGGCGGAGCGCTGGAGGCGGCCCGCGAACTCGGCCACGCGCAGGTCGACATGGGCACCCCGGGCGGGCCCGGGTACGGCACGCCGCTCATCAACTCCTTCGGGGGTCTGCGCTGGAACGCGGCGTTCGCCTACCTCGACCCGGCGCGGGGGCGCCCCAACCTGACGATCCTCGACCGGGCCCTGGTGGACCGGATGGACGTCGTGGACGGCCGGGTGCGGGGTGTCCGGATCGACCGGGACGGCGAGCGGATCGTCCTGTCCGCCGACGACTTCATCGTGGCGTGCGGGACGTACGGGTCGCCTGCGGTGCTGCTGCGCAGCGGCCTCGGCCCCGCCGCCCACCTGCGGGAACACGGCATCCGGCCGGAGGTGGACCTGCCCGGCGTCGGCGCCAACCTGTCGGACCAGCCGGGGGTGTTCGTGCCCCTGGAGCCGACCGGGGAACTCGACGCGGCGCTGGCCGCCAAGGAGAGGGCGGGCGAGCTGTACGTCAGCCGCATGCTGGTCCGGGCCGCGAGCGACCGCTGCCCGGACGACTCCTGGGACCTGCACATCCTGCCCGTCGCGGGTCCGCCGCTCTACGGCAGCCTGCCACCGGGCCGGTACGAGGCGGGCATCTCCTCCTTCCTCATGAAGCCGGCCTCCCGCGGCCGGGTCGCACTGCGCTCGGCCGACCCCGCCGACGCCCTCGACATCCGTCCGGGGTTCTTCTCGGACCCGGAGGGCCACGACCTGGCCGTCGTCCGGTGGGGGCTGGGCCTGGTCGAGGAGATGGCCCGGACGGCCGCGCTCGGGAAGCTGGTCCAGCCGCTCGGTGATCGTCCCGCGCGGCTCACGGACGAGGAGATCAGGGGCCGCACGGGCACCTACTGGCACCCGGTGGGGACCTGCTCCATGGGGCCGGCGGACGATCCGTACGCCGTGGTCGACGGCACGGGCCGGGTGCACGGGGTGTCCAACCTGCGGGTCGCCGACGCCTCCGTGCTGCCGACGGTGCCGGCGGCCAACACCCAGCTGCCGGTCCTCGCCGTGGCCGAACTCCTGGCCGACGCGGTGCGGACCGAAGCGGCGCGGGGCTGAACGCCACACGCGCCGCGCGGACCCGGCGCCGCCGACGCGGGGCGGCGCACCCACGGAACCCCGGGCACGGCGGCATGGGTCCGCCCGCGCGCGGCCCGCACACGACCCGCACACGAGAGGAAGCGCGTACATGAACCCCCGCACGGACATACGCGATGCCCGCCTGCTGTACGGCTGCATGGGACTGGGAGGGAGCTGGGACGCGAAGCCGTGGACGGCCGCGGACGTCTCCCACGCGGAGGCCGCCGTGCAGGCCGCGCTGGAGGCGGGCATCACGGCGTTCGACCACGCGGACATCTACCGGTACGGAAAGTCCGAGGCGGTCTTCGGTGAGGTACTGGCCCGGGCATCCGGGCTGCGGGAGCGCATCCTGCTGCAGACCAAGTGCGGCATCACCCTGCCGGACGGCGCCCGGGCGGGCTCCTACGACCTCCGGGGGCGCGCGATCGTCCGGCGGGTCGAGGAGAGCCTGACCCGTCTGCGTACCGACGCCGTCGACGTCCTGCTGCTGCACCGGCCCGACCCGCTGGCCCGTCCGGAGGAGATCGCGGAGGCACTGCGCACACTGCACGGGCAGGGGCTGGTGCGTCAGTTCGGGGTGTCCAACATGAGCGCCGCGCAGATCGCCTTCCTGCAGGCGCATCTGGACGTGCCCCTGGTGGTCGACCAGCTCGAGATGAGTCTGGCCCGGCGCGACTGGGTGGAGTCGGGTGTCCTGCTCAACAGCCCGGCCTGGGCGGCCAACGGATTCCCGCACGGAACCGTCGAGCACTGCGTGGCGCACGACATCCGGGTGCAGGCCTGGGGAGCCCTCGCCCAGGGCCGCTTCACCGGCGGGTCGGACGCACCGGCCGCCCGGCTCGTCGCGGACCTCGCGGCCCGCAAGGGGACGACACCCGAGACCGTCCTGCTGTGGTGGCTCCAGCGCCACCCCGCGGGGATCGCACCGGTCGTGGGCACCACGCGGCCCGACCGCATCCTGGCCTGCCGCGACGCCGTGCACCGAGCCCCCGCTCTCACGCACGAGGAGTGGTACGGGCTGTGGGTCGCCGCGCGGGGCGCGCCCCTGCCCTGAGGGGCGTTCGAGGGGTGAACGGCACGGAGCGGGGGCGCCCTCGGCGGGCTCTGCGCGCACCCTTTACGTCTCTGACATGTACCGGTAACCTCCGGACGTCTGCAAGTTGTTGCTGCAAGTTTCCAAGAGACATGCAGCGCAGACGGGCGCAGGAGGCCTCGAGGCGCGTCAAGGTCTCCGTCGACGTCCGCACGGACCCGTCCCTCCCACCACGTCCTGGAGACGCGCATGAGACGCCGCCGAACACTCGCCCGCCCCTGGGCGGCCGGAGCTCTCGCCGCAGGCATCCTCGGCCTGCCCCTGACCACCCCCACCACACCCGCGGCCGCCGCCGGGCCGGCGTCCGCCACCGCCGCCTCGACCACCACCGTCTTCTACTACACGAAGACGAAGAACTGGACGAACACCTACCTGCACTACGCCCCCGACGGCGGCACCTGGACCACCGTGCCCGGCTCGCGCATGGAGACCGCCTGCACGGACTGGGTGAAGCTGACCGTCGACCTGGGCTCCGCCGCGGGGCTCCAGGCCACCTTCAACAACGGAAGCGGGGTCTGGGACAACAACGGCGGCAAGAACTACGCCCTGGGCACCGGAGACATCACGGTCAAGGACGGCGTGGTGGCGCACAGCGACCCGTGCGCCGACACCGGCGGGGGCACCGGCAACGAGGCGACCGTCTACTACTCGACCCAGACGCTCGGCTGGACCACCGCCAACCTGCACTACCAGCCCGCCGGCGGCGCCTGGACCACCGTGCCCGGCGTCGGCATGGAGGCGGCCTGCACCGGCTGGTGGAAGCGCACGGTCGGCCTCGGCTCCGCGACCTCGCTGAAGGCCGCCTTCAACAACGGCAACGGGGTCTGGGACAACAACAACGGCTCGGACTACACGATCGCGTCCGGGACGAGCACGGTGAAGAACAACACCGTCACCGCGAACGCCAAGGACCCGTGCGCCGCCGAGGAACCCGACACCGAGGCACCCACCGTTCCCGGCAACGTCCGGGCGAGCGCGACGAACACCTCCGTGGTCGTGTCCTGGAACGCCGCCACCGACGACACCGGCGTGGCCAAGTACCAGGTCACCCGCACCGGCGGGACCAAGGGCACCACCGTCACCGACGTGACCTCCACCGTCCTGTCGGACACGGGCCTGGAGGAGGAGACCGCCTACACCTACACGGTCAAGGCCGTGGACGCGGCGGGGAACACCTCCGCCGCCTCCACCGCGGCCACGGCGACCACCGGGAAGAAGCCGGCCACACCCCCCGGCGGCGCACCCCTGGGCACGGATCCGCGCAAGGACCCGATCTACTTCGTCATGACCGCCCGCTTCAACGACGGTGACAGCTCCAACAACCGCGGCGGCAGCCAGCACGTCAAGTCCGGCAACGCGGCGAACAACGACCCCATGTTCCGAGGTGACTTCAAGGGCCTGGTCGAGAAGCTCGACTACATCAAGGCCCTCGGCTTCTCGGCGGTCTGGATCACGCCGGTCGTCCTCAACCGCTCGGACTACGACTTCCACGGCTACCACGGCTACGACTTCTACAAGGTCGACGCCCGCCTGGAGTCGACCGGCGCCTCATACCAGGACCTGATCAACGCGGCCCACGCCAAGGGCATGAAGATCTACCAGGACGTCGTCTACAACCACAGCTCCCGCTGGGGCGCCAAGGGCCTGTTCACCCCGACCGTGTACGGCGTCCGCGACAGCCAGTGGAGCTGGTACTACGACGAGAAGGCCGCGGGCTTCGAGTACGACGGCCTGACCGTCGAGCCCAAGTCCGGGAAGTCGTACTACAACGGCGACCTGTGGTCGACCGCCGAGCCGACCGGCAACACCTGCCTCAACTGGGGCAAGCCCACCGGCGGCAAGAGCCCCGAGGGCTACACGATCTACAACTGCCAGTGGCCGAACCCGACGTCCGGCATGTTCCCGAAGGCGTACTACCACCAGTGCTGGATCGGCAACTGGGAGGGCGAGGACTCCCGCTCCTGCTGGCTGCACGAGGACCTGGCCGACTTCAACACCGAGTCGACGCCCGTGCAGAACTACCTGATCGGCGCCTACAACAAGTACATCGACATGGGGGTGGACGGCTTCCGGGTCGACACGGCCGTGCACATTCCGCGCGTCACCTGGAACCGCCGTTTCCTGCCGGCCATCCAGGAACGCGTCACCCAGAAGTTCGGGGCCGAGGCGGCGAGCAACTTCTTCGTCTTCGGCGAGGTCGCCGCGTTCGTCAACGACAAGTGGAACCGCGGCTCGGTCAACCACTCGGCGCAGTTCTACACCTGGAAGGAGCGCAAGGAGTACAGCGCCGACGACACGGCGGCGGCCCTGGAGCAGTACAACTACGAGAACAACCTCGGCACCGGCAACCAGCCGACCTCCACCAACGCGTTCCTGAACGGCAACACCTACCACGCGCCCGACCACAGCAAGTTCTCCGGCATGAACATCATCGACATGCGCATGCACATGAACTTCGGTGACGCGTACAACGCCTACAGCAACGGCAAGGACTCCGACGACAGCACCAACGACGCCACCTACAACGTCGTCTACGTCGACAGCCACGACTACGGCCCCAACAAGTCGAACACCCGCTACACCGGCGGCACCGACGCCTGGGCCGAGAACATGTCGCTGATGTGGACCTTCCGCGGCATCCCGACCCTCTACTACGGCTCGGAGATCGAGTTCCAGAAGGGCAAGCAGCTCGACTGCGGCCCCACCTGTCCCCTCGCGACGACGGGACGCGCCTACTACGGCGACCAACTGGCGGGCTCCGTCACGGCGTCCGGCTTCGGCACCGTCGCCTCCGCCAGCGGTCAGGTCGCCACCACGCTCGCCCAGCCGCTGGTCAAGCACGTGCAGCGGCTCAACCAGATCCGCCGGGCCGTACCGGCCCTCCAGATGGGCCAGTACTCCACGGAGGGCATCTCCGGCGGCATGGCCTACAAGCGCCGCTACACCAGCGGGAGCACGGACAGCTTCGCGCTCGTCACGGTGACCGACTCGGCGACGTACACGGGCATCCCCAACGGCACGTACACGGACGCCGTCACGGGCACCACGAAGACCGTCACCAACGGCACGCTGTCCGTCGCGGCCCCCGGGAAGGGGAACCTCCGGGTCTACGTGCTCAACGGTCCCGGGAAGATCGGCACGGACGGGCCCTACCTGAAGTAGCGGAGACACGGAGACGCCGGGCCCTGCCTGAGGCAGCGGAGACGGTGTCCGCCCCGACGGGCCGTCGGGGCGGACACCCCTTGCCCCGCGACGGCCCGGTGCGGACGTTTTCACCGGGCCGGCCCGCGCCGGTGCTGTGCGGCCCCGTGCGCGGCCGGAGTCCTCAGGTGACCGGTCCCGCGGGCGGTGGCGTCGGGTCGTAGGCGGCCTCGTGGGCGATGTCGCGCAGGCGCAGTGCGGCCGTGAGCAGGTCCTGGTGGGTGGTGTAGAGGGCGTTGACGCCGAAACGGAGCAGGTCGGGCGCGCGCATGTCGGCGATCACACCGCGGCGGGCGAGGGCGAGGACCAGCCCGTGGGCGTGGGGGTGGCGCAGGGTGACCTGGCTGCCGCGGCGGCCGGGCTCGGCCGGGGTGACGGGGGTGAAGCCCTCGGGCGTGAGCAGTTCCTCCGCGCAGCGCAGGAAGAAGCCCGTCAGCGACAGGCTCTTGCGGCGGACCTCGGTCATGTCGACGCCGTCGAAGGCGGTGAGGGCGGCTTCGAGGGCGAGCAGGGACAGGATCGGCGGAGTACCGATGCGGGCGCGGGCGATGCCCGGGGCGGGGGTGTAGTGCCCGCCCAGACCGAACGGGTCGGCGTGACCGGTCCAGCCGGGCAGCGGCGTCTCGAGCGACGCGTGGTGACGGCGTGCCACGTACAGGAAGGCGGGCGCGCCGGGGCCGCCGGAGAGGAACTTGTAGCCGCAGCCGACGGCCAGGTCCACGCCGAGGGCGTCGACGTCGAGGGGCAGGGCTCCGGCCGCGTGGCACAGGTCCCACAGCGCGAGGGCGCCGGCCTCGTGCGCGGCCCGGGTCAGCGCCCGCATGTCGTGCAGTTCGCCGGTGCGGAAGTCGACGGGCGAGTAGCTGACGACGGCGACCCGGGCGCCGTCGGTCTCGAGGAACCGCGGCAGGCCGGCCGGGGGGACCCGGCGCACCTCGAGGTTGCGGCGGCGGGCGACCGCGTCGGCCAGGTAGCGGTCGGTCGGGAAGTGTCCGGGGTCGGTGACCAGCAGGGGCCGGTCCGGGCGGAGCGTGGTGGCGGCCTCGAGCGCGGTGAACAACTGCACGCTGGTGGAGTCGCCCGCGACCGTCTGCCCCGGCGCGGCCCCGATGAGCGCGCCGACGGCGTCGCCCACCCGCAGGGGCGCCTGCCACCAGCCGTTCGCGTTCCAGGAGCCGATCAGGTCGGTGCCCCACTGGCGGGTCACCACATCGGAGAGGACCGGCGGGACGGCGGCGGGCAGCGGACCGAGGGAGTTGCCGTCGAGGTAGACGACGTCCGCCGGGAGCAGGAACCGCGTGCGGAGGGGGGCCAGGGGGTCGTCCGCGTCGCGCTGTGCGGCCAGTTCGCGCAGGGCGGTCGGGGCCGGGAGTGCGGTGGTCATCGGTGTGCGGCCTCCTCGCCCGCCCGGTCGGACGGCCGCGGGGGGAACGCGGCCGACATCTCCCGCAGGGTGTCGGCGACCGCGCGGGCGCCGGGTGCCCCCGGTTCGATGAGGGTGTAGTGGCCGGTGCCGGGCAGGACGACCGTCCTCAGGTCGCGGTGGACGGCCGCGTAGTCGCTGAACTGCGTGAGCGGGACCTCCTCGTCGACGGCGCCGTGCAGCAGCACGGTGGGCACCCCGGTCGTGCCGGCCCCGCGCAGCAGGGTCAGCGGGTCGACCTCGGGCAGCCAGCGGTCGAACCCCTCCTCGCCGCCCAGGAGTTGCAGGGCGGCTCCGTTGCTGAGGTCGTCGCGCCGGGTGGCGGTGAGGTCGGTGATCGGTGCGAGGGCGAGCACGCTCGTGGGCAGGGTGCGCGTGTGCCAGCGGGAGCCGGCGGGCAGCAGGGCGCGGGCGGCGCACCACAGTGCCAGGTGGCCGCCGGAGCAGTGGCCCGCCAGGACGTAGGGCCGCCCCTCGGGCAGGGTGTCCACGATCCGGGCGACGTCGTCGAAGGTTTCGGGGCAGCCGCCCGCACCGCCGGAGCGGCGGAAGCCGGGGAGCAGGACGTCGAAGCCCTGCTGGGCGAGGTGAGCCGCGAAGGGGGTGAGGTGCATCCGGTCGTAGCGCCAGTAGCCGCCGTGCAGCAGGACGACCAGCGGCGCGTCGGGACCGGCGGCGGGCCAGGCGTCGTAGGACTGGTGCGGGTGGTCGCCGTAGCGGCCGTGCACCGGTGCCAGCACCGGCTTCAGGCCGAGGACCCGTTCCTCCTCCTCGGCCGCGAAGGCGGAGATGACCCTAGACGTCACCGCGCACCTCCCACAGTTCGGGGAAGACCGGGCGGGCCGCGCGCTTCTCCAGCCAGGCCAGGCCGGCGGAGCCCGCGCTGCCCGGCTTCGAGCCCATGGCGCGGCGCACCACCAGGACGTGCTCGAACCGCCAGCGGGTGACCAGTTCGGCGATGTCGGTGAGCAGTTCGCCCAGCGCGAGGTGGGGGTGGTGCTGCGGTCCCGCGTAGACGTGCCGCCAGACCTCCACCACCGCGGGGTCGGAGGCGTACGGGCGGGTGACGTCCCGCTCGCGGACGCTCCGCGGCACGGGCAGGCCCTGCCGGTGCAGGAAGGCGAGCACCTCGTCGTACAGGGACGGTTCGCGGTAGGTGTCCGCGAGTGCCTCGTGGACGGCCGGGTCGCCCCGGTGGGCGCGCAGCATCCCGGCGGACTTGTCGCCGAGGAGGAACTCCATGTGCCGGTACATCGCCGACTGGAAGCCGGAAGCCTGGCCGAACGCCGCCCGGAAGCCGTTGAACCGGGCGGGGGTCAGCGCGGCGATGGGCGCCCAGGCGCCGTTGAGGGCGGTCAGCGCCCGGCGGCTGCGCACCAGGGCGTCCGTGGCCGCGCGCAGGTCGTCCTTGGCGAAGGCCACGCGTGCGGTGCGCCACTCGTGCACGATCAGGGTGAACCACAGCTCCATCACCTGGGTGGTGACGAGGAAGGCCATCTCGTCCGGGGCTTCGGTGAGCGGGTGCTGCAGCGAGTTGAGGACGGACGCGTGGACGTAGGTGTCGTAGGGGCTCGCGCCGGTGAAGGGCTGGGCCGGGGAGTCGTCCGTCACCGGCTCGGCGAGCGCGGACGTGCTGTCGTTCATCGCAACTCCTGGAGGGACGGCCGACGGACGGCCGGGGCGGGGCGCCGGGCCGGGGTGTCACACACCGAGGTGGGCACCGCCGGAGGCGTCGATCCACTGACCGGTCACCCAGCGGGCGTCGTCGCTCGTGACGAAGGAGACGACGTCGGCGATGTCCGCCGGGTCGCCGAGCCGGCGGAACACGGAGGCCTCGGAGTACCTGCGGCGGATCTCCGGGATGCCGAGCGTGGGGTTGATCTCGGTCTCGGTGTAGCCGGGCGCCACGGCGTTGACCGTGATGCCGCGGGGGCCCAGCTCCTGGGCGAGGGAGAGGGTGAGGTAGTCGAGGGCGGCCTTGGTCATGGTGTACGCGACGATCGCGGGGAAGGCGACGCGGGTCGCCACGGAGGAGATGTTCACGATCCTGCCGCCGTCGCGCAGCCGCTCCAGGCCGCGCTGGACGATGAAGAACGGCGCCTTGGTGTTGATCGCGAAGACCCGGTCGAAGTCGGCCTCGGTCACCTCGGCGACGGGGCGCGGGACGGTGATGCCCGCGTTGTTGACGAGGATGTCGAGCCCGGTCGGCGCGTCCTGCCCGGCCAGGGCCCGGTCGAAGGCCGACCAGAGGGTGTCGGCGTCGCCGGGCACCCCGAGTTCGGCGTGCACGGGGAAGGCGCGGCCGCCGTCGGCCTCGATCTCCTTGACCGTCCGTTCGGCGGCGGCCGGGTCGTGCCCGTAGTGGACCGCGACCAGCGCGCCCTCACGGGCGAGGCGGCGGCTGATCGCTCTGCCGATGCCCCGGCTGCCTCCGGTGACCAGGGCGGTCTTCCCCTCGTGGCGGGCGGTGGTGGTCAACGCGGTTCTCCTTCGCTCGGTGGTCGTACGGCGTCGTGGTGCGGCGTCGTGGTGCGGCGGCCTGCCCGCCGGTGCGGGTCATGCGTCGAAGTCGAGGGTGACCTCGGGGGTGCTCGGTCGTGCCCGGCAGACGAGCGTGTAGCCGTCGGCGCGGTCGCCCCGGTCCAGGGCGTACTGGCCCTGCGCCGCCACCCGGCCGGACAGGACCTTCGCGCGGCAGCTGCCGCACACGCCTTCGCGGCAGGCGTACGGCACGTCGGGGTGCGCCCGCAGCAGCGCGTCGAGGATCGCCGTGTCCTGCGGCAGGACGGTGGCGACGCGCCGGCGCCCGTCGAGCAGGGCGGTGACGCGAGCCTCCCCCTGGCCCGGGACCGCCGCGGCCGTGCGGACCGGTGCGGCCGTGTCCGGTGTTGGCCGTGACGTGCCGGGCGCCGTGAACAACTCCCAGCGGACGAGGGCCGGGTCGGCTCCCCGGTCCGCCAGGGCCTGCCGCGCGGTGTCGACCAGACCGGGCGGACCGCACAGGGCGAACACGGTGTCCGGGCCGGGCCGGGCGTCCGTCGCCGCGAGCAGACGGGACAGGCTCCCGGCGTCGATCCGTGCGCCGAACAGGCCGTCGCCGTGGCCGCGGTCCTCGCGGGTGAGGACGTACAGGACGGTGAGCCGGTCGAGGAACACGTCCTTGAGTTCGGCGAGTTCGTCGGCCAGCAGGGCGTCCGCGGACGTGGGGACGGAGTGGACGAGGGAGACGCGGCAGGCCAGGTCGTGGCGCAGCGCGTGGGCGGCCATGGCGGCGAGCGGGGTGATGCCCGAGCCGCCGGCGAGGAGGAAGTGATGGGCACCGGGCAGGTCCGGCAGGGCGAAATCGCCTGTGGGCGGGGAGAGTTCGAGACGGTCACCGGGGGCGAGGCGGCTGGTGGCGTGGGCGCCGAAGCCGTCGGGGCCGCCCCGTCTGACGACCAGGCGGAGCGCCCGGGGGTGGTGGGGCGGCGGGCAGACCGAGTAGCTGCGGCGCAGTTCGCCGTCGGCGCGGTGATGGCGGACGACGACGTGCTGGCCGGGCCGGTGGGCGAAGACCTCGCGCAGCGCGGCCGGTACGTCCAGGCCGACGGCCACGGCGTCGGCGGTGAGGCGGCGCACCTCGGTGACCTCCAGGCGGTGCCAGCCGGTGCGCGGGCGTGTGCCCCGGTTCCGGTCCCGGCCCCTGTCCCGGTCGCCGGGCACCTCGCGGTGGGCGGTGGGCGGGGTGGCGGTGTTCACGGGCGGCCTCACAGCGCGGTCAGGTGGGGGAAGGGTTCGCGGCACGCCGTGCACCACATCACCGACTGGCACCGGGACGGTCCGAAGGGCGTGTGCGGCCGGGTGGCCCGCGAACGGCAGTGCGGGCAGGGCACGCCGCCCAGCCCGACCGGGACCGGTCCGGCAGGGGCCGGGGACACCGGCGGGGCGATGCCGTTCGCGGCGAGCCTGCGCCGTCCCTCGGGGGTGATGCGGTCCGTCGTCCAGGGCGGGGACAGGACCTGTCGTACGCGGCCGTCGGGGTGGCCGCAGGCGGTCAGCACCTCCCGTACCGCGGAGGTGATCGCGGGAAGTGCGGGGCAGCCCAGGTAGGTGGGCGTGATCTCCACCTCGAGGACCCCGTCGGCGCCCGGGGCCACCGAGGCCACCACACCGAGGTCGCCCAGGCCGATCACCGGCAGCTCCGGGTCCGGGACGGCCTCCACCCGCTCGCGCACCTCCCGCACCGGGAGGGGGGTCTTGGTCGGTGCCGGCTCGTTCACCAGGTACCTCCGGGGAACTGCCGGTGCACCGACTGGAGTTCGGCGATCAGCGGGCCGAACTGCTCGGTGTGCAGGCCGGAGCGGCCGCCCCTGGCCGACCAGGAGGCCGTGGGCACCGTGAGCCCCGCGTCGGTGACGACGTGGGTGACGCGCCGTTCCCACTCGCCGCGCAGGGGTGCCGGTGAGGGCACCGTGCCGGCGGCGGCCAGGCGCCGGACCACGTCGTCCTCGTCGAAGAGTTCAGCGGTGTACGGCCACACCCGCTCGAGGCCCCTTTGCATGCGGCGGGTGCTCTGCGGGGTGCCGCGTCCCAGCCGCAGGGTCCAGCGGTCCGCGTGCAGCCGGTGGAAGGCGACCTCCTTGGCGGCCCGGGCCCCGAAAGCGGCCAGTTCGGCGTCGGCGCAGCCCGCCAGCGCCTCGTAGTGGAGGACCGCGTAGTGCGTGTAGGCCAGCTGCCGGGCCACGGTCACCGCGAAGTCGTCGTTGGGCAGCTCCGTGAGCAGGGCGTTGGTGAACCGGCGCTCCGAGCGGGTGAAGGCGAGGTCGTCCTCGGTGCGGCCGGTCCCGTCGAGCTGTCCGCTGCGGGTGAGCAGGGTGCGGGCGTGACCGATCAGGTCCAGGGCGATGTTGGACAGCGCCAGGTCCTCCTCGACGGTCGGCGCGCGCGTGATCCACTGGCACAGGCGCTGCCCGAGGACGAGGGCGTCGTCGCCGAGGCGCAGCAGATGCAGGGCGAGATCGGCGTCGGTGCCGGCTCCGGGAACGGTGGGGGTGCCGTCGGCCGCCACCGGAGCGGCACCGGCCGCCGCAGCCGCCACGGCCGGGTCCGCGCGTGTGTCACTCGGTGTGGTCACCATCGGGCCCTTTCTCGGTCAGCGGCGCGAAGTGCTCGGGATACCGGTACGGCTTGTGGCGGGCAGCGGCGAAGTACGGGTCGCGTTCGTCCGGGGAGGCCGTGTGCACGGCGTCCGAACGGACCACCCACAGCGAGAGCGGGTCGCCGCGGCGGGCGTACAGGTCACGGGCCAGCGCCAGCGCCGTGTCCGGGTCGGCCGCGCGCACCGACCCCGCGTGCTGGTGCGCCAGCCCCCGGCGGGTCCGCAGGAAGACCTCCCAGGACGCCGGTGCGCCCTCCCGGTCGCGGGTCATGCGTGTTCCTCCGTCCGCTGCGGGGCGGCGGCGCCGGACTGCGCCCCGTCCGTGCCGCCGGTGCCCGTCCGCTCCCCGGCGGGCGCTCCGGCCGACGACGCACCGGCGCCCGCTTCCGCCTCCTCTTCTTCCGCTTCTTCCGCTTCCGCTTCCGCGCGGGCGGCGTACGCGGCGGCCGCCTCCCGCACCCAGGCGCCTTCGTCGTGCGCGGCACTCCGGTGCGCGATCCGCTGCCGCGCCCAGTGCGTGTCGTCGCCCAGCGCCTCGCGGTAGGTGTCCCAGTCGATCGGGGTGAAGTCGTAGTGGCCGCGCTCGTCGTTCCAGCGGATGGCCGGGTCGGGCAGTGTCAGGCCGAGGCGTTCGGCCTGCGGGACGCAACTGTCGACGAAGCGCTGGCGCAGTTCGTCGTTGGTGTGGCGTTTGATGCCCCAGGCGATCGCGCGGCGGGAGACCGCGGCGCCCAGCGCGGCCGTCCGCGCGTCGGCACCGCCGGCCTCGGTGTCGGGTGGGCCGAACATCAGCGCGACGGCCGGCAGCCACCAGCGGTTCACCGCGTCCTGCGCCATCTCCTTCTGCTCCGGCGTCCCCTCGCACAGCGCGCGCATCAGGTCGTAGCCCTGCCGCACGTGGAAGGCCTCCTCCTGGCAGACGCGGCGCATCGCCCGGGCGTACGGCCCGTAGGACGTGCGGCACAGGGGGGCCTGGTTGATGACGGCGGCGCCGTCCGTCAGCCAGGCGATGGCCCCGGTGTCGGCCCAGGTCAGGGCGGGGTGGTTGAACGTGGCGGAGGCCCGCTGCTGTCCCCGGTGCAGGGCTTCCAGCAGGTCGGCGCGGTCCACCCCCAGCGTCTCGGCGGCCGAGTACAGGTACAGGCCGTGGCCGGCCTCGTCCTGGACCTTGGCGATGAGGACCGACTTGCGGTGCAGGGACGGGGCCCGGGTGAGCCAGGCGCCCTCGGGCTGCATGCCGATGATCTCGGAGTGGGCGTGCTGGGCGATCTGGCGGATCAGCATGCGGCGGTATCCGTCGGGCATCCAGTCGCGCGGTTCGATCGTCTCGCCGTCGGCGATGAGGGCGTCGAAGTGCGCGAGCAGCCCGTCCTGGTCCGCCGGCGCGGCTCCCCGGCCCCCGGACGCCGCTGTCCGGTCCGCCCGCACGGCACCCCGTCCCGCGGACGGGGCACCCTCGTCCGCGGACACGGCAGCGGTGGCCCGGGCGTTCACGCGGCACCGCCCCCACGAGCGGTGCGTCCCGCGGTGACGCGGCGCGCCGGGCGCCCTCCCGCGGCCCGGACCGGTACCGGCTGCCTGAGCACTCGCATCACTCCTTCTCCTTCTCCGTCTGCGCCGTACCGGAACGCATCTCCCGGAACACGTCTCTTCGTTGCGGTAAGAGGCCGGACGCAGGCGCCGGCTATCCCTGCCGCACGCCGTTCGCGCGCGTGACAAAGGTCACGAGCCGGTCCGGGGAGTGGGACCGGCCGATTCCCCCTCTTGAGGGGGTGACAGTCGAGATCCGCACGGCGGCCGGCACGCCGGGGCGAAAGGGGAAACCATGAGCACCATCAGGGAGTTGCTGGTCGAACTCACCGGCACGACCGAGTACGCGGACACGGTGGGCGACGACGTCGACCTCGCCGCCAGCGGCATCGACTCCGGGGACCTGGTCCGTCTCGTCCTGCTCGTCGAGCAGCGGCTCGGCGTGGAGATCACCGCGGAGGACATGGAGAAGCTGCGCACGATCGCCGACTACGAGCGCTTCGTCTCCGAGCACTCCGCCGCCGGTGCCACCGGCGGTGCCACCGGCGGTGCGTGATGTGGCTGACTCAGCTGCTGGAGCGCAACCGCCAGTGCTTTCCCGACCGGACGGCGCTGGTGGACGAGCGACGCAGCGTCACCTGGGCCGAGTTCCACGACCGGACGGCCGAACTGGCGCGCGGGCTGGCCGATCTGGGCATCGCACGCGGTGACCGGGTCGCCGTGCTCTCCAAGGACCGCGTCGAGGTCCTGGAGACGTACTTCGCGCTCGCCCGGCTCGGCGCGCTGTTCGTGCCGCTGAACCACAGCCTGGCCGTGCCCGAGGTCACCGGCATCGTCGAACGCGTCGGAGCGGTGGCCGTCCTCGGCGAGTCCGAACTGCTGGACCGGCACACCGAGCTGCCGGGGTCGGTGCGGATGCGGCTGGCCTTCGACAAACCCGCCTTCGAGGCGCTGGGCACGCTGGCCGCCGAGCGGGACCTGCCCGCCGTGGCCGACACCGACCCGATCGCCGTGCTGCACACCTCGGCGACCACCGGGCAGGCCAAGGGCGTCACCGTCGACAGCGGGTCCTTCCGGGCCATCGCCCTGGGCTGGCTGGTCATGGCCCGGCCCACCGACGACATCGTCATGGTCAACTGCTGCCCGCTCTACCACGGCAGCATGGTCGTGTCCCTGACCTACATGGCGGCCGGCGCCACGGTCGTGCTGATGCCCGGTTTCACCCCGCAGCGGGCGCTCTCCGCGGTGGAACGGCACCGCGCCACCCACCTGTGGATGGTGCCGCAGATGCTGCGCTTCGTGTTGCAGGCCAAGGCGTCCCGCAGCACCGACCTGTCCTCCCTCCGGGAGATCCTGTACGGCGCCGCCCCGATGCCGCTCGACGTGTACGCCGACGCCGTCCAGCGGCTGGGCTGCGGTTTCCGGCAGGTGTACGGCATGACCGAGGTGGGCGGCCCGTTCGTGACCCTCGGCCCCGACGAGCACCCCGCCCCCGGGGACGTCACCGCCCGCATCCCGTGCGGGCGGGTCGTGCCGGGCATGTCGGTGCGCGCGGTGGACGAGGGCGGCCGGGATCTGCCGTGCGGCGAGATCGGCGAGATCGTCGTGCGCGGGCCCGGCCTCATGCAGGGCTACTGGAACGACCCGGAGGCCACCCGCGAGATCACCCTCGACGGCTGGATCAGGACCGGCGACCTGGGGTTCGTGGACGGGCAGGGCCGCGTCAGCCTCGTGGACCGCACCAAGGACGTCATCATCCGCGCAGGTCAGAACGTCTACCCCTCGGAGATCGAACGCGCCCTGATGACCCACCCGGCCGTGCGGGACACCGCGGTCGTCGGGATGCCGGACGAGGACTACGGCGAGGTGCCCCTGGCGTACGTCGTCCTGGAGCCGGGCGCGGAGGCGGGCCCGGCGGAGCTGCTGGCGCACGTGACGGGGCTGCTCGCACCGTACAAGCGGCCGCGACGCGTGGAGTTCATCGAGCAGGTGCCGCGCAATCCCGCAGGAAAGATCGTCAAGAAGCTGCTGCGGGTGTGAGGGCGCGCGCAGACGCCGGGGCCGGGCGCCCCACGAGGACCGGGCCGGCCGGAGCTGCCTCAGCTCCGGCCGGCCCGGTCCTTCCCCGGATTCCGGCGCCGAGGGGCCACACCGCCCTGGAGGTCCTGGGCGCCCGGCGGCGGCCGGGGGCGGGCGCCGCCGGCCGCCGCGGACCCGGTCCGGGCCGGCACAGCGGGCCGGGCACGCTCTTCCGGAACGGCCGCACGCTTCCGGCCCCCCGCGCCGTGCGCGGGGGGCCGGAAGCCGGACATGAGGATCAGCGCTCCGTCGGACCGCCGTCCCGGTAGGTACGACGGGCCGCGTCGGCGGCCTTGTCGGTCTGGGCGTCGTACTTGTTGCCCGTCCGCTCGTCGGCCATCCGCTCGGCGCTCGTGACTCCCTTGTCGGCCCGGTCCGGGTGCCCCTTGGCCATTTCCTTGGCCTTCTTCGCCATGTCGCCCAGCTTGCCCATGGGGTACCTCCCGCGATAGCGCGTGCGTCGTACCTGGCGGCGGGTACCCCGCGGGCCGGGGGCGAATCATCCGGGGGTCCGGGGGGGGGACGACGGGATCCGCTCCGCGGGCGGCCGGGGCCGCCCGCGGCCCGTCACACCCGGGCGTTCACCAGCACCGCCATGTTCCCCGCCGGGTGGCGGTTGTCGTGGATGAGCTGGTGTGCCAGGCCGATCTCGTCGAAGCCGAAGGTCCGTGACAGGCAGGGGTCGACGACGCCCTGGTCGATCAGCCGGGTGACCTCCCGTGCCTCGCGGGCGCCGGCGACGTGCGAGCCCTGGAGCCGCTTCTGCCGCATCCACAGGAAGCGCAGATCCACGTCACCGTTGTAGCCGGTGGTGCCGCCGCAGATGACGACCATGCCGCCGTTGTCGCACAGGTACATGGACGTGGGGATGGTGTCGGCGCCCGAGTGCTCCAGCACGATGCGCGGGCTGCGGCGTTCGCCGAGCACCTCCCAGAAGCGCCGGCCGAAGGCGCGGGCGCCGGTCAGCCAGCGGGCCGTCGCGGCCTCGTCGGAGGTGTCCGGCAGCCGGCCCCAGTGGTCGAACTCCCGCCGGTCGATCCACCCCTTGGCACCGAGCTTGAGGCAGAACTCGCCGCGTTCCTCGCCGGAGACGACCGCGACCGGGATGCCGCCGACGTGCCGGACCAGCTGGATGGCGATGCAGCCCAGTCCGCCGGCGCCGCCCCAGATCAGCACCGGGTCGCCCGGGCGTACCGTGTGCGGTTCCCAGCCGAAGAGCTGGCGGTAGGCGGTGGCGGCGGTCGCCATGTAGCAGGCCGCCTCCGCCCAGGACAGCCGGGCCGGCTTGGGGTGGCACATGTAGTCGTCGACGACCGCGAACTGTGCGAAGGAGCCGTAGTTCTCCTCGTAGCCCCACACCCGCTGGCTGGTGGAGAAGGCGGGGTCGCCGCCCAGGCGGATGTCCTCGGCCTTCTCGTCCCACCGGCTGGCGAGGACGACGACCTCGTCGCCGAGTTTCACCCCGCGCACGTCCTCGCCGACCGCCCACACGATCCCGGACAGGTCGGAGCCGCCGATGTGGAAGTCCTCGGTGGCGCCCGCCTTCTGCCGTGCGGCGATCACGTCGAGCGGCGAGCCCAGCGCCGCCCACACGTTGTTGTAGTTGATGCCGGCCGCCATCACCTTCACCAGGACCTGGCCGCGGCCGACGGGCGGGACGTCGACCACCTCGGTGCGGAAGGCGTCGACGGGCCGGCCGTAGCGCTCGCGGCGGATGAGCGAGGCGTACATCTTCTCGGGGGCGGTGCCGATCTCGGGCGCGTCGCCGAGCTCGTAGAGGTCCTGGGTCGCGGTCACGCGGAATCTCCTGAACGGTCGGGGCGTACTCGGTGGGGGTCGGGAACGGGGGTGGACGCCGTCCTGCGGTTCACGCCTGGAGTCCGCGCAGGGCCTTGGCGACCACCTCGCCGATGCGGGCGATCGGCTCGGGCTCGGTCATCTCGTAGTGGCCGCACGGCACTTGATGGTCGTGGAGGGTGCCGTCGACGTGGGGTCGCCAGCTGTCGGCCTTGCCGGGCAGTACCGCCAGGTCCGCCGGGAAGTCGGTGGGCTCCTCCCGGGCCGCGCTGAAGAACAGCACGTCACCGCGGAAGGCACCGGGCGCGAACTGCGGTGCGAGGCGCAGGTTGTTGCGCATGACGGCGGCGATGGCGGCCGCCTCGGCACGCGTGACGGGCGAACCGGACGGGTCGGCCGCGAGGCTCGCCTCGATACGGTCCAGGACGGTGTCGACGTCCGGTGGCGCGGCCCCCGGTTCGACGGGCAGTCCGGTCACCCGCGACAGCAGGGCCGCCACCTGTCGTTCCGCCGCGGCGGGGTCGTACGTCGTGCCGTGCGGCTGCGGTGCGTCGAGCATGGCGAGGAGTTCGACCCGCTCGCCGCCCGCCTGGAGCGCGCAGGCCATGGCGTGGGCGACGAAACCGCCGTAGGACCAGCCCAGCAGCCGGTACGGGCCGTGCGGCTGCACCTGCCGCACCAGGTCCAGGTAGGTGCCGACCATGGCGGCGGCGTCCGCGGCGGGCGGCCTGGTGCCGTCGAGGCCGACCGCCTGGATGCCGTACACGGGCTGGTCGCCGCCGAGGTGGGGCAGCAGGCCCGTGTAGCGCCAGGACACGCCCGCGCCGGGGTGGAGGCAGAACAGGGGGGTGGCGGTGCCCTCCGCGCGCAGCGGCAGCAGCGGGCCGAGCGCGGTGGGGGCGGCCCCCCGCGCGTCCGGGTCCCGAGTGTCGGACGCGGCCTCGTCGGACGCGGCGAGGATCCCGGCCACCGTGGGCGCGGCCAGCAGCTCGGCCGCCGGTACGTCGAGGATGCCGGTCTGGCGGAGCCGGCCCGCCAGCAGCACGGCGCGCATCGAGTCGCCACCGAGGTCGAAGAAGTTGTCGTGCACGCCGATGCCGCCGATACCGAGGGCCTCCTCCCACAGCCGGGTCACCGCCTGTTCGCGTTCGGAGCGCGGCGGCACGTGCTCGGTGGTCAGCCGGGGCCGTGGGGCGAGGGCCGGGGCCGCTTCCGCCGCGGCCGGGGTGTCGGGCGCGTCGGGGTGCGTGCGGGCGCCGGGGGCGTCGATCCAGTGGCGGTGGCGTTCGAAGGCGTACGGGGGCAGCGGGACCCGTCGGGCGGTGTCCGGCGCCGGCGGGAGGGCGGTGTCCACGCCTGCGCTCCAGAGCCGGCCAAGGGCCTGCGCGAGGACGAACCCGTCGGAGGCCTCGGCCTTGGCGTGCCGCATGGTGGTCACCGTCACGGGCGTCTCGTCGGTGAGCCGCCCGGTGGCCAGTTTGGTCAGGGTGTCCCCCGGCCCGATCTCCACCAGGACGGGGTGCAGGCGGTCCCACAGGGCGGTGATGCCGTCGGCGAACCGCACGGTGTTCCTGGTGTGGTCGAGCCAGTGCCGCACGGAGGTGGCCTGCGCGTCGGTGATCCAGGTGCCGGTGACGTTGGTGACGTACGGGATCCGCGGCGGGCGCAGCGTGACCTGGCGCAGGTGGGTCTCGAAGGCCGGCAGGACCGGGTCCAGGACGTGGGAGTGCGCCGCGACGGGGATGCGCAGGCGGCGGAACGGGACGCCCCGGCGGGTGAGTTCGGCCTCGAAGCGGGCGATGGGGCCGAGGTGTCCGGCGACGGTGCAGGCGCCGGGGCCGTTGGCCGCGGCCAGGGACAGCTCGTCGTCGAGCAGGGGCCGGACGTCCTCGGCCGGGGCGGCCACGCCGACGGTGGCGCCGCCCGCGGAGGCGATGAGCCGGATGCGTTCGGTGACCAGGGGCAGCATGTCCTCCAGGTCGACGACCCCGGCCAGGCAGGCCGCCGTGTACTCGCCGAGCGAGTGGCCGATGAGCGCGTCCGGGCGCACGCCCTGTTCCATGAGGGTGCGGGCCAGGGCGTACTCGGTCACCACGAGGCCGAGGAACGCGGCGGTGTCGTCGGGCTGCCCCTTCTCGAACAGCGTGGTGCGCAGGTCGGCGCCGAGTGCGGGCCGCAGGATGCGGGCGCACTCGTCGACGGTGTCGCGGTAGACGCCGTGGTCGCGGTACAGCTCCGCTCCCATGCCGGGGTACTGGGTGCCGCCGCCCGGCAGCAGGAACGCCACGCGGGCGGGCTCGTCGGACGGCGGCGGGGTGCCCGGTGCGGCGGTGCGCAGGGCGTCGAGGGCTTCCTCGCGGGTGACCGCCGTGACGGTGAGGCGGTGGCGCAGCGCGGGCCGGTCGGCGCGCAGGGAGTGCGCGATGTCGTCCAGGCGCAGTTCGGGCCGCCGCTCCAGGTGCCGGGCGAGGGCTTCGGCCTGGCCGCGCAGGGCGCCGGCGGTCCGCGCGGACAGCGGCAGCACCAGGCGGTGCCCGTCCGCGGGCGGGCGGGGCGCGGCCGGGGCGGCGGGCGGGGCCTCCTCCAGGATGACGTGGGCGTTGGTGCCGCCGATCCCGAAGGCGCTGACGGCGGCCCGGCGGGGCTGGTCGCCCGCGGGCCAGTCCTCCAGGGCGGTGGGCACGCGGAAGGGGCCGGAGGCGAAGTCGATGAGCGGGTTGGGCCGGTCGAAGTGCAGGCTCGGCGGGATCTGCCGGTGTTCCAGGGCCAGGACCGCCTTGATGAGCCCGGCGATGCCGGCGGCGGCGCCCAGGTGGCCGATGTTGGTCTTGACCGAGCCCAGGGCGCAGAACCCGGTGCGCCGCGTGCTCTGCCGGAAGGCCTCGGTCAGCGCGGCCACCTCGATCGGGTCGCCGAGCCTGGTGGCGGTGCCGTGGGCCTCGATCAGGCCGATGGTGCCGGCGTCGACCTCCGCCTGGGCCTGCGCCGCGAGGACGACCTCGGTCTGCCCGGCGGCGCTGGGCGCGCTGAAGCCGACCTTGCGGCGGCCGTCGTTGTTGACGGCGCTGCCGCGGATGACGGCACGGATGCGGTCGCCGTCGGCGAGGGCGTCCTCCAGACGCTTGAGCACGACGGCTCCCACGCCGTCGCCGGAGGAGGTGCCGGCGGCGTCCGCGGCGAAGGCTCGGCAGTGGCCGTCGGGTGAGAAGGGGCCGTCGGGCACGTGGCGGTAGCCCAGCGCGGCCGAGGGGTTGAGGGAGACGGCGGCGGCCAGCGCGGTGTCGCAGCGGTGGTCGAGCAGGTCCTGGCAGGCGGTGTGCACGGCGACCAGCGCGGTGGAGCAGGCCGTCTGGAGCGACACGCTCGGGCCGGTGAGGCCCAGCTCGTAGGAGACGCGGGTGGCGAGGGTGCCGAGGGAGTTGGCGGTGGCCGCGTGCACGAGCGCCACCGAGCCGGGCTGCCCGGCGTGGCGCGGGTACACGTGGGCGGGGTAGTAGCGGCTGTCGCCGCTGCCCGCGTACACGCCGAACGCCTCGCCCGTGGGGTCCCCGCCCAGGCAGCCGGCGTCCTCCAGGGCGTGGTAGGCCGTCTCCAGCAGCAGCCGTTGCTGCGGGTCGACCACGGCGGCCTCGGCGGGGCTGTAGCCGAAGAAGCCGGAGTCGAAGCGGTCCATGTCCTCGACGACGGAGGCCATGCGTACGAGTGAGGGGTCGTCGAGGTCGCGCGGGTCGCCGCCCGCGGCGAGGAACTCCTCGTCGGGGACGGGCCGTACCGACTCCCGGCCCGCCGCGAGGTTGTCCCAGAAGGTGTCGAGGTCGGCGGCGCCGGGGAAGCGGCCCGCCATGCCGATGACGGCGACGGCGGGGACCTGCTCGTCGTACGGTTCGGTGATCTCAGGCATGGCCTCGGTCCTTCCCCTGCCGGGCGGTACGGCGTGCGCGGGCCGCACGCTGGCGCTGTGCTTGTTCCTTGGCGCGGTCCAGGCCGCTGGGGGCGGTCCCGGAGGACCGTGGTGCCGCCCGCCGTCCTGCGGAGTCGGACGCGGACTCAAACTCGGACTCGGACTCGGACTCGGACTGTGCCGACGGCTTCGCGGCCGTCCCGGTGCCGGTGTGCGTCGACAGGTGGCGGGCCAGGTCCCGCACGGTGGGGTGCGCGAACAGGTCGACGACCGAGAGGTCGGCGTCGAAGGCGCTGTTCACGGCGCTCTGGGCGGTGACGAGGAGCAGGGAGTTGCCGCCCAGGTCGAAGAAGTTCTCGTCCCGCCCCACCCGGTCGCGGCCCAGTACGGCGCACCACACCTCGGCGAGCCGGCTCTCCAGCCCCCGCAGCCCCTCCCCCGGGTCCGTCCGGTCGCGGTGTCCGGTGGTGCCCGCGGAGCGCAGTGTCCAGTCGTCGCCCAGGCCGGCCGCGCGGGCGCCGTCGGCCGCCGCGCGGTACAGGGCGCCCAGGTCGGTGCCGTCCTCCAGGCCGACGCGCGCGGCCAGGCGCCGCACCTGACGGACCGGGGCCACCACGTGGCTGCGGACCCAGGGAGCGGTGCGGTCGGCACCGATCAGCAGATGCGGCTCGTCCAGGGTGCGGGCCAGGTCGAACGAGCGCAGCGCGGCGGGGGCGTCGAGCAGCCGGTAGCCGCGGGCCTCGGTGAGCGCGGTGAGCCGGTAGCCGCGGCTCATGCCGTGCTCGCGCCACATGCTCCAGGCCAGGGACCGGGCGGGCAGACCGAGGCTTCGGCGGTACTGGGCGAGGGCGTCCAGGTAGGCGTTGGCGGCGGCGTAGGCGGCGTTCATGGCACCGCCGAAGTAGCCGTTGACGGAGGAGAACACGGTGAAGGAGACGGCCGGGTGGTCGGCGGTGAGGCGGTGCAGGACCCACGCACCGCGCGCCTTCGCGGCCAGGGCACGGCGCCAGGTGGCCGTGTCCAGGTCGCCCACGGGACGTTCGACCAGGGTTCCGGCCAGGTGCAGGACCGAGGCGAGCGGCACGCCCCAGGCCGCGGTGGCCGCGTCCACCGCGGCCCGCACCTGACGCTCGTCGGTGACGTCGGCGCAGGCGTAGCGGACCTCGCCCAGCTCGCGCAGCCGCCGCAGGACCTCCCCGCGGGCCGGTCCGGCTCCCCGGAGGTCCGGTCCGGGCTGCGGGGTGCGGCCCACGATCAGCAGCCGCGTACCGGGTGTGCGCAGCAGGTGGGCCGCGACCTCGGCGCCGACACCGCCGAGCCCTCCGGTGATCAGGGTGAAGCCGTCGTGCGCGGGCGCCTCGGCGCGGGACGGCGTGTCGGGCAGGGGTGCGAGGCGGCGTACGTGACGACGGCCGTCGCGGTACGCCACCTCCGCGCCGTCCGCGGCGACCGTCGACTCGGCCAGCAGGACGGGCAGCGGGTCCGCGTCCTCGTCCGGCGCGAGGTCGAGGTGCGCTCCGCGCAGCCAGCCGAACTCCTCGCCCAGCGACCTGAGCAGGGCGCCCGCCATGGCGTGCGTCGGGCAGGGGCGGTCCTCGGGACGCACGGCCTGGGCGCCCGTCGAGACGTGGACCAGGTCGACGGGGCGCGGCCGGCCGGGCCGGGCGGCGAGGGCGCGGGCCAGCGCGAGCAACCGCTCCGTACCGGTCGTGTCGTACGGCGGCTGCTCCGGCGCCCCGGCGCCGCGCGGGCGATCGAGGTGCAGTCCGTCGAGGTGCAGGACGGCGTCGACCGGGCGCCGGTCGCGCTCCAACTGCCGCAGCAGCTCGGTGTAGTCGGCTTCCTCGGTGGGCCGGACGCGGTGGCGGGCCGCGTCGAGCCGGGCGTACGCGGGTCCGTCGCCGACCACCGTGCACAGGCCGCCGCCGGACCGCAGGGCGTCGGCGAGCCGGTCGGCGAGTCGCCGGACCCGGGGGTCGGCGCCGGTCAGCACGAGGGTGTGGCGGCCGGCGGGGGTCGCGCGTGCGCCGGGGCGTTCCGCACGCTGCCACACCGGCCGCAGGAACCAGTCGGGCACGGTGGCGGCGGTGCCCAGCAGCAGCTGTGCCCTGCGGACCGCGTCGTCGAAGGCGCCCGCCTCGAAGCTCTTGCGCAGCCTGGTGCGCTGGATCTTGCCGATCTCGGTCTTGGGGATGTCGTGCGGCCCGACCGGGACGAGGAAGGCGGGGCTGACGCCGATCTCCCGGGTGACCTTGCCGGCGATCTCCCGCAGGGCCGCCGCCGTGTCGGCGTCGGAGACGTCGGGGGCGTCGGGGGCGTCGGGGACCCCGGAGGCGAGGTGGAAGAAGAGGGCCAGTTCGTCGGTGGGCGAGGAGGGATCGGAGCGCACCGCGACCGCGGCGGTGAAGCTGCGTTCCACGTGCGGCAGTTCCTCGACGCAGGCCTCGATCTCGTGGCTGTAGTGGTTGACGCCGTTGACGATGATGACGTCCTTGGCGCGGCCGGTGATGTACAGCTCGCCCTCGCGCAGGAACGCCAGGTCGCCGGTGTCGAACCAGCCGTCCTCGGTGAACGCCTCGGCGTCGGCCGCCGGGTTGTCGTGGTAGCCGCCGGTCACGGAGGTGCCGCGGACCTGGAACCGGCCCGCCTCGCCCTCGCCGAGGACTCTGCCCTGTTCGTCGACGATCCGCATGGCGAAGCCGGGATAGGGGCGGCCGCAGCTGACGAACGTGCCCTCGTTCCCGGCGGGTTCGCCGGGCAGGACGGCGTCGGTGACCACCGAGCAGGTCTCGGACATGCCCCAGCCGGGGTGCATCACGTCCTGCGGCAGGCCGAAGGGCTTGAGCGCGTGCAGGAACCGGCGGGCGGCGGCGGCCACGACGACCTCGCCGGCGTTCATCACCAGCCGCATCGGCGACAGGTCCCAGGTGCGGTCCGTGAAGCGGTGGGACTCCTCGGCGAGGAGTCCGAAGGCGAAGTTGGGCGCCCAGGTGACGGTGACCCGGTGCCGGTCGGCCAGGTCCATCCAGCGCAGCGGGTCCTGGAGGATCCAGGAGGTGGGGGCGTGGATCTGGCGGCAGCCGAGGTAGACGTCGCGCAGGTGGAACATCACCACGCCGGTGACGTGGTCCAGCGGGATCCAGTTCAGCGAGACGTCGGTGGCGTCCAGCCCGTTCATCTGCTCGGTGGCCGCGGAGCGGGTCAGCACGTTGCGGTGGGTGAGGCGCACCGCCTTGGGCAGGCCGGTGCTGCCGGACGTCATCAGCATCAGGATGAGGTCGTCGGGGCGGGCGGGGTGCCAGTCGTGGTCCTCCGGCGCCTCGCGCAGGGCGTCGGCGGTGGTCAGCCGCAGCCCGGACCACGCCTGCCGGGCGGCCACGTCGCGCAGCCCGGCCTCGCGGCCGGCGGAGCACACGATCCAGGGCCGGCCCAGCATCCGCCAGATGCCCTCCAGCTTCGTGAGCGCCGCCGAGGGGGTGTCGTAGGAGGCGGGGACGGTCAGCGGGACGGCGACGAAGCCGCCGAGGACGCAGCCCCACAGCACGGCGAGGAAGTCCTCGCTCACGTCGCACTGGAGGACGACCTGGTCGCCGGGGCGCAGGCCCGCCCGGCGCAGACCGGCCAGTACCCGTGAGGCTTCCGGGATCAGGGAGGCGTAGCTGCGCCGGTGTTCGCTGCCGTCGGGGTGGACGTGGACGATGTCGCCCCGGTCCAGCTCGGCGGCGCGGCGCAGGGCCTGGGCCCAGCCGGACACGGACGGCTCGGACAGTGCGGGGCCCTCGCTGAGCGCCGGGACGAAGGGTGCCGTGACGGTGCTTTCGGTGCTCGCGGCCGGGGCGGGTACCGCCGTGCGGTCGGGCAGGCCGGCGTGGCGGCGCCCGAGCTCCTCGGGGGTGTTCTCCGCCGTCACCTCGACGGCGGTGACACCGGGGAGGCGGGCCAGCCGTTCCCGCCAGGCCTCGGCCGCGGTGCGGTCGACGACGGGCAGGGCACGCAGCGCCCCGGTGTCGACGGCGCCGGCGGCGTCGAGGGGCAGCGCGTTGACCGCCGTGACGCGGACCGTGCCGTGGCCGGCGCGGTCCAGGGCGTCCTCGACGCGTTCCGCGGCGTCCGCCCGTCCGGGCACCACGTACAGGCGCGGCGGCTCACCGTCGGCGCCGGCGAGGGCGCCGGCGTCACGGATGCCGGGCACGGCCCGTGCCGTCTCCTCCAGCTCCGCGGTGCCGGCCGCGGCCGGGGCGGGGGTGCGGTCGGGGATCGCCGGCAGTCGCCCGACGCGGACCCCGGGGTCGGCGCACACCGTGCGCAGGACGTCGTGCAGGGCGTGGGCGAACGCCTCGGCCGTACCGGCGTCGTACAGCTCGGTGGCGTACTCGACGTGCAGCGCGAGGCCGTCGGCGGCCCCGTCGGGAGTGCGGCGTTCCAGGACGTCCACGAAGAGGTCGAACTTCGCGGTGCCGGTGGCGGTCGGTCGCAACTCGGTCCGCCGGCCGTCCAGTTCGAGTACGGCGGGTTCGTTGTTCTGCAGGGCCAGCATCACCTGGAAGAGGGGGTGCCGCCCGGCCCTGCGGGGCGGGTTGAGTTCGTCGACCAGCCGGTCGAAGGGCAGGTCCTGGTGGTCGAGGGCGGCCAGGTCGGCCGTGCGCAGCCGGGCGAGGAGGTCGCGGAAGGCGGGGTCGCCGGAGGTGTCGGCCCGCAGGACCAGGGTGTTGGTGAGCAGGCCGACGAGGTGGTCGAGGGCGGGTTCGGTGCGGCCGGCGACCGGGGTGCCGAGGACGATGTCCTCGCCGGCGCCGCAGCGCGTGAGCAGGGCGCTGACGGCGGCGTGCAGCACCATGAACAGGCTGGTGTTCTCGCGGTCGGCCAGGTTCAGCAGGTCGCGGTGCACGGCGGCGTCCACGACGGTCTCGACGTGCGCGCCGCCGCCGCGCGGCGCGGCGGGACGCGGGCGGTCGGCGGGCAGGGCGCACTCCTCGGGCGCACCGTCCAGCGCGGTGCGCCAGTGGGCGGTGAGCCGCTCCAGCCGGCCCGTCCCGTCCGGTTCGGGCGCCAGCAGGGCACGCTGCCACAGCGCGTAGTCGGCGTACTGCACCGGCAGCGGGTCCCACCGGGGCTCCCGGCCCGCGCGGCGGGCGGCGTACGCGGTACCGAGGTCGTCGGCGAAGGGCCGCAGCGACCAGCCGTCGGCCGCGCTGTGGTGCAGCACGAGCAGCAGGGTCCGGTCGGTGCCGGTGCCCAGCAGCCAGGCGGCCAGCGGGCTCTGCGCGGTCAGGTCGAAGCGGTGCCGCAGTGCGGCGGTGACGTGGGCGGCGGTCTCGGCGGCGGGGCAGTCGACGCGGTGCAGCCGCGGCCGCAGCCCGCCGGGCGGCAGGATCCGCTGGTACGGCACTCCGTCGTGCTCGGCGACCACCGTGCGCAGGCTCTCGTGGCGGTCGGCCAGGTCGCCGAGGGCCGCCTGGAGCGCCTCGGCGTCGAGGTCGGCGTCCAGCGGGACGAGGAGCGGGATGTTGTAGGTGGCCGCGCCGTCGTCGAGCCGGTTGAGGAACCACATGCGTTCCTGGGCGAAGGACAGCGGTACGCGCTCGGGGCGTACGGCGTCGCCGAGGGCGGGCCGCGGCAGGGCGGCGTCCGACTGCGCGGCCAGCCGGTGGGCGAGGGCGGCCGGTGTCGGCGTCCCGAACAGGGCCGTGATGGGGATCTCGGCACCCGTCTCGTGCCGCAGGCGGGCCAGCAAGCGGGTGGCAAGCAGGGAGTCGCCGCCGAGGTCGAAGAAGTTCACGTCGATGCCCACGGTCCCCCGGGGCAGCTTCAGGACGTCCTCGAACAGCGTGCAGACGACGTTCTGCTGCGGCGTCCCGGGGCGGGTGCCGGACGCCTCGGTGGTGAAGTCCGGGGCGGGCAGCGCCCGCACGTCGAGCTTGCCGTTGGCGGTGAGCGGCAGGGTGTCCAGGGGGACGCAGGCGGCCGGGACCATGTACTCGGGCAGGCGGGCGGCGGCGTGGGCGCGCAGTTCGGCGGGGCTCGCCGGCCCGTCGCCCGCCGCCACCGTGTAGGCGACGAGCTGGCGGGCGCCGTTGTCGGCGCGGCGGACCACGACGGCGGCCCGGGCGACGCGCGGGTGGGCGGTGAGGACCGCCTCGATCTCGCCCGGCTCGACGCGGAAGCCCCTCAGCTGCACCTGTGCGTCGGCCCGGCCCAGGTAGTCGAGGGTGCCGTCGGGGCGGCGCCGCGCCAGGTCGCCCGAGCGGTACATGCGGGTTCCGGGCGGGCCGTGGGGGTCGTCGAGGAAGCGTTCGGCGGTCAGCTCGGGCCGGTTCAGGTACCCGGCGGCCACGCCGGCGCCGGAGACGTACATCTCGCCGGTCGCGCCGGGCGGCACCGGGCGGCCCTCGGGGTCCAGCAGGTGGACGCGCAGATCGGCGAGCGGGGTGCCGATGACGCTGCCGCGGCGCGGGTCGTCCAGGTCGGCCCGGGTGACGCGGTGGTGGGTGACGTGCACGGTGGTCTCGGTGATGCCGTACATGTTCACCAGCGCCGGGCGGTCCAGGCCGTGCCGGTCGGCCCAGGGGCGCAGGGCCGCCGGGCGCAGGGCCTCGCCGCCGAAGACGACGTGGCGCAACGCCCCGGCGTCACCGCCGCGTTCGCGGTCGGCGTCGATCAGCTGCTCGAACGCGGACGGCGTCTGGCTGAGGACGGTGACGCCCTCCCGGTGCAGCAGTTCCAGGAAGTCCTTCGGCGAGCGGCTGACGGCGTACGGGACGACGACGAGCCGGCCGCCGTGCAGCAGGGCGCCCCACATCTCCCAGACCGAGAAGTCGAAGGCGTAGGAGTGGAACAGCGTCCACACGTCGTCCGCGCCGAAGTCGAAGTGCTCGGCCGCGGCGGCGAACAGCCGCACGACGTTCGCGTGCGGCACGGGCACGCCCTTGGGGCGGCCGGTGGAGCCGGAGGTGTGGATGACGTAGGCGATGTCGGACGGGCTCGTCCGCCCGTGCCGGTCGGCGTCGGTGAGGTCGGTGGCGGACCGGCGGGCGAGGTCGGCGGTGACCTCCGGGTCGTCCAGGAGGACGGCGGGAACCGTGTGCCCGGCCAGGTGGGCGTGGGCGTGCTCGGTGACGAGGGCGACGGGGGCCGTGTCCTCGACGACCAGTCGCAGCCGCTCGGCCGGATGGCCGGGGTCCAGGGGGAGGTGGGCCGCGCCCGTCTTGAGGACGGCCAGCAGCGCCGGCAGCAGCCGGGGGCCGCGTTCCAGGGCGAGTGCCACCACCCGGCCGGGGCCCGCGCCGCGTTCGGCCAGCAGCCGGGCCAGACGGTTGGCCTCGGCGTTCAGCTCGGCGTACGTGAGGTGTTCGTCCTCGCAGGTGACGGCGGTTCGCCCGGGCACGCGCGCCGCCTGCTCCTCGAACAGTTCCGTCAGGGTCCGCTCGACGGGATACGTGCGTACGGGAGTGTCGCGAGGGTGCTCGCCCGGCAGCAGGACGTCCAGGTCGCGCAGCGGCGTGGCCGGCCCGGCCTCGGCCAGTCGGCGCAGCACCGTGAGGAACCGGTCGCGGTGCAGGGCGAGTTCGTCCTCCTCGTACAGGGCGGGGTTGGCGTCGAAGGCGAGCCACATGCCGCCGGTCCGTGCCCCGGGCCGTACGGAGATCTGGAGGTCGTCGACGGCTCCGCCGGACAGGTGGTGCCAGGTGGTGGGGTAGCCGCCGAAGACCGGCGACTCGTCGAACGGGACGATGTTCAGGACCGGTCCGTACAGCCGGCGTCCGGTGCCCAGCAGGCCCAGGTCGCGGCGCAGGAACTCGCCGCGGTACTGCTGGTGCCGGCGCAGGGCCTTCAGTTCGTCCGCGACCGCGCGCACCAGCTCCGCGACGGGCGTGCCGGGGACGGCCGTCACCCGCAGCGGAAGGACGTCGGAGGCGGTGCCGGGGGTGCGCAGGGCGGCGCTGCCGAGCCGGCTCATCGTCGCCAGACCGAGCACCAGGTCCCCCGCGCCGGTCATCCGGTGCAGGTACACGGCGGTGGCGGCGGTCAGCAGGTCGGTGCGCGAGACGCCGAGGCGGGCCGCCGCCGTGTCGAGGGCGGCGGCCTCGGCGGGCTCCAGTTCGGCGGTGCGGCGCAGGAAGGGGGCGGTGGGGGCGGCCGTCCGGGAGGTGAGCCGGGCCGGCTCCGGCAGTCCGGCCAGGCGCCGCGCCCAGTGGGTACGGTCGCGGACGTACCGCTCGGAGTCCCGGTAGGCCTCCTCCTCCGCCCGGAGCCGGCTCACCGGTTCGAACCCGCAGGGGCCGGGCTCGCGCCCTTCGGCCAGGGCGTTGTACGTCTGCGCCAGGCGCCGCCCGAGGAGCTTGTAGCTGTAGCCGTCGAGCAGGATGTGATGGGCCCTCAGCAGCCAGACGAAGCGGTCGGGGGCCAGGGTCAGCAGGGTGTGCGAGAACAGCGGGCCCTTCTCCGTGTCCACGGGGGTGGCCAGGTCGGTGCGGATGCAGGCCCAGGCGGCGTCCTCGGGGTCCTCGGCGCCGCTGACGTCGACCCGGTGCAGACTCCAGTCGGCCGCGTCCGCAGCGCGGTGGCAGCGGGGGCCGTCGTCGGTGTCCACGAAACGCAGGGCGAAGGTGTCGGCCTCACCGACGGTGCGCCGCAGCGCGGCCTCGAACAGGCCGGTGTCCAGGGGCCCGTGGATCTCCACCGCTTCCGCGGTGTTGTACGCGGCGCTGTCCGGCGCGAGCCGCCCGGCGTACCAGAGGCCCTCCTGGGCCCCGGACAGCGGTCGGCGGTCGTCCTCCTGCAGTGACATAGCACAACCCTCACGTGACGAGCCGTAATGTCCCGGACGGACGAGGGCCCGGCCGGATCGGACGGGTGCGGCCACCGCTCCGTGCCGCCCTCGCGTGCGGGTACGCGCCGGGCGGGCTCACGGGGCGGGAAAGGGAGGTCGCACACCAAGGGCGGGGGAAGGGGTGTCGGGTGTCGCCCGGCCCCGGTTCCACTGGACCTCACGGTGGGACACCGGGCCCGACCGGGTCAAGCCGAGACGGTCCCCCGGGACCCGATTCAGGTGTTTCCCTAATGACCGCGGCGCGAGGGAGTCCGCCGGCCAAATCAACTTTTAGGGAAAACACGCGACTTCGCCGTGCACCGCGTTCCCGTGTGGATTCCACCGCGCTTTCCGGTGCACCCTCGAAAGGCCCCGCTTCTGGCGGACAGCAGGCGGCGACAGGCCGCTCCCGGGTCATGGGCACATGACGTGAACGCAGGAAACGAACGATGTGGACACACGAGATGAACGACGGAAAGAAGGCTGACGGCATGCACCGTGCGCTGTGTCCGGTCGAGTCGCTCTACGTGGGCCAGCGAAGCAGGGCCGTGCTGTCCTGCTCCCTGCGCGGCCCCGTCGACGTCGAGGCGCTGTCGGCCGCGTTCGACGCGACGACGCAGGCGAACCCGACGCTTCGCTCCCGCATCGTCGAGGAGGGCACGGGCCACGCGCTGCGCCTGCTCGACGAGGACGAGCGGCCCCGTCTGGTCACCCGTACCGGCGCCGAGGACGAGGCCTACGCGGCGGAGCTGAACGACCCCCTGCCCGTCGGGGGGCCGCTGAGCCGCGCCGTCCTGGTCAGCGCGCCGGGCGGCGGGAGCCACCTGTTCGTCCTGGTGGTCGACCACACCGTCACGGACGGCCACAGCGCCATCGCGGTGCACAACGCGCTGTGGGACCGCTACCGGACGCTGGTCGAAGGGGAACACGGCGTCGAGGCCTCCGGGTCCGGCACGCCCCGGTGGCCGCAGCCCGTCAGCCGGCTGCTGCCCGCGGCCGACGACGCCGACACGGCCAAGTACCTCGACGGCCGTGTCGAGGAGGCGCGGCGGCACCCGGTCGAACTGGTGCCGTACGACGTGCGGCGGCCGTCCACGACCGGCCGGGCGGTCGGCGAAGGAGACGAAGGCACGGCCGGGGACGGGCACATCGAGGTCTGCCGGCTGGCCCTGGACGCGGAGACCACCACCCGCCTGCGCCACACGGCACGCGCCGGCGGCGTCTCGGTGCACGCGCTGATCGCCGCGACGCTGCTGACCACGGCCAGGCGGCGCCTGGACGGCGACGGCGCCCGCACGCTCGGCTGCCTCTCCCCCGTCGACCTGCGTTCCCGGCTCTCCCCGCCGCTGCCCGCGTCCGACATGGTGCCCGCGGTCACCACCCACCTCCAGACCCTCGAGGTGTCCGGAACCCCGGACCCCCTGGACCTGGCACGCACCGTCCACGCGCGTCTGGGCGACTTCATCTCGCGCGGCGACCACTTCCACGAGATGCGCATCACGCCGGAGATCCCCCGGAACCCCACGCTGCAACTCGCCACGGTGATCGTCACCAACATGGGCGTGGTCCCGGGCCCGCGGCTGCCGAGCGGACTGGAGGCCGTCGACGTCCGTCTGGCGCCGGCCCGCGAGCAGTACTTCCCGCAGGCAGGACGCAGTCCCGTCATGGCGTGCGTGGTCTCCTTCGAGGGCCGGCTCGCCATCGAGTTCCCGCACCACACCGCCTGCTTCAGCCCGTCCTTCATGCGGGCGTTCCGCGACGACGTACGGGACGGCCTGCTCGGCCTGCCCGGCCTGGCGGACGCGGCGAAGACCGAGCCCGCCCGCGCGGCCGCGGGCTGAGCACCGCCCCTCCCGCTCACTCACCCGCCGACCCGGCGCCGTAAGGAGCCCCACCCCGACATGACCACCGTGAGCGAACTCCCCTCCCCCCTGACGCTGCTCCCCCGCGCCCAGTCGGGCGACGAGCACGCCATGAACCACCTGTTGACCGCCATCACGCCCTACGTCGCGCGCATCTGCCGTTCCATCACCCACGACGACGGAGCGGACGCCGCGCAGGAGGCGCTGCTCGCCGTCTACCGCGGTCTGGGCACGCTGCGTGAGCCGGCGGCGTTCTACGGCTGGGTGCGCTCGGTGACGATCCGCGAGGCGATCCGCGTCGCCAAGCGCAGCGGCGAGGAAAGGACCTGCTCGCACCTGGAGTCGCGGCAGGAGACGAACCCGCTGGACGCGGTGCACATCAGCGACGTGCTGGAACGCCTGTCCCGGGCGCACCGGCAGGTCCTCACCCTGCGTGCCTACGGACTCAACGAGGAGGAGATGGCGGAGGTCCTCTCCCTGCCCGTGGGCACCGTCCGCTCCCGCCTCTTCCGCGCCCGCCGCCGCTTCCAGGAGGCGTGGCAGCCCTCGGCGGCATGAGGCGGACGCCCACGGTCGCCGGGGCCGGCGTCCGGCGAGGGTGTGCCCGTACGACGGCGGCCGTGGCTGTGCCCGGGCGGCGGCGGCCGTGACGGTACCCCTGCCAGGGCGGCCGTGACGGTGGGCACCGTCACGGCCGCCGCCCGGGGAGCTCCGCGGCAGTCGACGAACTGCCGCTCCTTCCTACTTCACGCGTTCCGGCAGGACGCGCGGCGGCCATTGGCCGACGGCGAACATCCCGAGTGCGTGCGCACGCGCCACCAGGGCCGGCCGGTTGGGCGCGTCGAACCTGCGCAGCATCTGCCCGACGCGGTACTCGATCCCCTGACGGCTCAGATAAAGACGGGAGGCCAACTGCACCGTGGACTCACCACTGGCCACTCCTTCCAGGACCTGTGCGTCGAGGGCGCTGAGCACAGGCCCCCCGGAGAGCACCGGCTCATGGTCCTTCTCCGGCCGCTGCGCCTCTCCTGTACGGCGCAGAAGGACCAGGAGACCGGCGACCTCGCCTGAAGGTCTGCCGACGGCGGTCACGGTGATCTCCGCGGAAAAGGTGTGGCCGTTGCCGTCCCGGCCGGTGACCCTTTCCGTGAATCGCCTTCGCCGGCCCGAGGAAAGCGCGGCGAACTGTTCTCGCAGCCGCGCGGGAACGGACGTACGGAGAAGGCCGAGAAGACCCGACCCGCGTATTTCGTCGGCGCTCAAACCGAATTGGCGGGCGAATTCGGGGTCGGCGGCCCTGACGACCACGTCACCGGGGGACGCGTGGGCCGCGCAGACGGCCGGTGACGCACCGTCACGCGGTGTGCTGCTCCGGGTGATGCCGCGGTGGGTGCGTGGAGCCGGCTGGGCGGCCTGGTTCTTGTTGCGGGGCGAAGCGTCGGGGAAACTCGTGGTCGCCACGGACGTACCGTCCTTCTTCCTGCGCATGGGGGGCTGGGAAGGGTCGTTGTCGCGGAACTGACCGGGTGCGCCGATGCCTGGGTGTCGGCGGGCGCCCCGTGCTGGCGCGCGCCACCTCGTCGGTGGCCGGGAGCCGGGTGTTCCGCGTCGCCCCGGACCGCCGGCGGCAGGCGCCGGACTCCCGGGGCAGATCAGGGGCAACGGTGCCGGCACCGGGAGGGCCGACACCTCGATAACGTTGTCAGGGCCATTCGATCTCGCCGCTCGGCCCTGCGGGAAAGCCGTCCGGCACAGGGGTCGGGGGCGGGCCCGCGGCGCCGGGAACCAAGGGTTCGAACGCGTGGTGGACCGGGTCGGTCGTGGTCCCCGCGGAACCGGCGACCACGACCAGCCGGACGATCGACCTTCGCGACGAGCCCGGTCGGGCGTGACGCAGCACGAATACCTCCACGAGACGAGCAAGGGAATCGCATCAGGACGGCACGTTCGAGACTAAGGGGGTGGCAACCGCCTTGACAAGGTTTGCCAAGCGAACCGGACAACCTGTCAACTCCCTTGCACATGGCGTGTTTTCGGCCCGCATGCCCACCGGCCGGAGGGTCGGGCACCGGAAGGCCGGCGACTGCGCTGAGCAGCGAAATTGACATGGACAAAACGACTTGCCCACCTTCCGGGTGCTTCCTAGAGTGTTGACAACTCCATCCGCACGAGCGGGCGGTCCGGGACGAAAGCCCCGCAGACCGCACCAACGGACCAGAGGGGAGAGATGCTCGAACAGCCGCATTTCGGCCGTCGGCTGAGGAGACTTCGGCTCGAACGAGGCATGAGCCAGGCCAACCTGGTCGGTGAGGGCCTGTCGACGGGCTACCTGTCGCGTCTGGAGTCGGGTGAACGACGCCCCACCGAACGCGCCGTGACCTATCTCGCCCAGCGTCTCGGCGTCGACGCGTCCGCGCTGGCCGGGCCTTCGGACGGCAGGTCCCTGACCGCGGTGCTGGCCGCGGTGACGTCGGCGCCGCCCGGTACGGACGGCACCGCGGCCCTGAGCCGCGCGGTCGAGGAGGACGCCGGCGACGATCCCGCCGCCCGCTGGCAGGCCCTGTGGCTGCTGAGCCGCGCCGCCGGACACGACGGCGACTGCGAGCGGGAGCGCGTACAACTGCTGGAACTCATCAAGTTGAGCGACCTGTTGGAGGCTGCGGAACTCCGGGCGCGGTCACTCGTCCAGTACGCCCGCTGCACCCGTGCCCTGGGTGACATGCGGGCAGCGGAACCGGCGGCCGTGGAGGCGCTGTCCATCGCCCGCGCCGAGAAGCTGTCGGTGGCCGACACCATGGCCGCCGTGATGGTGCTGATCAGCATCGAGACGGAACTCGGCAGGCTCGAAGCGGCCGGACGGCACGTCGACGAGTTGGAGCGGGACCTGCTGCCCGGGGCCGCGCCGGCCCTGGCGGCCGAGGCACTGTGGACGGCCGCCATGGTCAGCAACCGCCAGGGCGACCACGCGGCCGCCCAGACCAGGCTGGAAACGGCCCTGGACCTGCTCCAGGGCAAGGACGACCTGGTCCTGTGGACCCGCCTGCGGGCCGCCGCCACCGCCGCTGCGCTGCAGATGTCACCGCCCCGGGTGGCCGCCGCCGACCGCTGGCTGAGCGAGGCCGCGGGTGTCCTCGGCCTGATCGGCACTCCCCTGCAGGTACAGGAACTACGAGCACTTCAGGCCCACCTCGCCTTCCACAAGGGCCGGTTGGACGACGCCCGCGCTCTCAGCCACGCCCTGCTGTCCGAGGAGGACCTGCGCCTGTCCTACCGCGACCGGGTACGGCTGTCGGTCCTCGACGGCCGGCTGATGATCCTGGCGGGCCGCGTCGACGAGGGCATAGCGGTCCTGCAACGGCTCGGCCGGCAGGCTACGGAATCGAAGAACCTCGACCTGGCGGCCCACGTCTGGCAGTCCCTCGCCACCACCCTGGCCGACGTCCGCTCCCCCCAGGCACCGACGGGGGCACCGGCACGGGGGCAGCCCGGCGGCAGCCGCCCGGAGTCGAGCGGGTGAGACCGCGCAGCGGTCGGTGGGTCACCGACCGCCCGCACACCTGGACCGGCGGTGGCGGTGACGCCCGCAGCGACCGCGGCCGTGCCGTGGACGCGCAGACTGGCTCGGCACGGCGATCGCCGAAGCCCTCAGCTCCGACGAGCGGGAAACGCTTGCGGCCGCGGTGTCTCTGCCGGCGCGCCTGGACGCACGTTCGAAGGCCAGGCAGAACGAAGCGCGGCAGTCTCCGTCGTTCGCCTCGACGGTGGCGTTCACCGTCCAGAGCCCGGTGATCCCGTTGGAGTAGATGTCGTCACCGGCCGCGATCCGGGCCGGTCCACCGGCATGGCCGCCGTGCGCACCGGCGTCGTCGAGGACTTCTTCTCTCACGTCGTGCCCGTCCGGCCGAAGAAGCCGTAGAGGTTGGAGCGGTTGCAGGCACTGACGCGGGTGAGCCCCTTCACGCCCGAGTTGTTCCTGGCGGTGATGGCGGTCGGGAAGGTCGCCTTCTCCGCCGTGCCAGCCGTGACGTCGGCCCCACCGTTGCGGAAGCAGTCGTTCAGGCGGTGAGGGGAATGACGACGAGGGGGTCGGTGGTGGGCTGTCGGGAGCCGCCGGCGGGTTCGATCGTGATGCCGACAGCCACAGCACCGGCCGGTGGGTCCCGCAGGACACGGGAGGCCTGCCCCGCGGCGCCCGGCAGAAGGCCGGCGGAACGCAGGTCGCCCGCTGCGGCGGCGTACCAGAGTTCGTAGACCCTGTCTCCCGTCAGCGCTGGAAGGTCCTGGGCGGCGAAGACCGCCCGGGCCTCGGAGCGGGACACGACGACGGCTGCCGTGCCTCCGCCGGTCAGCGTTCCGGTGTGGAGGGTGGCGTCGGGCGCGGTCACGACCTCGGTGAGCGCTCGGTTGGCCGTGTGCGCGCGGGCGGCCTGTGCGCGGGCGTCGTCGGCCCGGGAGTACTGCCATGCGGCGACGCCGCCGAGAAGGGCAGCCGCGGCGATGCTCACGGCCAGCGCGAAGCGCACGGCCCGGTGCCCGGCTCGGCGTCCGGTACGGTGCCCGGCCTCCGGCAGACGACGAGGCCGGTCCTGGGCGATCCGGCTGATGGCGTCAAGGGTGCGGACGCGCACGTGCGGCGGCACGGAGACGGACTCCGCGTCGGCGAGACGCGTGATGATCTCCAGGTGTGCGGCCACCTCCGCGCGGCATTCCTCGCAGCCGGCCAGATGCTCCTCGAACGCGGCTTCCTCGGCCGGAGGCAGGGCGTGCAGAACGTAGGCGCCGACGGCGAGGTGCAGGTCTTCCCCGGATGTCATGTGCCGGCCTCCAGGCAGGCGCGCAGCTGCCGCAGTCCCGCTCGCATGCGTGATTTCACCGTGCCCTCGGGGGTGGACAGCGCGTCGGCCACCTCGAGGTAGGTCAGGCCCTGGTAGAAGGCGAGCACGAGAGGGACCCGCTGCGGGGGTGTCAGTGCGGCCAGGCACCGGTGGACGCGCCTCTGCTCGTCACGCTCCTGCACGGTTTCCGCGACTTGGTCGAAGGCTCGTTCCGTCAGGAGCTGTCCGGCGCGCCGCTCGCGTTCGGAGCCGGCGCGGGCGGCACGTACCCGGTCCACCGCACGGCGATGTGCGAGGGTGAGCACCCACGCCTTGGCCGTCCCGCGTTCGGGGTCGTAGCGGCCCGCGGTGCGCCAGACCTCGACCATGACCTCCTGGGTCACCTCCTCCGCCTGGGCGGCGTCCCGCAGGATCCGGCAGACCAGTCCGAGGACCGTGGCGGAGAAGGCGTCGTAGACACCGGCGAACGCGTCTTTGTCCCCACCGGCGACACGGGGCAGCAGGTCTTCCGCTCGTGCGCCCGGCTCGGTTCCGTGTAGCAAGCCCTGCTCTCCTTGCGCCCTGTGCTCTCAGCTGCCGTGTCCCGCCGCCCGCCCGGTCCGACTCTGGCACCGGTCGACACAAGGCGCAGTGCGGCGGTGGCACGCGGGTGAGGCAGGGAGGGAGACCGGCGCGGAAAGGCACGTGAGCTGATTCAGCGCGTCCGGCCCGGGGTGTCCTGGTCACGGTTCCAACTCGATCACGACATGCACTGTCTTGCCACCGATCGCGGGGACCACGGTGATCGGCCCGCCCACCTGGCGGACGATCGCCAAGCCGAAGCCGCCGTGCTCGTCGCCGGTCGTCTGCTGTCGCAGGTCGGGCAGGTCCTCGCTGTGGTCGGCGACGGCGATGTCCAGCTGTCCTTCGCGCACGGTGAGCGTCAGTCGGCAAGCCTCACGTGTGTGACGGACGGCGTTGGACACCAGTTCGGAGACCACGAGCACGGCGTCCTCCACATGGCCGGACGGTGCGGTTGCCCTCAGCCAGCGTTCGGTGATGTGGCGGGCGACGGCCGGCGCGTGCAGGCCGTAGGGCAGGCAGACGACGTGCTGCGTCGTCACTGGCAGTGATGCGGTGGCAGGCATGGCCGCTCCTCCGAACGACTCATTCGATGCGAAAGCACCCTTTGAGGGTGATTCGTAGCCGAGAAGCCTGCGGATGGCACGGAGTGGCCGGCCGAGCGCCCGACGGAACCAGCGCTCCCCTGCTCACGTCGCCTCATTCCGTGTGCCGACGCGGCCGCCCGGCGGCGGAGGACGCCGTGGCAGCAGCGTCACCCCGGCACGGACCACCTCCCCGCAGCCCGCCAGGGCCATGGTTGTTCCCCGCGGCTTCGAAATTTCTGTCCCGTCTCCTCATCTGTCGTGCCGACGGCTTCGAATCCCTCATGTCCGGCACAGCGAGGCGAAAGGCAGCGCTCCTCCCGACACCCCGGCCGAGCCACCCGTGTGACCGGCGGGCCCGGGCAGGACGGCTCCTCGACGTGCTCATCTCTCCACTTGTCGAAGGAGATATGTCGATGACTGCATCCATGCGAGTCCGCCGCCTGGTGGCCGGGGCCGCCGCGACGGGACTGCTGGCCGGAGGCGCCGCGCTCGGCATGTCCGGCACCGCCGGCGCGGCTCCTGCGCCCGCCCCCACGTCCGCCGTCAGCACCGTCACCGGCGACCACCACGACAGGTGCGAGTGGAAGCAAGGCCACTGGGAGAAGAAGTGGGTCAAGGGCCACTGGGAGAAGAAGCAGGTTCATCACAAGACCTGGCAGAAGGGCCACTACGACAAGCACGGCACCTGGCACAAGGGCCACTGGGAGCACCACCACTCCTACAAGTGGGTCTACGTACCCGGGCACTGGGACCACCACTGGGTCAAGGGGCACTGGGACTGCAAGCACCACTGAGGTGAACCTCGCGGGTGAGGGCCGGGTCGCGCCACGACCCGGCCTGCCTGCGGGCGAGTGACATCGGCCGCGGGACGACAGGACGACCCGGTCGAGCGGCGAGCCCCTTGGACCTTGACCTTGACACGGTGACAAGGCCTTCACTGCTTGCCGAGGAGGTGGTCCGATGACCACGGCGAGACAGGACACGGATACGGCAGGAGCGCTCCGGGGCCTGGAGGACGGCAGTTCGTCCGTGCGGCTGCGGGCGGCTCTGGCGGTCGGTACGGCGCCGGATCCGCGCTTCGTCGGCAAGCTGCTGGAACGATGCGCGGTCGAGCCCGAGTTCTTCGTCCGCGACATGCTGACCTGGGCGCTCACCCGCCACCCGGTGTCCATGACGCTTCCCGGGCTGCTCCGCGAAGTCCGCTCGGAGCGTGCGCAGGCACGGAGCCAGGCGCTGCACACGCTCTCCAAGATCGGGGACCGTCAGGCGTGGCCGGCGATCACCGGTGCGCTCCTGTCCGACGCCGACGAGGAGGTGGCGCGGAGCGCATGGCGGGCAGCGGTCGTACTCGTGCCGCAAGGTGAGGAGTCCGGGTTGGCCGCGTCACTGGCGGCGCAGCTCGGGCGTGGTGGGCGGGAGACGCAACTGAGCCTGAGCCGGGCGCTGGTGGAGCTGGGTGACGTCGTTCTGCCGGCTCTGCGTGCCGCGATGACGGCCCCTGATCCGCGGGTGCGCGCGCACGCGCTCGCCACCGAACGCCTGCTGCGCGACCCGGACACCGGATTCGACCACGCGGTCGAGGAGGCGAAGCGTGTCGTGGCCCTCGGCGGGCCGGGCCCGGAGGGACGATAGGAGGTGTTGATCGGTGAGGTGGCGCGACGGTCCGGGGTCAGTGCCCGCATGCTCAGGCACTACGAGTCGCTCGGCCTGATCCGGCCGTCGGGCCGCACGGGTTCGGGCTATCGGGAGTACTCCGGCGAGGACATCCGGCGGATCTTCCACATCGAGAGCCTGCGTTCGCTGGGGCTGCCGCTGCGGGAGGTCGGGCGCGCGCTCGACGACCCCGGTTTCACGCCCTCGGCGCTCGTCGACGACCTCATCCGCCGGACGCGTGAACGCATCGCGGCCGAGACCGGGTTGCTCACGCGGCTCCGCCGGATCGACGCCGCGGAACCCGCCGGCTGGGAGGACGTCCTCCAGGTCGTCGCCTTTCTGCAGGCGCTGGGGTCGCAGAGCGCCAACACACGTCAACGCGCGGCCCTTTCCTCGGTCGACGAGATCCCGGTGCCGGTGGAGGCCCTGGTCGAGGCGGTTCTGAGCGAGACCGAACCGAACGTCGCCGGAGCCCTCCGCTGGGCGCTGGCGCGATCGGACGACGGCGCCGGCGCCACCGCGCTGCTGGCGGACGGCCTCGGATCACCGGTGGCCGCGGTGCGGGAACGCGCCGTTCGGTGCCTCGCCGAGATGACCGGTGGTGAGGCTGCCGCCCGGCTGCGGGACGCCCTCACGCACCCCGATGCCGTGGTCCGCGGCCACGCGGCTCTGGCCCTCGGGACACGCGGCGTGACCGATGCGATTCCGACGCTCACCGACATGATCGTGCGGGGAAGGAACGACACCGACGCGGCCGACGCGCTGAGCGTGCTGGCGGCGAGCGACACCGCGACGACGGAGCGGATCGCCACCGGACTCGTCGACCGCCTCGCCCACGCCTCAACCGACGCGCGCGTACGGCTGACCCAGGCGCTGGCGGACATCCCGGGGACCACGGCGTCACGTGCGCTCGTGGAGCTGTCGCAGGACGGGGACAACGCCGTCGCGCTGACCGCGGCCTACCTCCTGCACCTACGCGGAGGGCGGTGACGGACTTCTCCCTCGGGCCACCGCACACGCCGCCCGCGGCACGGAGGAAGACCGCTCCGCATGAGGCAAGCGTGCTCGAACGACGGGTTTTCGCCTTCCGCACCGGGCGGCGGGGCGGCTAGCGTGCGAGTACGGCGAGCGCCCCACGAGGAGCGGCGAGCGCCCCACGAGGAGCTTCGACATGGTCGGTTTTCCGAGCGCGCGTTGACGTCGCAGGCCGTGACCGGCCTGTCATCGCGTGCTGCCTTTGACGTCGCGGCACAGCGAGCCTTCCCCTTCCCGAACCACCGGTGCGCCTTTGTGTGCCCGGTGGCGGGCCTCGTCCGCAACACAAGGGATTCGCGTGCCGTCCACCACTCACGCACCATCCGATTCCGGTCGGCCTGTTCCGTCAAGCCTGTGGCGGGACGCCGACTTCCGCAGGCTCTGGTCGGGGCAGACGGCCTCTCAACTCGGCGAGCACGCCAGTCTGGTGGTTCTGCCGCTCTTCGCCGTCCTGACGCTCCACGCCAGTGCCGGTCAGCTGGGTCTCCTCCGTGCGGTGGGGCAGGCGCCGATCCTGTTGCTCTCGCTCTTCGTCGGGGCGTGGGTGGACAGGTGGCGGACCCGTACGACGATGGTGCTCACGGATGCCGGCCGGGCCCTGGCCCTGGGCACCACCGCCGTGGCCGGCGGCCTCGGCCTGCTCGGCATGCCCGCGCTGCTCGTGGTCACCCTCGTTCTCGGCGCCCTGTCCGTGTTCTTCGACGTGGCCTACCAGTCGTCTCTCGTACGGCTCGTGAAACGCGATCGGTTGGTTCGGGGCAACAGCGCGCTCGAGGGCAGCCGGTCCGCCGCCCAGATCGGCGGCCCCGCCCTCGGCGGTGCGCTGGTCTGCCTGCTGTCGGCGCCGGTCGCCGTGGCCTCCGGCGCACTGTTCTTCGCGCTGTCGTTCCTGTCGGTGCGACGCATCCGTCGGACCGAGCCGGTCCCAAAACGCTCGGAGCGTCCTCCCCGGCTCTGGCCGCGGATTCGTGAGGGCCTGCGTTTCGTCGCCGGCGACACCTCGCTGCGGACCGTGTGCCTGGCCTCGGCCGCCTTCCAGTCCTGCTTCGCGGCGACGATGACCGTCTACCTGCTCTTCCTGCCCAGGGAACTGCACCTGTCGGGGACCGTCGTGGGGCTCGCGCTCGCCGCGGCGGGACCGGGTGCGCTCCTGGGCTCGCTGCTGGCCGCCCGCCTGCCGAACCGGTTCGGTCACGGTGCGGTACTCGTGACCGCGGCGGCACTGGGCGACGGCGCGTTCCTGTGCGTGCCCGCGCTGCACGGCTCCTCCGCGGTGACGGTTGCCGTGCTCCTCGCGGTCGGCTTCGTGTTCGGGGCCGGGAGCCAGTTGGTGAACGTCACGGTGACGGCTGTCCGGCAGGCCGTCACCCCGGACGGGATGCAGGGCCGCGTGGCCGCGACGATCACGTTCGCCGGCATGGGGCTGACCCCGCTCGGTTCTCTGCTCGGCGGATTCCTCGCGGAGGAGTGGGGGTTGCGCACCAGCCTCCTGGTGACGGCGGCGGGCATGCTGCTGTCTCCCGTGCTGATGGCCCTGTCCCCGCTCGTACACCTGGGACGGGCGCTCCCGACCCCGCGGGACACCACCGCTGCGCCGAGGAGGCGGGACCGGCCCGGTTCCTGCTGAACCGGATCGCGGCCACCCGGATCGAGGTCGTCGCGACGATCACCGGACTGCGGGCGGCGACCGGCCGGGCGGCTACCAAGTGCGTCGGTGCCACCGGACGGGCGGCTCACCGGTCGCCGGGCGGCATGGTGTCGAAGGGGTCGGCGAAGTCCTCCTTCCGGGCGACGCACAGGGCCCAGATGACGAACCCCGACATCGCGATCATGACGATCGACCACACCGGGTAGTACGGCAGGGACAGGAAGTTGGCGATGATGACGAGTCCGGCGATGGCGACGCCGCCGACTCGCGCCCAGGTCGCCGCCTGGAACAGTCCGACGCTGACGACGACGGCGACCGCTCCCAGGGCGAGATGGATCCAGCCCCAGCCGGTGAGGTCGAACTCGAAGACGTAGTTGCGTGTGGTGAGGAAGACGTCGTCCTCGGCGATCGCCATGATGCCGCGGAAGACGTCGAGGATGCCCACGAGCGCGAGCATGACGGCGGCGAAGACCATCAGCCCCGCCGCCCACTCGTACTTCGCCGTGTGTGTGCGGGGAGTGTGTGCAGCGGTCATCTCTGTCTCGCTTTCCTGGCCGGGCTCAGTGACGGGATGCGGCGCCGCGGTCCGAGGGGGTCGACGCGCCGTGGTCGCTCAGGACGAGTTCCTTGGCCCGCCGGAACTCCTCGTCGGAGATGTCGCCGCGGGCGCGGATCTCCGACAGACGGTTGAGTTCGTCGGCCCGGCCGGTGCCGCCGGTGCCGCCCGCGGTCTCGCGGATGTAGGCGTCGAGGGCTTCCTGTTGCTGGCGGGCGTGCGTGATCTCCCGGCGGCCCATGGTCTTGCCGCGGGCGATGACGTAGACGAACACACCGAGGAAGGGCAGGACGATGACGAACACGAGCCAGCCGGTCTTGCCCCACCCGCTCAGGGTGTCGTCGCGGAAGATGTCGCCGATGATCCGGAAGAGCAGGATGAACCACATGATCCACAGGAAGAACCACAGCATGGTCCAGAAAATGCTCAGCAGCGGATAGTCGTAGGCGAGGTATGTCTGTGTGCCCATTTTCGGTGCTCCGTTCCGGGCGAGGTGCCCGACCGCCGGTTCCTGCCGTCTTCAGCGTGCGCACGCCGGCCACGAAGGGCCTCACCCGGGACGGGTGAGATCGTTCCCGGCAGCGTGTTCACCGGTCGCCGTCCGGTGGGCGGGGGACGACGGCGGTGCGGTACCGGCGGAGCCTGCGATCCACCGGCCGAGGGCCGGTCCCGCGGCGGCCACCGGGAGGACGGCGGGCCGGAGCAGCCGGCGCCGGGCCGCGACCCGTATCGGTGATCCGGGCAGATGCCGGCACCGTTCGTCGTGGGGCAGGCCGGGGACACGGCTCATGCCCTGCGCAGTGCGGCCCGCCAGGCGAAGGCGACGCCCAGCTCGACCAGGCCGAGCAGGAGCAGCCACAGCCCGAGGAGCCGGGTGAGGGCGACGACCGACTCGGTGGGCAGGGCCAGCACGACGACACCGGCGACGATGCCGAGCGCCCCTGCACCGAACATGAAGGCGCGGTGGGGCAGGCCTCTGGCCGCGAGGGCCGTGTAGGCGGTCAGCATGCCGGTGACTAGCCAGCTGATCCCGACGATCAGCGAGAGCGCGGTGATCGTCTGCAGGGGGTGCCGCAGGCACAGCACCCCGGCCAGCACGTACAGCACCGCGATGAGCAGCCCCGGCAGCCGTTCGCCGGGCTCGCGCCGGGCGAAGACGGAGACGAACCGGAACACACCGGTCACCAGCAGGTACAACCCGATGATCACCGCGAGCACGTGCAGGGTGGCGTCCGGCCAGGCCAGCGCCAGCACGCCCGGCACGAGGGTCGCCACCGCCGACCCCAGCAGCCAGGTCCACGAGCCGCCGAGCTGTGCCAGCAGATCGGCGGGGTCTTCCGTCCGGTCCGGAACCGTCCCGCCGACAGGAGACCCCGGTCCGGTCGGCGGCGCCGCACCATGCGATTCGGTCATGGTTCCTCCTCGTGACACCGGCGCGTCGTCGGCCGGACCGCCGACGGGACGGTGTGTGGCGTCACACCGTGCCAGCATCCTGCGCGCCCCTGGGGTGCCGGATCACCCCCGGCGGGTGACTGCGGCCGGGGCCACGCCCGCTCCGGGATCCCATCGCCGTCGCCGCCCACCCGGGCGGAAGTGAACGTTTCGGCCGTGCACTCGCCGGGTTCGCGCGGTCCCGCACCGATCACGAGCGAGGCCGCGGGCATCGAGCCGTAGACGCCTCCGGTGCAGTCGGCGTGCGCCCGGCGTTCGGCCGTGCGGGCCGCGGCATGGCCGGTCCGGGACATCACGATCTCCGTCGCGGGCCCGGGCGCCGCCCCGGCTGCGTCGTCGTCGGCGCCGGCCCGCCACGGGCGAGGACAGCACGGCCGCCGCCGGCCGCACGGGTCCCACGGGCGGACCGGCGCTGCGTGCGGACGCACAGCGGTGCCGGCTCCCGCGAGATGCGGAAGCCGGCACCGCCTCGGCCGGCGGCCGGGGTGTTCCGCCCGGATCGGGCGGGATCAGGCAGACCCCGCGAGCCCGGCCCGATCCGAAGGAGCGACCCTACGGATTGACGCAGCCGATCGAGCCGACCGGGAAGTTGTTGCCGGTCGATGTCGCGGTGAACCCGAAGGTGACGCTGCCGTCCGGCGGGACGGTCCGGTTGTAGTCGAGGTTTCCGACCGTGACCGTGCCGTCGGATCCGTTGCTCAGTGCGCCGTTCCAGACGCTATTGATCTTGGTGCCCGCGCCGGGCGTCCACCTCACGGCCCAGCCGTCGCGCGCCGCCGTGCCGTGGTTCATGACCTCGACCGAGCCCTGGAAGCCACCGCTCCAGGAGTTCGTCACGCTGTACACGGCCATGCACCCGGTGTGCGGGTCGGACGACGTCGGGGTGGGGGTCGGGGTGGAGGTAGGGGTGGAGGTCGGGGTGGAGGTAGGCGTGGAGGTCGGGGTCGGTGTGGGAGTCGGGGTCGGGGTGCTGCCCGAGCCCCGGATGCCGGTCACCTCGCCGTTGCCGCCGTCGAAGACGATGTCGGAGCAGGAGAAGAAGTTCTCCTGGCTGTCCGAGCGCACCCACTGGATGAACATCACCGCGTCACCGGAGCGGCCCGAGGGGAGGTTCAGGTTCCAGTAGTAGTGGCCGCCGTCGGTGCCCGGCGAGCCCGTCTGCGGCGGGTCGGTGACCGTCTGGATCAGGTCCAGGTCGTCCCAGCCCAGTTCGGTGGCGGGCGAGTAGCCCGGCTTGGACAGGTACACCCGGAAGGACCCCGGGTGCGCGGCCCAGTTGCTGTGCTTGACCTGGATCGTCCTCCCGGAGGTGAGGTGCGTCCGGGGCCAGTCGGAGCGGGCGGCGTTGTAGCCGGTGAAGTTGTACGGCGACCGGTCGCCGGCGCTGCACAGTTTCCCGTCCGGGACGTAACCGGGTCCGCGGCCACCGGCGTTGGAGTCGAGCACGGCGAACCAGTTGTACAGCGCGGTCGCGCCGCTCTCGTTGAACGCGGCCCGGCAGGCCGGGTTGGTCGGGTCCAGGGAACCGGTGCTGGTCTTGGCGTCCAGGTAGCAGAGGTAGGTCCTCGATCCGGGCGTCATCGTGACGCCGTGCGCCTGCGCGTCGCCCTGGCCCAGCAGGGCCAGACCGAGTCCGCCGAGCAGCGTCGCCAGCACCGCGGCCGCCAGCGGGACGAGTCGGTTGTTGCGTCGAGCCATGGTGTTCTCCTGTGCCTGTGTGGGGATCGTCTTCCGGTCGCTCTTCTCTCCTTCGCTGCTCACCGTCCGGTGATGGAGCCCCGCCCGTCCGGGGAGGAAACCGCCGGACGGGCGGGGAGATCTTGGGTGGACGTGCGCGGATCAGGCGGGCGGTGCACCCCGGGCGCGTGCGGTGCCGACGTGGGCGGGAAAGGCCGGGGCGTCGGCGCGGGCCGTGCGGTCGGGGTCGGCGTGGAGGTCGGCCCCGGCGAACGGGTTGTCGGGATGGGTCTCCGCCGCCTCGGCGGGCGGGCCCGTGAGCCGGCCGGCGGCGCCCGGCAGCAGGCCGGCCGGCGCGGTGGCCAGGGCCGCCGGGCACCGTCGGCGGGTCAGGCGCGGGCGGGCGGCGCCGGAACCGGTCGGACGGTTCATCGTGCCCTCCTCGGGAGTACGCGGGGGTCGTGCGTCAGGAGCCGGTGCACTGTGTCGCGGGCGTACCCGTGGGGCCGCCGGCGGTGAAGCCGAACGAGGTGGTGGCGCCCGGTGACAGCGCGCCGTTGTGGGCGGCGTTGCGGACGGTGGCCCGGCCCGCGGACACGGTCGGTGAGCCGTTCCAGAGGCTGCTGATCGTGGAGCCGCCCAGGTCCCAGGCGACGGTCCAGCCGGTGAGCGGCCCGGTGCCGGTGTTCTTGACGGTGACCTCCGCCTGGTAGCCGCCGGACCAGGCGGAGACCGTCCTGAACTGGGCGGTGCAGGCACCGGGCGCGGGCTCCGGGTCGGGCTCGGGGTCCGGGTCGGGGGTGGCGCCGTAGGTGAGTCCGTGGCCGTAGGGGAAGAGCGGGGTCTTGCCGTCGCCGTCGTTGATCGGCTGCTGGGAGGCGCCGCGCATCCAGGTCACGGGCAGCTTGCCGGTCGGGGCGTGATCGCCGAACAGCACGTCGGAGACGCCGTTGCCCTCGGTGCCGGGCAGCCAGGCGGCCAGCAGGGCCCTCCAGTCGGGAAGTCGGTCGGCGATGTCGAGCGGCCGTCCTGAGACCAGGACCACGACGACGGGCACGCCGCTCGCCTTGAGCCTGGCGAGGGTGCTCAGGTCCTCCTGGTCGAGGCCCATGCCGTTCGGCCGGTCGCCACGGCCCTCGGCGTAGGGCGTCTCGCCGATGACGGCCACGGCGGCCGTGTAGCTGCCGTCGATGCCGTTGCCGTGGCGGTCGTAGGTGACCCGTGAGGGGTCGGTGGCGGCGGCGCGGATGCCCTGGAGGATGGTGGTGCCCTCGGTGACCGGGCCGCTGCGGCCCTGCCAGCCCACGGTCCAGCCGCCACTCTGGTTGCCTATGTCGTCGGCGGACTTGCCGGCGACGAACAGCTTGGCGCCCTTCGCGAGGGGCAGGATCCCGCCGTCGTTCTTCAGCAGCACCTGTGACGCGCGTACGGCCTCCCGGGCGATCGCCCGGTGCGCGGCGGAGCCGACACCCGAGGTGTACGAGCGGTCGGTCAACGGGCGCTCGAACAGGCCCAGTTGGAACTTCTTGGTGAGGATGCGCCGGTTGGCGTCGTCCACGCGGGCCGGGGAGATCCGTCCGGCGTCCACCTCCCCGCGCAGCAGGGTCAGGAACTTCTTGTAGTCGTACGGGACCATCACCATGTCGACGCCGGCGTTGACGGCCGTGGTGATCTCGGCGCCGGTGAAGCCGGACTGCCCGTCGAGCTGGTCGACCGCGGCCCAGTCGGAGACGACGAACCCGGTGAAGCCCAGTTCGCCCTTCAGCACGTCGGTGACCAGGTACTTGTGGGCGTGCGACCGTACGCCGTTCCAACTGCTGTAGGACAGCATCACCGAGCCCACGCCGCGCCGCACGGCCTCCTGGAAGGGCGGCAGGTGGAGGGCGCGCAACTCCGCCTCGGTGAGCCGGGTGTCGCCCTGGTCGATGCCGCCGGTGGTGCCGCCGTCGCCGATGTAGTGCTTGGCGGTGGCGAGCACCGAGGCCGGATCGGCACCGAGGGTGGCGCCCTGGAGACCGGTGACGAACGTGGCCATGGCGGTGGGCAGTTCGGGCTTCTCGCCGAACGACTCGTAGGTGCGGCCCCATCGGTCGTCGCGGGCCACGCAGAGACAGGGCGCGAAGTCCCAGTCGATGCCGGTGCCGGCCATCTCCTCGGCGACGGCCCGGCCGACGCGCTGGACCAGGGCGGGGTCGCGGGTGGCGCCGAGGCCGATGTTGTGCGGGTGGATCGTGGCGCCGCGCACCGCGTTGTGACCGTGCACCGCGTCGATGCCGTAGACGACGGGGATGCCGAGCGGGGTGCCCAGGGCGGTGCGCTGCAGGGAGTCGTAGGTGTCCGCCCAGGTCTGGGCGTTGTTGGGGCTGACCGTGGAGTCGCCGCCGGAGAGCACCGAGCCGATGCGGTGGGTGGCGAGGTCGGACTGCGGGACGAGGGAGTCCTTCTCGACCTGCGTCATCTGCCCGAGCTTGTCGTCGAGCGTCATCCGGGACAGCAGGTCGCCGACCCGGTCCGCGACGGGCAGCGACGGGTCCTGGTACGGCAGCACCGCGGCGGACGGCGCGGGTTCGGCGGGCGGGGCGGCCGCGGTCAGGCCCGTGACGGCTAGGGCTGCGGCGCACAGCGCGGCGACGATCGCGGGCCGGCGGGGAGAGGGGGCGGGGCTCTGGCTCATGGCGTGGGCCTTTCCGGGTGCGGCCGGAGGAGCGGAGCAGCGGCGTCGGTCGTCCCGGGGCCCGCCCCCGGCCCGGCACGGCGGGGCGAGGGGGCGGGGCCCACGGACGGGCACGGGCGGGCGTCGGATCGCGGCAGCGGGAGGCGGGGGTCAGTTCACGCGCAGGCGGTGCCGTTGAGGCTGAAGCCGGCCGGCTGGGCGAACGAGCCGCTGTAGGTGCCCTGGAAGCCGAAGGTCTGTCCGGCGCCGGGCGCGATCCGCGCGTTGTGCGCGAGGGCGGTCGCCGTCACCGCCCCCGTGGACGGGGTGACGGTGGCGTTCCAGGCGTTGGTGATCCGCTGCCCGGAGGGCAGGGTGAAGGCCAGTTTCCAGGGGTCGACCGGAGCCGTACCCGTGTTGGTGACGGTGACGTCGGCGGTGAAGCCACCGGTCCAGACGTTCGTCGCGTACGTCACCTTGCAGGCCGTCGCCGGGTCGCCGGGGTTTCCGGGGTCGCCGGGAGTACCGAGGTTCACGGCGGAGGAGAAGGAGTTCACCGCGAGCCCCGCACCGTTCTGCCACGGCTCGAACCCGGCCTGAACGCTCGTCAGGTACCAGCTGTTCTGGGCCATTCCGCGGCGGACGGTCTCCCGCACGAAGTCCATGACGTCGAAGCTCCAGCCGGTGATCGCCGACGGGGCGACGAAGGAGATCACGTCGTTGGACCCGTTGCTGCCCGTCCACACCTGCCAGGAGCGCCCGCCCACGGTGGCGGTGCCCACCTGGGCGCCGATCGGCTGGATCGGGCCGACCTTGTTGAACCAGATCATGATCTCGGTCCTGTTCACCCCGTCGGTCCTGGGCGTGGGGTCCAGCCAGATGTCGTACGACGCGTTGTACACGGCGTCGCCGACATAGCCGTACGAGATGCTGCTGGGGGCGCCGGCGATGCCGCTGAGCTGCGCCGGGAGGTTGGTGCCGGGCGAACAGTTGGTGTAGTGGCAGCCGTTGAAGACCGACGGGTACGATTTCGGGGCACCGCTGGTGGGCACGGAACCGTCGGCCTGGGTCAGCCGGAAGCCGGTGTCGGTGGCGGTGACGCACTGGGGGGCACTGGTGCCCCAGCGGTTGTTCTGGACCACGTAGCGGCCCTGGATCGTGGTCGAGCCGAACTGCTCGCAGACCAGGGTGTCCGCGTGCGCCGCCGGCGCGACGGCCAGGAGGGCCGCGACGGTGGCGAGAGCGGTGAGCAGCGCGCCGAGCAGGCCGCGCGCGGTTCCGGGGCGGTGCGGTGACGGTCGCATGTGGGGGCCTCTCTGGGAGGGACAACCGGATGGAGCCGACAGGACCTCGGGAGCGCTCCCGGCCCGTTATGACTGGGAGCGCTCCCATCCACTGGTTCGGGTGGGACATTAGGAGTCGCCCGCTCCCCTGACAACCCTCGGGAACCGAATGCGTCGAACGGATTTCGAAGCCACAGGTCAGCGGCGGGCAAAGATGCGGACGGCCAACACCTTTCATATGCAAGGGAGTTGGGAGCGCTCCCGAAAGTTTCGCTGTCGTGGCCCGTGAGCGGCTTCGGCCCTGGGCGTGGACCCGTGAACCCGCGGCCCGTGAACCCGCGGCCCGTGGACGCCGGACGCCGGACGCCGCTCGCCGCTCGCAGGTCGCAGGTCGCAGGTCGCAGGTCGCAGGTCGCTTCAGCGCACCCGTGGCGGACTCACGCCGACTCGCGCGTCACCAGCCGCGTCCGCAGGATCACATGGCGCCAGGCCACTTCCGGCTGCTCGATCTCCTCCAGCAGCAGCCGCACCATCGTCCGCCCGATCTCCTCCAGCGGCTGGCGGACGGTCGTCAACGGTGGATCCGTCTGCTCGGCCAGCTCGAAGTCGTCGAAGCCGATCACCGCCACGTCCTGTGGCACCCGGCGCCCCGCCGCACGCAGGGCGTCCAGTGCCCCGGCCGCCATGGCGTCCGACGCGGCGAAGACGGCGTCGACCTCCGGGTGCCGCTCGATGAGCCAGGCCATCGCCCGACGCCCGCTGGCCTCGGTGAAGTCGCCCTGGACCACCAGGGCCGACCCGTCGTCGAGCCCGGCCTCGGCCAGTGCCTCCCGGTAGCCTCGCAGCCGGCACCGGGCGACGTACATGTCGGGCGGGCCGGTGATGGCCGCGACGGCCCTCCGGCCGCCGGCCACCAGATGACGGACCGCCGTACGCGCCCCGCCGACGTTGTCCGCGTCCACGTACGTCATCCGCTCGTCGCCCGAGCGACGGCCCAGCAGCACCGTGGGCAGCCCGGCGTCGGCGAGCATGTCCGGCAGCCGGTCCTCGGCCGGCACGGACATCAGCAGCACCCCGTCGACCCGGCCGCCGCGCGCGTACTCCACGAACCGCTTCCGGTCGGCGTCCGTGCGGACCAGGGTGAGCAGCAGCTGTACCGCCGTACCGGACAGGGCGTCCCCGACCGCCCGCACGACCTCGGAGAAGAACGGCTCCCCGAACAACCGCCAGTCCGTGTTCGTCATCACCAGCGCGACGGCGTCCGCACGCCGCCCGGCCAGTGAACGCGCCGCCAGATTGGGCACGTAGCCCAGTTCGTCGATGGCGCGCCGCACGGCCCGGCGCGTGGACTCCTTGACGCCCGCCGCGTTGTTGATGACCCGGGAGACCGTGCCCCGGCCCACTCCGGCCAGGGCGGCCACCTCTTCCAGCGTCGGCGTGCCCGAACTCCGTCTGACCACAGTCCCACCCCCAAGGGCACCCGATCCTACGGCCCGACGTGCGCCTCGACCGAATGCCCCGACGGTGCGTCAGGAGCACCGCTCCTACCCGTGGTTCCTCCTGCGCGGTGGGGTCCCGGGCCCCCGCGGCAGACGCCGGGCCCCTCCCCGACCGGCTCGCGCAGCCGTGGGGGGGGACGGCGCTCCGGTCCGCCCGCCGGGTTCGGCGGGCGGACCGGAGCAGTCGGGCGTCTCAGACGGTCCTGAGGTCACATGTCGTCGTCACCGTGCACGGGAACGGGCCGAGGCCGGCTTCCTCCTCCTCCAGCATCTGCAGGGCGTCCACACTGAACTCCGTTTCGTTCTCCATGGTGTTCGCCTCCCTCCTTCGTACCGCGGGTGCGAGAAGTTGGCGCGTACGACGACGTAGTCGATGCCGAGCCAGGGGTTGCGCCCGTGTGTTGCGCGGCGGTGGCGGGCCGCTTCCGCCAGCAGGCCGAGGGCCCGCACGGCGCGGTCGTACGAGCCGGCCCGGCCGCGGAGCCGGTCGTGGGTCTCGGGGGTGCCGCCGTCGACGCTGACGCTGACCCGGGAGAACAGGCGGGCGACGGGCCCGGTCATCCACGGCTCCAGCGACCGGCCGCCGGTGTGGAGGATGACCTCGATGCCGGCTAGCGCCAGCCGTTCCGCCACCTCGAACACCTCCTTGACCAGGAGGGGTTCACCGCCCGCCGGGGCAATGCTGTCGGGCCCGAGCTCGATGAGCCCGTCGGCGGCCCGCAGCACCCCGTCCAGGTCGAGCTGTCACGCCGGACGCCGTCCGGCTTCGGAGTAGCAGTGCACGCAGCGCAGCGGACAGGTGCAGGTGATGTCCCAGACGATCTGTGCGGGACCGTTGCGGGTCATGCGTCCCCCGGACTGTTGTGTGATCGGTGTGTGGCGGACGGAGGGGCCGGAGCGGGGACGGGCCCGCGTGTTGCGCGCGGACCCGCCGCTGTACGGCGGGTTCCGCCGTACAGCGTGACCGCTCCGGCCCGCCGCTCCGGCCCACTGCTCCGGCCCAACCGAAGGGTGAGGAGGCGGTCCTCCGTGAGCAGCGTCAGACGACTCGCCAGAGCTGGTTGACCTGCGAGTCCCCGTAGCAGTCCCAGAGCTGTACCCGTCCTCCGTTGCCGCCGAGGTCCTGGTGGTTCCCGTCCAGGCAGCGACCGTTGTACTCCGTGCGGAGCCGGTAGACGTCGGGCTGGTTCGTGGCGGGCTCGAAACGCCAGTGCTGGTTGGTCTGTGCCGACACGCACTCCCACACCTGGGCCCGGGTGCCGTTGCCGCCGATGGTGCTCCAGTCGGCGTCCAGGCACAGTCCGCCGGCGGAGTTGCGCAGTTCGTAGTGGCCGCCGGCCGGGGTGTAGATCCAGTTGACGGACCACTTCTGGCGGGCATCACCGGTGCAGTCCCAGAGCTGGGCGCTCGCCCCGCTGAAGGTGCCCATGGCCGTCAGGCAGCGGTTGTTGTAGGTGTTGACGATGCTGACGCCGGCGGTGGGAACGGCCTGTGCGGCGACGGGATCCTGCACCTTCGCCGGAGCGGCCTGCGCAGGTGAGGCGCCGAGGAAGGCCGCCGTGAGGGCGAGGGCGCCCGCACCGACGGCGAATCTGCTGTGCATCGAAGTCATGCTGTTCCCCCTGGTTGTCGACGGGTCCGCAGGTGCCGGTGCCGTTCGTCGACCTCGAGCGGCGTCCGGCCCGACAAGGCTGGCAGCCCTGCCGGATCGGGCCAATCCCAGAAAACTGGGGGGCCTGCGCGCGCTCTCCTCTCCTCTCCTCTCCTCTCCTCTCCTCTCCTGCGACTGCCCCTGATCCGGTGCCCGGCGTTACGCTCCGTCCCATGAGCCATGACGGGGGTCGGTCCGCTCGTATTCACCGGAACACGTTGCGAGCGGCCGCGGGTGCGCGGGATGTGCAGGCTTTCTTCGACCGGGTGACGGAGGTGATGCTTGCGGATTTCCCCTGCGAGGTGTGGGCGGGTGTCACGCTCGATCCGCTGACGCTGATCAGCACCGGGGGCAACTACCGGCGGGGCGTGCCGATCGAACTGATGCCGCGGATGCTGGACATCGAGTACCGCGAGGGGGACGTGAACCACATCCCGGACCTCGCCCGCCGGCCCGCACCGGTCGGTCTGCTCAGCCGCGAGGTGAAGGGCGACCCGCGGACCAGTCCGCGCTACCGCGACATCTGCCAGCCCCTGGGGCAGCGGGACGAGTTACGGGTGGTGCTGCGCGACCGGCACGGGAGTTGGGGCGCACTCGTACTGGGGCGCAGTGCCGACCTCCCCCCGTTCGACGAGGCGGAACTCAAAGCGGCCGGCTCACTCGCCGCACCTCTGGGACAGGTGCTGCGGCGCCTGCTCGTCCAGGAAAGCGCTCGGGCGGCCTCCCACCCCACCGCTCCGGGACTGGTCATGCTGGATGCCGACTACCAGCCGGTCTTCACCTCGCCCACCGCCGACCACTGGCTCGGCGAACTGGAGTCGGGCAACGGCAGCCACGGACTGCCCATCGCCGTCTACGCGGTGGCCGCCTCCGTCCGAGCCGCCGCCCGCGCGGACGAGGCGTCGCGGTCCGTGACCTCGTGGGCCCGAGCGCGCAGCCGGGAGGCCGTCCAGCTGCACGCCTGGTCGCTGGACGAGAACCTCGGCGCGTGCGTCGCCGTGGCGATGGAGCCCGCCGATCCACACGGACGGGCCGCCTTCCTCGTCCGCGCCTACGGCCTCTCCCCGCGCGAGTGCGCGGTGGCCGAACTCGTCTTCCACGGCTACTCCACCCAGGAGATCGGCCGGCGGCTGCGGCTGTCGCCGCACACCGTGCAGGACCACCTGAAGGCCGTGTTCGACAAGACCGGGGTCCGCAGCCGCCGTGACCTGGTGGCAGCGATCTTCTCCCGGCACTACGCGCCCACCGCGACCCCCCGTCCCGACGCGAGCGCCGTCTGCCGCGTGTAGGCCCGCACTCGCCGGCGGTGCTCCTGTCGCACAGGGGCCGGCACTCGCCGGGCGGCCTCACCGAAGTCCGGCGGCAGCACGAACCGGACGTCCCGCTCGTCCCCCGGCGGTGACGGCCGGGCGATCACCCGGGCGCGGGGCCGCCGGGGCCGCCACGGCACCGGGCGCCACCGGCCTCCGGTGATCGTCCGCCTGGTGACGGTCCGTGAAAAGTGCGTGGGGCGGGGCAACCCTGTCCCCGCCTCGTGGGTCACACAGGTGTCACCTGTTTCAGCTGTCCCCCCTTGGTCCGGAAAGGGCCCCATTCCCTGTGTCGACTCGTACCCGGCTGACCGCGCTGGCCGCGACAGCCGCCCTCGCCGCCACCGGCGGCCTGATCACCGCCACGCCGGCCCTCGCGGCCGTCACCTGCGCCTCTCCCGTCTGGAAGGTGCAGTACTTCGGCAACTCCACCTTCAGCGGCACGCCGAAGCTGACCGCCTGCGACTCGGCCATCAGCGAGAACTACGGATACGGCGACCCGGCCGGCGTCGCGCTGCCCAAGGACAACTTCTCCGTCCGCTGGTCCCTGACCCGGGACTTCGGCTCCGGCGGCCCCTTCCGGTTCTCCGCCGCCACGCAGGACGGCATGCGCGTCTACGTCGACGGCGTGCGGAAGATCGACCTGTGGAAGAACGTCTCCACCACCGCCCGCAGGACCGTGGACCTGACCCTCCCGGCCGGCCGGCACACGATCCGCGTCGACCACGTCGCCTGGACCGGTATCGCCCTCGCCGCCTTCACCTACGCCCCGCGCACCGAGGCCGCCGTCGACACGGTCAAGCCGCTCGCGCCGGGCGGCCTCACCGCCGTGTACAACCGGGAGGACACCGCGCGGACAACCCTGCGCTGGGCCGCGAACAAGGAGATGGACCTCGCCGGTTACCGCGTGTACCGCCGGCTGGGCACCGCCCAGTGGGCGAAGGTCAGCGGCGCGTCGCCGCTCACCTCCACGTTCTTCGCGGACGCGACGCCCGCCACGGGACAGACCTTCCTCTACGAGGTCCGCGCCGTCGACAGGGCGGGCCGCGAGTCGGCCGGGAGCCTCGACGTCACCGCGGTCACCGTGGACCGCACGGGCCCGGCGGCACCGACCGGCCTCTCGGTCGTGGGCGACGCGTGGTGGGCCACCCTGGCCTGGCAGGAGGTCGCCGACGCCGCGACGTACGAGGTGTACGCCGCCTCCGCGGCCACCGGTCCGTTCGAGTTGCTGGGCGCGACGACCACGACGTCGTACCGCACCGGCGCACCCGTGAACACCGCCCGGTACTACCGGGTCCGCGCCCTCGACGCGTTCGGCAACCCGTCGGTGTACGCCACCGTCACCGGCGACGGCGTCGACCGGACGCCGCCCAAGTCCCCGGCCTCGCTCGAATCCATCGCCCAGGTCGGCCACACCGACGTGTACTGGAAGCAGCCCGACGGCTTCGACGAGGACTTCTCCAACGGCGGGACCTACCGCGTCTACCGCTCGCCCGGCAAGACCCTCGACCCGGCCGCACTCACCCGTGTGACCTGCGACCACGACGAGAGCGACGAGACCGGCTCCGGTGGCGTCTGCCACGACCTGGACATGCCCGCGAACACATACGTGACGTACGCGGTCGCCGCGGTGGACCCGGCCGGAAACGAGTCGGCGCTGTCCGCCCCGCTCGTCGTCCGCACCGGCGACCGCGTCGCGCCCGGCCCGGTCACCGGCCTGCTGGCCACCCCGCGCGCCGACGGAATACTGCTGAGCTGGGCGGCCTCGACCGAGGACGATGTCAAGCAGTACGTGGGCTGGAGCGGCGTCCGGCAGGCCGACGGCACGGTCAAGTGGCTCGGTTCCGCCTCCTGCGCGGAGGGCACGAGCGACCCGCTCGCGGTCCTGTGCGGCGACCTGCCGGACGGGGAGACGTACGTGTACGCGGTCGTCGCCCGGGACCGCTGGGGCAACGCGCTGCCTCCGAGCGACCCGAGGGTCACGGCCGTCGAGGCCACCGAGCTGGACGTCCGGCCGTCCGTGACGGTCACCCGGGACTGGGACCTCGGCGGCACGGGCTACGGCGTCATCATCGGCGGGCCCGACCAGGACGGGCCGTCCATCAACTGGCGGTGCGACAGGACGGCCGCGTGCGAGACCGTCGTGGGCTACCGGATCAGCCGGTGGAACGCGGCCACGGAGGCGTACGAGCCGCTGCACGCCGGCCTGCTGCCGGCCGGTACCCGTGCCTACACGGACACCACGGCCGCGCGGGGGACCACGCACTTCTACACGCTGGAAGCAGTGCGCGCCGACGGCGGCGTCACGGGCACGCACGTGTGGAACTGCGTCTTCCAGGACCGCGTCTAGGGCGTCCGGGCGGTGAGCTCGGGGCGGGGGCCCGGAGCGGGACGTGCCGCTCCGGGTCTCCGCCCGGCTGGGGGGGGCCGGGGGAACGGGCGGTTCAGTTCTCCTCGCGCAGGCCCCACGGAGTCCCGTACGCGCCGAGCAGGTCGAGGAAGGGCTGGGGCGGCAGGGCCTCGGGGCCGAGGACGCCGCTCGCCCTCCACCTGCCGTCGGCGATCAGTTCGAGGGCGATCACCGGGTTGACGGCGGTCTGCCAGACGACGGCCTGGGAGCCGTACTCGCGCATCGTCCATTCGTTGTCGACGACGTGGTAGAGGTACACCTCGCGCGCGACACCGTCCTTCGTTCCCCTGACCCAGGTGCCCGCGCAGGTCTTGCCCTTCATGCGGTCGCCCAGCGTGGCCGGGTCGGGCAGACACGCGGCCACCACGTCCCGCGGGGAGACCTGGACCGGCCCGTCCGTGCCGGGGACGGTGACCTTCCCGGTCGAGTCGAGCCCCAGGGCGTGGAGGGTCTTGAGCTTGGCGATGAAGTCGTCGCCGAGGCCGTACTTGAAGGTCACGCGGCGTGCGTCCACCCAGCGGGGCATGAGGAGCACCTCCTCGTGCTCGACGTTCACGCACTCCACGGGGCCGATGCCCTCGGGGAAGTCGAAGACCTCCGGCTCGCTGAAGGGTGCCGTGGTGAACCAGCCGCGGCCCTTCTCGTAGACGACGGGCGGGTTGAGGCACTCCTCGATGGTGGTCCAGATGCTGAAGGAGGGTGCGAAGTCGTAGCCCTCGACGGTGAGGTTCGCGCCGTCGCGGACGCCGATCTCGTCGATCTCGTCGAAGAGTTGATCGGCCGCGTACCGGGCGAAGACGTCCGACAGGCCCGGCTCCACGCCCATGCCGACCAGAGCAAGGCGGTCGGCGCGCTCCCAGGCCCCGGCCAGGGCGAACTGCTCGTCGCCGAGCTTCACCCCGCACTGTTCGTAGGGGGCGGTCGGGTGCGGTACGGACAGCGACATCGCCATGTCGACGTAGTGCGCACCCGCGGCGAGTGCCGCGTTGAACAGCGGCATCACGAACCGCGGGTCGGTCGCGTTCAGCAGGACCTCGCAGCCTTCCGCCACGAGGAGCCGGCTGACGGCCGTCTCGTCGGAGGCGTCCAGGCGGTGCGCGCTGAACCGGTCCCCCTGGTCGCCGAGCGCGGCCACGGCCGCCTCGGCACGGGCGAGGTCGTGGTCGGCGACGACCATGTGGGTCAGGAAATCGCGGCGGGCGGCGATACGGGTGGCGGCGGTTCCCACGCCGCCCGCACCCACGAGAAGCACACGCATGTCACACACCGTTCTCGTCGAGAGTCGGGACAGCCCGGGCGAACGCCCGGGGACGCCCCGATGCAACACGACCGCGACGGTTAAGGTCTACGGCGTTGGCATAAGGGGTTCGGCACGAGGGTTTCCGAGGGAGCGCGCGATGCCCAAGAAGGTGGTTCCGGAGGCGGAACGGCGCAGGCGACGGCCGACCCGCCACGGCACCGTGCTGTCGGAGAAGCAGATCGTGCGGACGGCACTGCGGATGCTGCGCGAGCACGGCAGCGCCGGACTGACCGCACGCCGGCTCGGCGCCGCGCTCGGGGCCGACCCGAGCACCCTCTACCGGTACTTCGCCGGCCTGGACGACCTGACCCGTGCCATCGGCGAGGAACTGATGGGGCGCGCCCTCGACAGCTGGACGGCCACCGGGAGATGGCGCCCCGACCTGCGCGCCCTGGGCCTGGCCGTCCACACCTCCTACCTCGCCCACCCCCAGGCCGCCCTGCTGACCGCCAGCCGTGTCACGGGCCGGCCGCGGGAGATCCAGGTGGACGAGACGATCATCGGCATCCTGCGCGGCGCCGGCTTCAGCGACGTGGACGCCGTCGGCGTCTACCACGCGTTCATCGACCTGACTCTGGCCTTCGCCGCCCTGGACGCGGGCGCGCTGGCCGTCAAGGACGAGGCGAGAGGGGCGGACGAGGGGATGTGGACCTCCACCTACGCCCGGCTGCCCGCCGAGACCCACCCGCACATCGCCGCCACCGCACACCTGCTGGCGGACCGGATGAACCTCAGCGCCTATCCGGTCGTACTGGACACCCTCCTGGACCAGGCGGAGGCCCGGCTGGCCGCCGCGCGGCACCGGGCCGGCGGTACCGGGTGAAACCGGGGGCCCGGCAACCGCAGCGGCGGCCCGGTGGGACGCCCGCGGTCCGTCCGGGCAGCCGGGGCCGGTGACGCGGACGGGGCCGGTGACGCGGACGGCCGAGGTGCGCAGCCGGCCGGCCGCCGCGGCGCCGGGTCAGCGGGCACGGTGCGTGCGGAGCGTCGCCGCGCTCAGCCGGACCCGGCTGCGGACGGTGTACGGCGCGGCGAGGGCCTCGGCCTCCGCCGTCACCGCGCCCAGGGCGGCCACCACGGCGTCGGGCGGCGTGTCCGGTTGCAGCCAGACCCGCAGGCCGACCTCCAGCCGGCCTCCGGCACGGCGCAGCACACGAGCACGGCAGCGGGCCACGCCAGGCAGGGACGCCACACGCGTCGACAGCGCTTCGGCCAGCGCCTGCGGGCGCACCGACCCGCCCGGGGTGGGCAGGGCGATTGCCCGGGCGGGGCCGAAGCGGAGCTGTGCCAGAGCCCACCAGACGAACAACAGCGTCAGCGCGGCCGCCACGGCGAAGACGGTCGGTGTCCACCAGGCCTCGCCGCGCAGCTGTGCCAGCCGGTCGCGGTCGAGGAGGACGCCGGAACCGCTGCCGGCGGCAGGCCACCAGGACGGCAGGCGGGGGGCGACGCCCCGGTCCGTGGCGGCCAGCCACGTGCCCGAGGCCAGGAGCCCGAGGCCGACGACGCAGAGACCGATGCGGTTGAGGACCTTGCGCGGGCGCGGCGTCACCGGCCGCCTCCCGTGGTCCCGCCGGACGCGGACGGCGCGGACGGCGCGGTCCGCGCGGACGGCTCCGCGCGGACCGCGGACGCCGTGGCGGCCGGGACGCTCCGCGCCGTCCCGGCCGCCGCCGGCTCCGCGTCCGTGGCCAGCGCGGTTCCGGCGTCCTCCACGGCCGGCCGGCCGTGTGCGCCGGACCCCGGTACCGATGCGGCTCCCCCACCCTCTGCGCCCGGCCCCGGAACCGGCTTGCGCAGGACCGGCCCGGGCGTCACCGTGACGCGCAGCCGGGGGCCGCGGCGCAGGCGGCAGGCGTCGAGGACGTCCCGGGCGGCGGCCGTGACGGCGGTGTGCGCGCTCGCCCGGTCGCCGAACGCGAGTCCGGCCCGGACCGAGACGCGGCGGCCCCGGAGCCGTACCCGGACCGTCGTGACGCCCTCCACGCCCGCCGCCGCGTGTCGGACCACGCGTGCCACCGCGGCCCGGTCCACCGCCGCTTCGACACGCGGCGCCGAGGTGCGGACGGTGCGCTGCCCGCGCCGGCCGGGAGTGAGGGCGAGCAGGATCATCCACAGGCCGAGCGCAGCGGTCAGGCCGCCCGCCGCGACGACGGCCGGGTCACCTGGCCCGTGCCCCGAGAGCCAGCGCACGGCCCAGGTCCGCCAGGCGCCGGCCGGCCGTCCCGTGGTGTGCACCCGGACCAGGTCGGCGGCGAACGCACCGCAGGCCACGGCGGCGGCTCCGGTGAGCACGGCGACGGGCACCCGGCGCTCGGACCACCACCGCCGGGGCGTACGGGAGCGGGAACCGGTCTCGCCCGCGGGAGAGGGCGGAACACGCGTCCACGGTGTCAGCGAAGCGACGTCGACACGCGCCAGGGGCACGTCGAGGCCCGTCAGCAGACGGGTGCGCTCCGTCGCGTGCTCCTGGACGTCTCTCACCGTGTCGGCGAGCGGAGCCCGGCAGGGCAGCGTCACCCCGAGGGACAGCTCGGCTCTCCCACCGCGCACGGACACCGCCACCCGGGGCGCGGGCGGACCACTGCGGCCCGGTGGCAGAGCCTCCAGGGCCGCCTGCCGGGCGATCCTGCGCACCGCCCGGTCCGAGACGACGGTGACGCCCCGCTGTTCGGGGGCGGTCATCGACGGCTCCGTTCGAACGCGTCCCGCACGTCGCGGACGTTTCCGCCGCCGTCGGCCCACCGGCCCAGCGCCCAGCCCAGGCCGCCGAGCGCGGCGACCAGCAGGAAGGCGCCGAACCCGCCGAAGTGTCCGGCGAACGCCAGGGCCATGCCCGCGATCATTCCCATGTACGGGGTGCTCATCCCGATCCACCTCTCACCGGATCCGCTCCTGTCGGTCTCTCCGCCGGGCGCGTCTACTCCACGCGGGCCTCGGCCGGGACCGCCGGGTCCTCGTCGTCGGGCAGGCGGACGTCGTTGACCGTGACGTTCACCTCGACCACCTCCAGTCCGGTGATGCGCTCCACGGCCGAGATGACGTTCTCCCGCACGTCACGGGCCACGTCCATGACGGGCACGCCGTACTCCACGACGAGGTCCAGGTCGATCGCCGTCTGCCGTTCGCCCACCTCGACCTTCACGCCGCGTCCCACGTTGGGGCGCCCGCCGGGCACGCGGTCGCGCACGGCGCCGATGGTGCGCGACAGACCGCCGCCCATGTCGTACACGCCGGGGATCTCCCGGGCGGCGATCCCGGCCACCTTCACGACGACGACGTCGGCGATCGACGTCCTGCCCCGGTTCGCGGCCGGCTGGTCGGCTCCCGCCCTGCCACCGGAGACGGCCGTCGTCGTCTGCGGCGCACCGCCGGTCCGGGACGTGGTGACGTCCTTGGCGGTGGGTGCGGCTTGCGTGGTCGTGGTCATGGCACATCCCTCTCGTTACGGCTGCCGGTCGTTCTCACTTGAGTGGACCCGCTCCGGCCGGATCCGTGACGCGGGTTCGGAGAAAAAGGGCCGGGCGCAAAGTCCGGGGCTCCCGGCCCGGGAGCCGTCGGCCGTCCGTCACGCGGTCGGTGCTGCTCCTCTTCCTCGCTCCGGGAGTCCGGGCCCGGAGCACGCGCGGACCGGCGAGGACCGAGATCAAGGGGATGTTTCCTCCCGGTCCGGCGTCCGTGCGGGGCCCAGGCCCCGAAGTGCTCCGTAACAAGGACGCCTCCGGGCTGTCCAACCTCGTGGAGAGACGGACGAGAGGAGCCGCCCAGTGGCGGGGGCCCGCACACAGAGCGCACCACCAGACACCAGGGACGCCACGGACGACGCCCTGTTCGCCGTGCGTGCCGCGGAGGGGGACGAGGACGCGTTCGCCGTGCTCGTGCAGCGGCATGCTCCGGCGCTGATCCGGCTGGCCACCAGCCTCCTCGGGACCGGCAGCGAGGCGGAGGACGCCGTGCAGGACGCGTTCATCAGCGCCTGGCGGCGGCTTCCCGAATTCCAGGGCCGCTCCTCCTTCGGCACCTGGATGTACCGCATCGTCACCAACCGCTGCCTGAACGTGCTGCGAGCCCGTCGGCCCGTGGCTCCCTTGGAGGCGGCGGGCGACGTGGCGGCGGCCGAGCACACCACGTCGCCCGCCCGCATCACGGAAGCCCGTGACGCGGTCCGCGAGTTGCGGGAGGCCTTCGACCTGCTGTCGCCCGAACAGCGGGCGTGCTGGGTGCTGCGGGAACTCGACGGCCGCTCCTACGAGTTCATCTCGGACACGGTCGGCATCAGCCAGGAAGCCGTCCGTGCCCGCGTCTTCCGCGCACGCCGTTGTCTGACACAAGCCATGGGGGCCTGGCGATGACCGCCCACACCGATCCGCCGAACAGCACGTCCGCCGACGCCGGAGACGAGCTCCTGCCGTGCGGGCGGCTTCTGTCGCGAACCTGGGACGACTGGGAACGGCGGGCCGACGAGGCCCACCTGCGGTCCTGTCCGCACTGCGGGGAGGCCGTGCGCGGACTCGACCTGCTGGAGACCGCGGTGCGCGGTCTGCGTGCGGAGGCCGCGGACGCTGCCGCCCATGACGCCGAGCCGCTGACGCGGCGCGTCATGGACGTCGTACGACTCGAGCTGCGTCCGGGACGCCCGCTGCCCCTGGGGGAGCCCGGGGAGGACCTGTGGATCATGGAGGCGGTCGCAGCCCGTGCGGTGCGTGCGGCAGCCGAGACTGTCTCCGGCGTGCGGGCCGGCTCCTGCCGTCTGTCCACCGACGGCGCCGCGGGAGCCGTCGAGGTCCGCCTGGACGTCCGCGTCCCGGCCGGCCCTCCCCTGCCGGAGATCACCGAGCTGGTGCGTGAGCGGGTACGGGAGGCCGCGGACCGGGAACTGGGCGTGGTCGTCACGGTGGTGGACATCCACGTCACCGACGTCGTCCTCGCCCCCTCCGACGACGAGCAGGAAGGCCCCACCCCATGACCGGGCACCACGCAGGCACCCCGCACGCGACGCTCGTGGAGGACGTCGCCCGGGTCGTGGAGGACGTGGCGGGTGTCGCCTTCCTCAGGCCGGGCCTGGCCGATCGGCTGCGCTCCGCGCTGTCCCGGCCGGCGCCGCGCTCCGGCAGGACCCCGTCCGCGGGAGTGCGGATGACCCGGGAGGACGGCGCGGGCTCCTGGCACGTCGAGATCGAGGTCGTCGTCCTGAGGCAGGCCAGGCCCGTGGACGTGGCCCGCGCCGTCCGGGCCCGCGTCGAGAACCGCTTGGACGCCCTGGCGCCCGAACGGCCCGCCACGCGGGTCACGGTGACGGTCACGGGCCGGGTCTGAGCGCCGTGCCCGGCGTCACTCGGCGTCACTCGGTGTCACCGGGTGCCAGAGAAGCGGCGGGGGCGCGGTGGCCATCAGATGCGCGACGACGATCCCCACCGCCACGGCGGCGGCGGTGAGCCGGAACCCGCGCAGCCGTGCGGGCGGGACCTGACCGGGTCCTGCCCGCACCGGCCGTCCCGCCGCCGTCGGCGCCCGTCCGGGCAGCGCCGGCGAACCGGCGTACGCCGACCAGGGACCGTCGGGGACCGGCAACGACCGCAGGGGGACGGGAGCCGCCGCCGGTCGCAGGGGGCCGGAAGCCGGAACGGCCCGCGGCGGGCGCGGGCGCGGGGCGGCGGCACCCTCCCGTTCCGTTCCGTCCCGTCGGTCGGGACGGGAGGGCATGGGCTGCGGGGAGGGAAGACCGGTCGTCATGGCCGTACGGCGATCGGGGAGCGCCGCGTGCGACGGGGCGGGGCCGCATCGCACGGAGGCGCTCCTCCGACGGCGTCAAGGAGTCGGGGTGCTCATGACGCCGTGTCCGGGTGGTGCGGGTTGGTGGCGGGTTCGGCGCCCGCGGTCCCGTCGGTTCCGGCCGTGGTGCCGCCGTCGGAGTCACCGCGGTCGCCCCGGGTGGCGATGAGGGACCAGGCGATGGAGACGGTGATGGTGACGACGATGACGCCGAGGGTGAGGGGGATGGGCAGCTTGCCGACGGGGGTCTCGGACAGGATGAGCTTGACGCCGGCGAAGGCGAGCAGGACCGCGAGCCCGTAGTGGAGGTAGGCGAAGCGGCGCAGGAGTCCGGCCAGGCAGAAGTACAGGCTGCGCAGGCCCAGAACGGCGAAGGCGTTGGCGGTCCACACCAGGAAGGTGTTGGTGGTGATCGCGAGGATGGCGGCGACGGAGTCGACGGCGAAGATCAGGTCGGTGGCCTCGATCGCGACCAGCGCCACGAACAGCAGGGTGGCCACCCGCCGCCCGCCGGTCCTCGTGAAGAACCGGCTGCCGTGGTAGCGGGTGTCGGTGGGGATGATCTTCTTGACCAGGCGGACGACGATGTTGCGGTCCGGGTGGACTTCCGCGTCCTTGGAGACGGCCATCTTGTAGCCGGTCCAGATCAGGAACGCGCCGAACAGGTAGGCGGTCCAGAAGAACAGCTGCAGCAGCTCGGCGCCGACGAAGATGAACGCCAGCCGGAGGATCAGGGCGCTGATGACGCCCCAGAACAGGACTTTGTGCTGGTAGGCGTCGGGGACGGCGAAGAAGGAGAAGACCAGCGCGAAGACGAAGACGTTGTCGATGGACAGCGCCTTCTCGATGAGGTAGCCGGCGTAGTAGGTCGAGGAGACCTCGCCGCCCTGCCAGGCCAGGAGGACCAGCCCGAAGGCGAGACCGATGGCGATCCACACTCCGGACCAGATCGCCGCTTCCCTGAAGCCGATCACGTGGTCGTCCCGGTGGGCGAGGAGGTCGACGGCGAGCATGACGGCGATGACGAGGGTGACTGCGGCCCACATCCACAGCGGGACGGTGAACGACAGGTCATTCATCGAATGGCTCCCTTCGGCGGGCCGGAGCGATGGCGGGGGTGTGTTCAGCGTCACCCGGCCACCCGACACCGGTCAAGAGTTACACGAAAATTTTTTCGTCAACGGTTTTTCGTCAATGTTTTTTCGTGAAAAAATATTGGCCAGACGAAGCCCGCTTCGTATGATGAAGGCCATGACTCAATCCTCCGCGCGCGGTGACCAGTGGACGTTCCTGACCAATCACGCCCGTGTCCTGATCACCCTCGCCCGTGATCCCGAGTCCCGCCTGCGGGACGTCGCCGACGCCATCGGCATCACCGAACGCGCCGTGCAGTTCATCGTCGCCGACCTCGAAGCGGCCGGATACCTCACCCGCACCCGCGTCGGCCGCCGCAACCGCTACACCATCGACCCCAGCGTCGCCCTCCGCCACCCCGCCGAGGCCGGCCATCCCGTCGGCGACCTGCTGGCCACCTTCCTGCACCGCGAGGACATCCCCGCCGGGCAGGAGCTCGACACCCTGTGACGTGCCGCCGGACAGCCGGGCCGCACCGGGTCCGGGACGCAGGACGTCCGTCCCGGCCCCACGGTGGGGCCGGAGCGGGCGAGGGGGTGTCCGGACGAACGCACCCCATCTGTCGAAGCGCATCGACGCTGCCACCGTCCCGACGGATCGGCAATGCCTCAGGCGGCGAAAGTTTCTAGCCGTTATGGCTCTTGTTTCCCGAGAAACAGATCCGCTACGTTCGCCTGCCATCAAGTGAAGCGCTTCGACACTCACCCCAGGGTAGGGCCGCCGCAATGAGTCACCAGTTGAACCGTGGAAGCCGCGACGACGCGGAGGTCCCCCTCCAGCACCCGGCCGCCCGCCCGGGCGAGCCCGTGATCCCCGGCTTCCACCCCGACCCGAGCGTCTGCCGCGTCGGAGACGACTACTACCTCGCCTGCTCCAGTTTCGAGTACTTCCCCGGCGTACCCGTCTTCCACAGTCGCGACCTGGTGCACTGGACGCAGATCGGCAACGCCCTGGACCGGCCGGAGCAACTGCGGCTGCCGGCCGGCATGCCGTCCTCCGGCGGGGTCTACGCCCCGACCCTGCGCCACCACGACGGCCGCTTCTGGCTGATGGTCACCAATGTGAGCGAAGGCGGCGGCAACCTGATCGTCACGGCCACCGATCCCGCCGGCCCCTGGTCCGATCCCGTACGGGTGCCGGGCGTGCCGGGCATCGATCCCGACCTGGCCTGGGAGGAGGACGGCACCTGCTGGTGCACGTTCGCCGGGATCGCCCAGGTCCGTATCGACCCCTCCACCGGACGGACGTACGGGACACCGCACGGACTGTGGTCCGGCACACCCGGCGCGAAGGCCCCGGAGGCGCCGCACCTGTACCGGCTCGGCGACCACTGGTACCTGCTCATCGCCGAGGGCGGCACCGAGCGCGGCCACGGCGTGTCGATCGCCCGGGGCCGCACGCCAGACGGTCCGTTCGAGCCGTGCCCGGCCAACCCGGTCCTCACCCACCGGAGCACCGACCACCCCGTGCAGAACACCGGACACGCCGACCTGGTCCAGGGCCCCGACGGCTCCTGGTGGATGGTCCTGCTCGGCGTACGACCGCGCGGCGGCACCCCCGGCTGGCACGTGCTCGGCCGCGAGACCTTCCTGGCGCCCGTGACGTGGGTGGACGGCTGGCCGGTCGTCGGCGAGGTCGCACCGGACCCGGCCACGCTCCCGTGGCCCCTGTCCCCCGGGCCCGCCGAGGAGCACCGGGACGACTTCGAGCCGAGCGGACTGCGGCCCTCCTGGATCTCCCTGCGGGACCGGCCCGCCGAGCACTGCACCACCGAGGAGCGCCCCGGATGGCTGACGCTCCGCGCACGGGGCGGCTCCCTGGACGAGCCGGACGTGGTGTTCACCGGCCGGCGCCAGCAGCACCTGGCGTGCCGGGCGCGCACCCTGGCCGACCCCGCGCAGGGGCGCGGCGGGCTCGCCGTCCGGCTGGACGAGCGGCACCACTACGCGATCGAGGCGTCCGGCACCGAGGTCCGGGTGATCGCGCGCGTCGGCTCCCTGCGCACGGTCGTGGCCACGCACCCCGTGCCCGCCGGGCCCGTGGTTCTCGGCCTCACGATCACGGAGACGCCGCCCCCGCACGGGCCGGTCACCGGACCCGACGTCGTCTCCCTCGGCGTCGAGGAGCCCGACGGCACCTTCACCGTGCTCGCGACGCTCGACGGCCGCTACCTGTCGACCGAGGTCGCAGGCGGCTTCAGCGGCCGGGTCCTCGGCATGTACGCCGCGGCAGGCACCGTCCACTTCGACTGGTTCGACTACGAGCCCCTCGATCGCTGAGCCGCACGCGTCAGCCCGCGGACCCGTACCGGCGGGTGCGGCGGGCGGCCGGCACCTTGTCGCCGCCCGCCCGCCCGGCCGCCGACCCGTCGGCTCACCTGCCCGCCCTCCTGCTCGCCCGCCCAGCCGTCACGGACCGGATCGCCGGACATCCGGCCCGGGGCACCGCCTGCAGATCGGCGCCACTCGACCGAAGAGGCCCTGCCCGACCGAAAGGCAGCACTCGACCGAAAGGCACCATCCACCGAAAGGGACGACACGTGAAGGACATACGGAACGCCGCGCACCGTCGCAGCCGCGGCCCCGGACGCCTGGCAGGACTACTGCTGACGGTGCTGGTCATCGTGGGACTGTCGGGCGGCACCTCGCTCGCAGCGACCGGCGACCCGGCGCAGTCGGAGCGGCCGAAGGCCGCGGCCGCCGCCGTGGACGCCGTGGCCGCGATGCAGCCCAGCTGGAACCTCGGCAACACCCTGGACGCCATCCCCGACGAGACGTCCTGGGGCAACCCGCCCGTCACCGAGGAACTGTTCGACACCGTCCGTGCGAAGGGTTTCCGCAGCGTCCGCATCCCGGTGACCTGGAAGGACCACCAGTCCGCCACCGCGCCCTACACCATCGACGCCACCTTCATGAACCGTGTCGAGCAGGTGGTCGACTGGGCGCTCGCGGACGGCCTGTACGTCGTGCTCAACGTCCACCACGACTCGTGGCAGTGGATCGCGGACATGCCCGCCGACCACGACGGGGTGCTCGCCCGCTTCGACGCGACCTGGGCCCAGATCTCCGCCACGTTCCGGGACGCGCCGCGCACCCTGCTCTTCGAGAGCGTGAACGAACCCGTCTTCAACAACGCGACCGAGGCGCAGAAGGCCCAGCTCCTGCGCGAGCTGAACACCTCCTTCCACACCGTCGTCCGCTCCTCGGGCGGCGGGAACGGCGACCGCCTGCTCGTGCTGCCCACGGAGGGCTGCACACCCTCCCAGAACCTCATGGACGACCTGTCCACCACGATGAGCGCGCTGCACGACAGCAACCTGGTCGCCACCGTGCACTACTACGGCTACTGGCCGTTCAGCGTGAACATCGCCGGCGGCACCCGGTACGACGCCACCGCCCAGAAGGACATGACGGACGCCTTCACCCGCATGCGCGACCTGTTCGTCGCCAAGGGCATTCCGGTCTACCTCGGCGAGTACGGCCTGCTCAGCTACCCCGACTACACCCGCCCCGACGCCGTCGAGCGCGGTGAGGCGTTGAAGTACTTCGAGGACCTGGGCCACCAGGCACGCCTCGGCGGGATCACCACCGCTCTGTGGGACGCCGGTTCGTTCGTGAACCGCAACACGCTGCAGTGGCGGGACCCGGGCATGATGGAGCTGATCAAGTCCAGCTGGACCACACGCTCGGGCACCGCCTCCTCCGACACGGTGTACGTGCCGAAGTCCGCCCCGATCACGGCGCGGACGCTCACCCTGAACCTGAACGGCACCGGCTTCCAGGGCCTGTGGCAGGGCGGCACCCCGCTGTCGTACGGCAGGGACTACACCGTCTCCGGCAGCCGGCTCACGCTGACCGCGACCGCGCTCACCCGGCTGGTCGGTGATCGGGCGCACGGGGTCAACGCGACGCTGCGGGCCAGGTTCTCCCGCGGCGTCCCCTGGCAGATAGACGTCATCACCCACGACACCCCGGTGCTGTCGGGCGCGACCGGCACCACCGGCTCCTTCGCCGTCCCCGCCCGGTTCCGCGGTGACAGTCTGGCGACCATGGAGGCCAGGTACGCCGACGGCGGCAACGCCGGCCAGACCGACTGGACCCCGTTCCAGGAGTTCAACCGGGCCTTCTCCCCGGACTACCCCGGCGGCAGGATCGTCCTGACCGCCGACTTCCTGAACGCGTTGCGCGACGGCGCACCGGTGACGCTGACCTTCCACTTCTGGAGCGGCACCACGGTCACCTACCACGTCACGAAGTCCGCAGGCTCGGTCACCGGTTCGGCGTCCTGACCGACCGGCTCCTCGACCTGGCCGCCCCCTCCCCGGCCGACCCGGTGCCGGGCAGGGGGCGGCCCGCCGACGGGTGAGGCGCCGGGCGGCACGACCGCCGGCCCGGCGCGGCGGTCAGGCGCGGCGGTCAGGCGGCGTGGCACAGGGCCGCAGTGCCGCCCGGTGCCGCGGTGCCGCGGTGCCGCGGTGCCGGTCACGATCGGGGCACGGCAGGGCCGGTGCGGACGGCCCGTCCGGTGACGCGCGTACCGCTGACCCGCGGGACCGGGGGGCGTACTGCGGGCGCACCCCGGTCCGATCCGTCAGGCGACGTCGAGAGCCTCGGTGATCGTGCGGGGCAGGTGCCTGCCGACCCCGGACGGAGCAGTGCCCGAGCTCGGACGGCAGGCGCGAACTATCGTGGAACCGCACACGTGGTGACGGGCGGCGTCGAGGCGGCAGCGCATGAATGGACCGCGGATCGACTACGCGGCGGTGTTCCGGGCCCTTCCCGGCATGGTGGCGCTGCTCACCCCCGATCTGGCGTACGCCGACGTCAACGAGGACTTCGCCCAGCTGACCGGGCGCTCCCGCGAGCAGCTGCTCGGCCGCTACATCTTCGACGTGTTCCCGGAGAACCCTGGTGAACCGGCCGCCGCCGGCATGCGGGAGACGCGGAAGTCGATGGTGCGCGTGCTGGAGACGGGCGAGCGCGACACCATGGCGCTGCTCCGTTACGACATCGAGGATCCGGGGCGGCCCGGCCACTGGGAGGAACACTTCTGGAGCCCGGTCAACGCGCCGCTCCTCGGCCCCGACGGCGAAGTGGTCCTGATCGTCCACCGGGTGGAGGAGGTCACCGAACTCATCCGCGCCCGTGGCGGCCGCGGCGACAGCGACCGGGCCCGGGTGCTCGAGGCCGAGCTCTACACCCGCGCCCGTGAACTGCAGGAACTCAATGAGCGCCTGCGCAGGGCGCACGCCCGGGAACGGGAGGTGGCCCTGACCCTGCAAGCGGCGATGCTGCCCGCTCCGGACCCGGTCGGGCATCACCGGACGGCCGTGCGCTACCGTCCCGCGATCGGTGGCCTGAACGTCTGCGGCGACTGGTACGACCTGGTCGCCCTGCCCGGGGACCGCATCGCGGTGGCCGTCGGGGATGTCGTGGGCCACGGGCTCGCCGCCGCCTGTGTCATGGGCCAGCTGCGCAGCGCGCTGAGCGCGGCCGCCCGGGTCGCCGACGGTCCGGCCCAGGCCCTGGAAGCCCTCGGCCTCTACGCCCGCTCCGTCGACGGCGCCGAATCGACCACCGTGGCGAAGACGTTCATCGACTGGGACAGCCGCACCCTCACCTACAGCTGCGCGGGCCACCCGCCGCCCGCCCTGCTCTCCCCCGACGGGACAGTGACCTTCCTCGACCGGGCCACCGACCCTCCGCTGGGCGTGAGTCCCGAGCACGTCCTACGCTCCGAGGCAGCCGTCCCCTTCGCCGAGGGCGCCACGCTCGTCCTGTACACCGACGGCCTCGTCGAACGCCGGACCGAGGACATCTGCACCGGTCTCGCCCGGCTCGCCGACTCCCTGGCCCGCCACGGGCAGGCCGACCCCGAGATCCTGGCGGACGGCCTCCTGACCGACCTGCTCCCCTCCAGCGGCAACACCGACGACACCGCACTCGTGGTCATCCGCCTCTGACCCTCCCGCCGGCGCCCACGGCCCGGCCCGCGCGACCGGACAAGGCAACGCATCCCCGACCCCGCCTTCTGGGCAGGGGCTCACGCTCGGTCAGTGCCGGGCCCACGCCCGACACGAGCGGAAGGCCGACGCCGCCGGGCGCGAGCGCGGGTCGAACGAGTCCTGCTGCCGCATCGCCGCCAGGAGAACGCCGCCGAGCACACCGGTGATCACGAAGAACAGCACGTTGAGGGCGCCGTACAGGCCGAACCGGTGCTCCCGCTCGCTCACAGCCGCTGACTCGCGATGTCGACCTCGTCCGGTTCAGGTCCCGTGGCGGGGTCCCGCTTCGCCCGGAGCAGGCGCAGCCGGTCCAGCCGGGAGATGACGGGCGAGGCCGTGATCCCGTGCAGGACGACGGAGACGAGGACGGTGAAGGCCACCACCGCCCACAGTTCCCCGGCCGGGACGTGGAACGTCTGCGTGCCGAGCGCGTAGGAGAGGTAGAAGAGCGAGCCGATGCCGCGGATGCCGAAGAAGGCGGTCACCAGGCGTTCACGGGGTCCCGCGGCCGAGCCGAGCTGGGCGAGCCAGCCGGTCAGGGGGCGGATGACGAACAGCAGCGACAGGCTGACGAGGACTCCTTGCCAGGTCAGCTCGGACAGGCCCCCCTGCCCGAGGCAGGCGCCGAGCAGCAGGAGCAGGCCGGCGGTCAGAAGACGCTCGACCTGTTCCACGAAGTCGTGCATCACCGTGTGGTAGCCGTGGGCGCGTTCGGCGGACCGCAGGCGGCAGGCGGTGACGAACACGGCCAGGAAGCCGTAGCCGTGGGCGACTTCGGTCAGACCGTAGGCCAGGAACGTGGCTCCCAGGGCCACGAAGCCCTCGCCGTGCTCGGACAACCGCATCGTCCGCCGGCCGGCACGGAAGAACAGCCAGCCCAGCAGCGCTCCCACGGCCAGGCCGCAGGCCACGCCCATGGCGCACTTGTACAGGAGGTCGACCAGCAGCCAGTGCCCGACCCAGCCCCCGGACATCCCCGTACCGGCTGTGGCAGCCAGCGCCATCGCTGCCGCGACCAGGGGGAAGGCCAGCCCGTCGTTGAGTCCCGCCTCGCTGGTCAGTGCGAACCGCACCTCGTCCTCGTCGTGCTCGGAGTCGGTGGGCGCACCGACCCGGACCTCCGAGGCGAGCACCGGGTCGGTGGGTACGAGCACGGCGGCGAGGAGCAGTGCGGCGGCCGGCGGCCAGTCCAGCAGTCCCCGGGCGAGGAGCGCCGTCGCCGCGACGGTCAGGGGCATCGTGATGCCGAGCAGCCGCCAGGTGGCGCTCCACCGGCGGCGGCCGAAGGGCCGGTTCAGGGCGAGCCCCGCCCCCATCAGCGAGACGATGACGCAGATCTCGGTGAGGTGCTCCACCCATGTTCGGTCACCGACGGGGTCGATGTCCGGCAGGGGCAAGGGCAGAAAGGGCAGGATGCCACCGCAGGCCAGGAACACGAGCGGCGCCGACAGCGGCCGGCCGGCCACCAGACGGGGCAGCACCGCCGCCCCCAGCGCACCCGCTCCGAGCAGGGCGAACAGGAAATCAGCCGAGGTCATCGGTGACGGGTGCCCGCCGTGGCCTGAGATTACGCAGTCCGGCGGGGGGGACCCGTCGGTGTCGGTCCTGTCCGCGAAGGCAGCCTCGTCGCCCGGTCGCCACTCGCCTCGCGTGAGGCGCCCTGCGTGAGGCGCCCTGCGTTAGGCGCCCTGCGTGAGGGGTAGTCGGACGCCCGGCGGAGCGGGCCGGCCGCGCGGCCCCGGCGGCCGGCTGCGTGCGGGCCGACGTGTGGCGACCGGCCGGGCGTGCGGTGAGACTGGGGCGAGCGGCGGCTGACGATGGGTGGGTCATGCACAGCGTTGAGGAAACGATCGGGATCGCGGTTCCGGTGAGTACCGCGTACAACCAGTGGACGCAGTTCACGGTCTTCCCCCGGTTCATGACGGTGGTGAAGAAGGTCGACCAGGTCAGGCCGGCCCTGACCACGTGGACCGTCGCGGCCGGACCGGTGCGCCGTGAGTTCCAGGCCGAGATCGTGGAGCAGGAACCGGACTCGCACGTGGTCTGGCGAAGTCTCGAGCGGCATCCCGCCCACCGGGGCGAGGTGACGTTCCGGCCCACCGCGGCGGGCGGCACGGAGATGACCGTGCGGATCCGCATCGAGCCGCGCGGCGTCACCGGCGTGCTCGCCGGTGTCCCCGGGCTGGCCGACCGTGTCGTGCGGGACGAGCTGCGGCATTTCAAGGAGTACATCGAGGGCCTGGGAGAAGAGACCGGGGCCTGGCGGGGAACCATCCGCGACGGGCGGGTGCGGCCCGAGGAACCCAAGCCGCGCAGGAGTCGGGTGGCCCGCTGGCCCGTCGGCTGACCTGCGCCCCGGCGGCAGCGTGAGGAAGAGGCAACCTGATGAAGAAGGCCCCCGGCGACGAGCCGACCGAGGCACTGACCGTGACCCCGCCCAAGAAGTGGGCCGCGGGTGTGCCCGCGGTGGTCCATGCGGTGGAGTACTCCCTGGAGGAGACCTCCCCCCGTAACGCCGGGCACACACTGCTGGCCATGAACCAGGTGGGCGGCATCGACTGTCCCGGCTGTGCCTGGGCGGACCCCGCACCGGGCAACCGGCACCGCAACGAGTACTGCGAGAACGGCGCCAAGCACATCAACGACGAGGCGACGACGCGGCGCATCACCGCCGACTTCTTCCGCACGTACTCGGTGTCCGAGCTGGGCCGGCGCTCCGACGCGTGGCTGAACCAGCAGGGGCGGCTCACCGAACCGGTGGTCAAGCGGCCGGGATCCGACCATTACGAGCCCATCAGCTGGCACGACGCCCTCGGCCTGCTCGCCTCGGAGCTGACGTCGCTCGACTCCCCCGACGAGGCCGTGTTCTACACCTCCGGCCGGGCCGGCAACGAGGCCGCGTTCGTCTTCCAGCTGTTCGCCAGGGCCCTGGGCACCAACAACCTGCCCGACTGCAGCAACATGTGCCACGAGTCCAGCGGGTTCGCCCTGCACGAGACCCTGGGCACCGGCAAGGGAACGGTCAGCCTCGACGACCTCCACCACGCCGACCTGATCTTCCTGGTGGGGCAGAATCCCGGAAGCAACCACCCCCGGCAGCTGTCCGCACTCGAGGAGGCCAAGCGCAACGGTGCCCGTGTCATCGCGGTGAACCCGCTGCCGGAAGCCGGCCTGCTGAGGTTCAAGAACCCGCAGAAGCCCCGCGGGGTGATCGGGCAGGGGGTCGGGATCGCCGACCGGTTCCTCCACATCCGCAACGGCGGCGACCTCGCGCTGTTCCAGGGGATCAACCGGCTGCTGCTGGAGGCCGAGGACGCCCGGCCGGGCCAGGTGCTCGCCCACGACTTCATCGAGTCCGACACCGAGGGCTTCGAGGAGTTCGCCCAGCACGCCCGCACCATCGAGTGGAAGGACATCCTCGCCGCGACCGGACTGACGCGCGAGGAGATCGAGCAGGTCCGGGACGAGGTGCTGCGCAGCGACCGCGTCATCGTCTGCTGGGCGATGGGGATCACGCAGCACAAGCACGCCGTCCCCACCATCCGGGAGATCGTGAACTTCCTGCTGCTGCGCGGCAACCTCGGCCGGGCCGGCACCGGCGCCTGCCCGGTGCGCGGGCACAGCAACGTGCAGGGCGACCGCACCATGGGCATCTGGGAACAGATGCCGGACGACTTCCTCGACGCGCTCCGGGAGGAGTTCGGCTTCGATCCGCCGCGCGCCCACGGACTGGACTCCGTCGACTCGATCAAGGCGATGCGCGAAGGCCGCATCAAGTTCTTCCTGGCACTGGCCGGCAATTTCGTCCGCGCCGCCCCGGACAGCGAGGTCACCGAGGAGGCCATGCGCGGCTGCCGTACGACCGCCCACATCTCCACCAAACTCAACCGTTCGCACACCGTCTGCGGCGAGACCGCGCTCATCCTGCCGACCCTGGGTCGCACCGAACGGGACATCCAGGCCGACGGGGAGCAGTTCGTCACCGTGGAGAACTCGATGAGCGAGGTGCACACCTCCCGCGGCCGTCTCCAGCCCGCGTCTCCCCTGCTGCTCAGCGAGGTCGCCATTCTGTGCCGGCTCGCCCGCCGCACCCTCGGCAAGGCGAGGGCCGACATCCCGTGGGAGGAGTTCGAGGCCGACTACGGCACGATCCGCGACCGCATCTCCCGCGTCGTCCCCGGGCTGCACGACTTCAACCGGCGTGTGACACGTCCCGGCGGCATCCAGCTGCCGAACCCGGTCAACGAGGGCGTCTATCACAACGCCGTGGGGAAGGCGCTGTTCACCCGGAACGCCTGGGAGATGCTGCACGCCCCCGAAGGGCACCTGTTGCTGCAGACCATGCGCTCGCACGACCAGTGGAACACGGTGCCCTACACGTCGAACGACCGCTACCGGGGCATCCACGGCAGCCGGCGGGTGGTGCTCGTCAACCCGGAGGACATCACCGGTCTCGGCCTCGCCGAGGGGCAGTACGTCGACCTGGTCGGTGTGTGGCAGGACAACGCCGAGCGCCGCGCCGCGGGTTTCCGCGTGGTGCCGTACCCGACCACGCGCGGCTGTGCCGCCGCCTACTACCCGGAGACCAACGTCCTGGTGCCGCTGGAGAGCGTGGCCGACAAGAGCAACCAGCCGACGTCGAAGGGGATCGTGGTCCGGCTGGAGCCCGCCGCCGCACCCCGGCCGGAGGCGTCCCGGAGCTGAGGTCCGTCCGGCTCCTCTCCACGGGACGTCGGGCGGGTCCTGCCGCGCCGGGCCGCCGGTGTGCCGCATGAGGCGGGCGGTGAGCCGTCGCGCTCCTGCTCGCGGCGGCGGACAAAGCGCCGTCCGCCCGTCCGCCCGTTCGGCGACGTGAGCGAGGTCACGGCGGCGGTCAGTGCGGAAGCACCCAGCCGGGCGTCCAGGTCCCGGCGGCGTCGTGGCCGGCCGCGGTGGCGGTGAGGTGGGCGCGGAGGGTGCCCAGCGCCGGGTGGGGGTTGTCGCGGTGCCACAGGAGCGAGTGCGGATAGACGGGCGTCGGATCGGTCACCGGGATGCGGCGCAGGCCGTGGCCCGAGGGCCACACCAGGCGTGTCTGTCCGCCCATGAAGGTGGCCAGGGCCGGGGTGTCGGCGACGGTGTCGAGGAGGGCGTCGGAGCCGAAGTTGGGGCCGGTGGCCTCGATGGTGAGGCCGAACTCGGCCACGAGGTCGTCGTAGTAGGCGGCCCACTCGGTGCCGGGGACGATGCCGGGCATCCAGATCCGGTGTCCGGCGAGTCGTGCGAGGTTCACCGACCGGGCGCCCGCCAGCGCGTGGGCGGGGCCGGTGAGGAGCTGGAGCGGCTCGTCGAGCACTCGGACCGACTCGATGTCCTCCGGCAGGGGCCTGCCGGGCGCGGCGACCGCGCGGAAGGACGCGTCGATCGTGCCGGAGCGGACGGCGGCGACGGCGGTCTCGATGTCGAGGAGCATCACCACGTCGAGATCGATCTCGGGGTGCGCGCGGTGGAAGCCGCGCATGAGTCCCGACGCCGCGCCGCGTGAGGCGATGATGTCGACGCGCAGTGGACGGCGGCCGGTGCGCACGGATGTGACCGCGCGCTCGGCCACGCGCAGCAGTTCGCGCGCGTGGGGCAGGAACGCCTGCCCGTCGATGGTGAGCTCGGCTCCGCGCGCGGTCCGGGTGAACAGCCGTACTCCGAGGGTGCGCTCCAGCGCGGCGATGCGCTTGGAGACGGCCTGCTGGGTGACGGCCAGCTCGGTGGCGGCCTCCCGGAACTGTCCCGCGTCGGCGGCGGCGACGAACGTCCGGACGGTGTCGAGATCCATGCCGACACCCTAGAGCCACAACGTCTGGTTGTGACTGATGGCCCGCCCGTTGTTTGATTCTCGGTCGGCGGCTTCGCTTTGATGCATCCGATCGCTTGTCGGTTGTGCGGATGAGGGGTGGGGGCGTCGGACGTGGAGAGCGGGCACCGGCTGGGGCGGCGGTTCGGGTGGCTCTGGGGGGCCTACGCAACGAGCACGCTCGGCACATGGCTCGCCTTCGGCGCGTTCCCGCTGATCGCCGTCCAGGTGCTGCACGCCGGGCCGGCCGAGGTCGCGGCACTCGCCTCCGCGGGGGCGGCGGTGGGCGCGGCGGTGGCGGTGCCGCTCGGCCCGTGGGTGGAGTTCCGGCGCAAGCGGCCGGTGCTCATCGCGACGGACCTGGTGCGGTTCGCGGCGCTGCTGACGATCCCCGCGGCATTCGCGCTCGGCGTGCTCACCCTCCTTCAGCTCCTGCTGGTCTCGGTCGTCGTCGCGGCGGCCGACATCACCTTCCGCGCCGCCTCCGGCGCGTACCTCAAGACGCTGCTGCCGGCCGGGGACCTGCTCGTCGCCAACGCCCGCTTCGAGTCGACGGCCTGGACGAGCACGATCGTCGGACCGCCGCTGGGCGGCGCGGCGATCGGGCTCCTCGGCCCGGTGGCGACGGTGGTGGCCGACGCGGTCAGCTACCTGCTGTCGGCCCTCGGCCTCCGCGCGATGGGCGGGCACGAGCTCCGGCCCGAGCGCCGGGAGACCGCGCGCATGCGGGCCGGGGACCTGCTCGACGGCTGGCGGTACATCCTCGCCGACGCGACGCTGCGTCCGCTGTTCCTCAACACCGCCTTGTTCAACGGCCTGGTGATGGCCGTCTCGCCGCTGCTGGCCGTCCTGATGCTCGGCCGGCTCGGGTTCGCTCCGTGGCAGTACGGGCTGGCCTTCGCGGTGCCCTCGGTCGGCGGGCTGCTCGGTTCGCGGCTGGCGCCACCGCTGGTCACGCGGTTCGGGCAGCGGCAGGTCCTGCTCGTGTTCGGGACGCTGCGTGCGGTGTGGCCCGTCGGCCTGGCCCTCCTGGGGCCTGGCACCGCAGGGTTGCTGCTGGTGATGGGCGTCGAACTGGGGCTCATCTTCTGCTGCGGGGTCTTCAATCCCGTCCACGCGACCTGCCGGCTCGAGCGCACCGCGACCGGCCGGGTCGCCCGCACGCTGTCGGCCTGGGCGGTGACGACCAAGGCCTCGATCGCACTCCTGACGGCGGTCTGGGGTGTGCTGGGAAGCCTGCTGGGCCCGCGGACGGCCATCGGCCTGGCCGGCGTACTGCTGCTGGCGACTCCGCTGCTGCTCCCCCGCCGCGCGACGGCGCGGATCACCGGGCCGGAACCGGCATCACTGCCCGCACCGGCACAGAACCGCACCTGAGGGGCCGCGCCGCCCGCTGCCGAGCGGTGCCCTTCCGCGTCGAGGGCGGCAACCGGTCCGCCTCCGTGAGTGCGGACCGGATCCGGGCTCACGGAGGCGGTCGCGCGGGACGACGCCCTCACGGTCGTTGGAGTCGACGTCGGTCCGGTCGAGCCACTGGCCGGAGTCGACGTCGAAGAGGGCGGCCGACCTCTGATCGGCGGTGAGCGAATCGACGAAGGACCTGGCGGCGCGGATCACCGGGGGCGGTGGCACCGGTGGAGCGGATCGCACACGGGTCGTCGACGACGGTGCCGGCCGTGGCGGCGTGGCCTCGCAGCCCTCAGGTGACGATGTTCTCCGCGTACGGGCACTTCCGTCCGTACACGGCGTCGAACGTCACCCTCTGGCCCGCCAGGAGGCCCACGAGCCCGTGATCGGCGATGTAGGAGTAGTGGGCGTACACGTCCGCGCCATTGCCGTCCTGCTCGATGAAACCGAAACCCCGTGCCGCGTTGAACCACTTCACCGTGCCAGTCGCCATTTCTTCCCTCCCTGTCGCAGCCGGTCAGATGTGCAGCGGATGTCTCACACCGCACGCCGACACACCGAGGACACAGGCGCCGAATCGCGCCCGACACTTGCGGAGCACCGAGTGAATTCAATGGGACGGTAACACGAAATCCGGATTCAGATTTTACCGGAGCGGAATTTTCGATTGCGCGGACGAATCGACCGCTCCACGGATCCGCCGAGCAGCCGGCAAACGGCTGGGCCCGCACCGATCGGTGCGGGCCCAGCCGTTACGTGCGTGCCGCGATCAGGCGGGAACGATGTTCTCCGCCTGCGGGCCCTTCTGGCCCTGCGTGACGTCGAAGCTCACCTTCTGGCCCTCCTGCAGCTCACGGAAGCCGGAGGCGGCGATGTTCGAGTAGTGGGCGAAGACGTCGGCGCCGCCGCCGTCCTGCTCGATGAAGCCGAAGCCCTTTTCCGCGTTGAACCACTTCACGGTGCCAGTAGCCATGTCATATCTCCTTTGGGGCATTACCCGTGGGACCCGCACTGTGCATGTCCCGCGTCGCCGTGATGATGACCCCGTCCGGAATAAAAACCGGCATTAAAAAGCGCACCTGCCGATCTGGAGGACGGCAGGAGCACTTGAAGTTTTCGGGAACCACAACTGCAACTGGAAGAACCGTAGCACGGAATAACCGCCCGAGCGAGCCCCGACAAAAACCGCCGCCGTTTCTCGGGCCGTCCACCGACATACCCTCACCGCACATGAATCGGATTTCTGCGTCGACGGCGACAGAATTTGTGCCGCGACGCCCGTGAAACCGCGGACCGCCGACGAGCGACGCCCCGGCGGCCCCGAGAGGACCGTCCCTCACGGAAGGGGACCGCCTCAGGAGTCCAGACGGCGGCGGTCCTCCTCGTCCCACTTGCTGGTGTCGCGCGGCTCCACGTAGGGCTCCTGTTCGGCCGGATGGCCTGCCGTGACGGCGCGCCGGCGGTTCATCTCCGCGTCGAACTCCAGCCCCAGCAGGATCGCCAGATTCGTGAGCCACAGCCACACCAGGAAGATGATCACGCCGGCGAGAGCACCGTAGGTCTTGTTGTACGAGCCGAAATTCGCCACGTAGAACGCGAACCCCGCCGAGGCGATCATCCAGATCAGCAGGGCCAGGAAGCTGCCGGGCGTGACCCAGCGGAAGCCGCGCACCTTGGCATTGGGCGTCGCCCAGTACAGGATCGCGATCATGATCGTGACCAGGAGCACGAGCACCGGCCACTTCGCGATCGACCACACCGTCAGGAAGGTGTCCCCGACACCCAGCGTGGTGCCCACTTGTCGCGCCAGACTGCCGGTGAAGACCACGATCACCGCACTGATGACGGCGATGACCATCAGCACGACGGTCACCCCGACCCGAACCGGCAGCACCTTCCACACCGGACGCCCCTCGGGGACGTCGTAGACCGCGTTCGCGCACCGGATGAAGGCGGCGACGTAGCCGGACGCCGCCCAGATCGCGAGCGCCAGGCCGACGACGGCCACGAGGGAGCCGAGGCCGCCGTTGCCCTGCATCTGCTGCACCGCGTTGCGCAGCACGTCCCGGGCCGCGCCCGGGGCGAGTTTCTGGATGTTGTCCAGCACCTGCTGCGTCACCGACTGCCCGACGATCCCGAGCAAGGAGACCAGCGCCAGGAGCGCGGGGAACAGCGCCAGGATCCCGTAATAGGTGAGTGCTGCGGCCCGGTCGGTCAGCTCGTCCTTCTTGAACTCCTCGAGGGTGCCTTCGAGCACCGCCTTCCAGGAGCGCTTGGGCATGTCCGTCGGGGTGTCCGGCGCCCTCCGTTCCGCCTGCCCATCCGTCCCGGCACCCGTACCCCGCCCGGTCTCGGCCTCGCGCCCGGCCTCGGCCTCGCGCCCGGCCTCGGCCTCGCGGTCGGCCTCGGTGCGTATGCCGTGCCTGCCGTGTCTTCTCAGTGTCCGTACCATGCCGGCCGGGTATCCGGGCGGGTGCCAACCAAGCCCAACATGAGGGACAAAAGGCGCCTTTCGGGCGCCCGGTGATCTCGCCGCCGGGGGGCGGAAGGCGGGCCGGCGCGACGGCCGCGCACGAAACCGGAGGCGGCCGTCAGGTGGCGGTGGGCCAGGTCCGCAGCAGAGCCGCGATCTTCCCGGCGGTGCAGGCGGGGTCGAGGAGCAGGTCCTTGAGGGCGACGGCGTCCTCACGGACGGGCTTGACGGGAATTCCCGCGGCCTCGAGGTACATGACGCCGGTGGCGGCGGCGACGGCCATGTTGGAGCGCTCCAGCCAGCGGCAGCGGCCCAGCGTGTGCACCAGGGCGGCCGCCTTGGCGTAGGGCCCGTCGTAGACGGGCTGCTCGAACAGTCGGGCCCGATGGCGGGCGACCGCCGAGGCGGGCACACCGTAGTCGTCGGGAGCCGGGTCGTCGGCGCCGGCCGCCTCGGCGACCTGAAGGATCCAGGGAACGTCGATGTGCAGATCCATCAGGCGGCGCGCGCTCCCCGAGAGGACTGCTGAGCGTCCTCGGCCTCGTCGAAGACCGTCTGGTGTTCGGCGAGGAAGTGGGCGGCCGCGTCCACCGCACGTGCGCGCAGGCCGCTGGCATCGTCCTGCACCAGCCTGGCGAGGTAGTCCCCGATGCTCAGCCCCAGGTCGGCGGCGCGCTTCTTCGCGAGTTCCGCGACGTCCTCGTCCACGCGTGCACCCAACTGCGTCTTTGCCATACCGGCATGGTAACAGCCGTTACCATGCCGTGGGCCGACGGCGGTGTCCGAGCCGCCGAACGGCAGATGACCGGCAGCGACTCCGCCGCCTGGCGGATCGCGGCCTTCCAGGTGGAGACCGACGACGTCAACGCCCACCGCGGGGAGATGCACCCGGAGGCCGGGGAGGCGGTGTGCCGCCCGGCCGGCGGCGTCCGCCTCCACTTCCGTGCCACCAGGCCCGGCGGCGCCGAGGAGATGGTGCGGGTGCCGGTCACCAGCGCGACCTTCTGTCGTTTCACGATGTTCGTCTCGCTCATGACGTCGTTCCTTCTCCCGCACCCGGCGGGGCGTCCGAGTCCGATCAGGCGGGCGGCGACACCGCCCGGGTGCCGTCCCGCGGCCGGCCGGTTGCGCCGACGGGGCGGAAACACGTGAGCTGCGGTAATTCGCCGCGGTCGCCCAGGAGCTGCACTTCGGCCGGGCCGCGCGGCGGCTCGGGATCGCCCAGCCCCCGCTGTCACGGACGGCCGGTAGGGCTCGAACGGTGCCTGGACGCCGCCCTCCTGGAGCGCGGCAGCCGGGGCGTCACCCTGACCGAGACCGGGGCGGTACTGCTGCGGGGGCGCGGGCGGCGCTGGACGCCGTGGAGGCGGCCGAGCGGCGCACCCGCCGGGCCGCCCGCGCCGCGGCCGGGCGCCCCCGCCTGCGGCTCGCCGAGGTCACCGGTCTTCCCGGCCTGTCCCTCCCCCGTCGGCCGCGTCCCGACGGCACCTTCCCGAACGGCTTCGGCCCGCAGGTGCGCGACCACACCCGGCTCCCCCGGCTCATCGCCGTCGGCCGGGCCTGCGCGGTCGTCCCGGAGCCGGGCCGCACCGGGCTGCGCGAGGGCCTCATCGCCGTACCGGGCCCTGACGCGCCCCGCGTCACCGCGGTCATCGCCCGGCCCCCGCACAGCCGCCCGTCGGCGGTCGCGGGGCTGGTCCGCGCCGCCACCGCCCTGTGGCCGGCGGGGGCCCGGTCCGGCTGAACAGTCGACTTGCGCTGGAGTGCGCTCCAGGTCGTAGCGTCGCAGACACCGCGGCGCGCGGAGCCCGTCCCGGCCGGAACTCCTCACGGGATGCCGGACGGTGGAATCCGTCGCTGGACGGATGCGGGGCTTCGTGCCGCCCCGACGACGGACAACGAACGACGAACGAGTGCGCAGGGAAAGGCAGGAACACGGCATGCGGAAGCGCAGTCTGCGGGACCTCCGGGTATCGGCCATCGGCCTGGGGTGCATGGGCATGTCCGCCTTCTACGGATCCACCGACCGGGAGGAGGGGATCGCGACCGTCCGGCGCGCCCTCGACCTCGGGGTGAACTTCCTCGACACCGCCCAGATGTACGGGCCGCTCACCAACGAGTCGCTCGTCGGCGAGGCGATCCGGGGGCATCGCGACGAGTACGTGATCGCAACGAAGTTCAACTACCGGATGGACGACGCGGTACCCGGCGACATCAGCACGGTCGGCCCGCAGGACGGCTCGGCCGAGCACGTCCGGAGCTCGGTCCACGGTTCCCTGAAGCGTCTGGGGACCGACCACATCGACCTGTACTACCAGCACCGGGTCGACCCGAACGTACCGATCGAGGAGACGGTCGGCGCGCTGGGCGAGCTGGTCGCCGAGGGCAAGGTGCGGTGCATCGGCCTGAGCGAGGCGAGCGCGGAGACCATCCGGCGCGCGCACGCCGTGCACCCGGTCACCGCGGTGCAGAGCGAGTACTCGCTGTGGTCACGGGACGTGGAGGCCGAGGTGCTGCCGACCTGCCGTGAGCTGGGCATCGGCTTCGTGCCGTACTCGCCGCTCGGCCGCGGTTTCCTCGCCGGGCGGTTCACCTCACCGGACGAGCTGGACGCGAACGACTGGCGCCGCGAGAACCCGCGCTTCCAGGAAGCCAACCTGGAGGCGAACCTCCGGCTGGCGGCGAAGGTGAAGGAGATCGCCGCCGAGAAGGAGGTGACCCCGGCCCAGCTGGCCATCGCCTGGGTGCTGGCCCGGGGCGAGGACCTGGTGCCGATCCCGGGCACCAAGCGCCGCACCTACCTCGAACAGAACGCTGCCGCGGTCGACATCGTGCTGACCGAGGACGACCTGGCCCGCATCGACGCGGAGCTGCCCGAGGCGGCGGGCGAGCGGTACGACGAGGCGGGGATGAGAGCCGTCAACCGCTAGCAGGACTCCGTCGGCGTGACGGAACGGCTTCCCGGGCCTCGTCGGGCTCGGCCGGCGGGTGGCGGCCCCGTACGAGGACGCTGCCGTGCCGGCCGAGGCCGACGCGGTGGACCGGGGTGCCGTACCGGGCCGTCCCCACTGGTACGAACCGGATCGTGCCGCCCGTCACGGTCACGGTGCCGCTGTGTTCCCCGCGGCTGTGGTCGCGGCCCCGCTGCTTCCGGACATCGCCGAGCAGGGCCGTCCGGCGGCGAGGGGCACCACGTCGGGGCTGCGAGATGAGGCTCTGCCGGGCCGTCCGCACGCCGGGTACCCGCGGGTGGTGGCTGCCGACGGCACCGCGGTTCCCCTCTGCCGTGCCATCGCCCACCACCTTCGGGCCCGCACCGGTCTCCTCGCCGGGCCGGGCAGGAGGGGCAGGTCGCTGCCGGCCGTCTCCCCGACGGCGTGCACGGGCTCCCCGACGGCGTGCACGGGGCGGAGCTGCATCCCGCTGGTGCCACCGCCGTGCTGCCAGGACCTTCACTCCGCCTTCGGCACCAGCGGCTCGCCGAGGCTCCGCGTCAGGACGAGCCCAGGACGCAGAACTCGTGGCCCTCCGGGTCGGCCAGGCAGGTCCAGGGCACGTCGCCCTGGCCGAGGTCGAGGTCGGTGGCACCGAGGGCCCGCAGCCGGGCGACCTCCGCAGCCTTGTCGTCACCGGGGTAGGGCAGCAGGTCGAGGTGGACGCGGTCCGGCACGGTCTTCGCGCCGGACGTGCGCAGGAACTCGAGGTAGGGGCCGACACCCTGGGCGGAGCGCAGCACCGCGTGGTCGTCGGTCACCTCGTGCAGAGTCCAGTCCGTCGCCGCACCCCAGAACCGGGCCATGGCCCGCGGGTCCGCGCAGTCGACCACCACCACGGCGATCGGCCCGGTGTCCCGGTGGATCTCCCGGGGCTCCAGCACGCAGAACTCGTTGCCCTCCGGGTCGGCGAGCACCGTCCACGGCACCTCGCCCTGACCCACGTCGACGGGCGTCGCACCGAGATCCCTCAGACGCGCGACCCACTCCGCCTGATGGGCCGCGGAGGTGGTGGCGAGATCGAGGTGCACACGGTTCTTCGTCGCCGTCTTGGGCTCCGGAACGGCGACCACGTCCATACAGACGGCGACCGGGTCCGGCCAGACGAAGTCGCCGCCGGGTTGGACGTTGGTCACGCCGGGTCCCTCGCTGGAAAGACTCCAGCCGAGCGCCTCCGCCCAGAACCGGCCGACCGCCTCGTCGTCAAGAGCCTTGATGTTCACCTGAACAGGTCGCAGTGCCATGCCGGAGATCCTATGCAACCGCTCCGGACCGAGGCGGGCGTCTTCCCTAACGGAGAATCGACGTGGCCGCACCTCGCCTCGGCGGTCCGGCTCCGCCGGAGACGGCCGGGGTCAGGCGTCCTCGAGGAGCAGGTCCCCGGGGAGATGCGTCATTCTCGGTGTCCGGCCGTTCCGACCGAGCAGGACCAACGTCGCCGAGGTGGCCCTGTCCCCTGTCCGTGCGCCCGGGGTACGGAGCCGGGAAGGAGGAGCGCGTCCACCACCACCGCGGCGTGGGCGCCCACCGGCCGGAGAAGGACTCGTTCGGAGCCACTGCCGGCCCGAACCGGCTCCGCGTTCGCGACTGGGCTCAGTGCGCCGCGATCCAGCGTCGGACGGCGTCGTTGACGGTGTCGTCCAGGGCGCTCACCGCTTCCACGGCGTGCAGGTCTCCGGGCGCGGGCGCGACTCCTGCCCGGACGAGTGCCGCGTGCAGTTCCAGACGGCGGCAGTCGGCCGGAGGCAGGGGTGACGGCCGGCTCGGTTCGGGGGCACGCGACGGTGCCTCCTCCTTCCCCTCGGCCCGCGCCCGGGGTGGTACCCGCCAGTCCTCGTCACCCCACTGCCCACCCGTGTCCGCTCCGTCGAGAGTCGTGTTCGCATCGACACCGCAGCGGTAGGGGTCCAGGATCAGCTGAGGCACCGTCACGGCGGTCGGTGAGTAGTTCCACTCCTGCATACAACCAACCTCCAACATCGGCGTTCGTCCGGTGTCCAGGAGGCGGTTCGGACGGTCGGCAGTTGCAGTACCGGCGACGGACCACCCGATCGCACCCAAACCCATCTCGTCGGACGACCGCGCCATCGGAGAGCATGATGATGCGCAGTACCGTGCGGCGTGCTCGGCCTTCCCGGCCACGGTCACGAGGGCCGGCGTACGCGCCCGCAGGTCGTGGGCGGTACCTCGACGACGAAGAACAGGAAGCAGGGTCCGGCCGAAAGGTCGTGGAAGCCGTCGGGGAACAGTTCCCGGGCGGCCGGGTCGGGCTGCGGCTCGCTGAGGGCGGTGAGGCGGAAGCCGGCGGTGGTGAAGGCGTCGATCATCGCGTGCAACGGCTTGCGCCAGAACTTCATGGGGACGGACTGCCCGTTGAAGGCCCAGTGGAAGGTGCAGCCGGTGGTCGCGAAGCAGTCTGGCCGAGGATCCGTGATCGTGTACGCGACGAAAGGATGGTCCACCGACGCAATCAGCCGGCCACCGGGCCTGAGCACGCGCCGTATCTCGGCCGGCGCCGGTCCCCAGTCCTCCAGGTAGTGCAGCACCAGCGACGCGACCACGTCGTCGAACGCACCGTCGGCGAACGGCAGGGGGTCGTTCAGGTCGGCCACGTGCAGGTCCGCGTCGTCCCCCAGCCGTCTCCTGGCCGACGCCGGCATCCCGGCGCCGGCGTCGATGCCGGTGACGACCGCACCGCGGTCGTGGAGCGCGGCGGACAGGTGGCCCGAGCCGCAGCCGGCGTCCAGGATCCGGCGGCCGGTCACGTCTCCGGCGAGGGCCGACATCGCGGGCCGCTCGTAGTACGCGTTCACGAGGTTGTGCTCGTTCTCCGCCGAGTAGGCCTCGGCGAAACTGTCGTAGTCGTTCACCCGGGCAGGACCTGCGGACCGGGCGGAGCTCTCGGGCACGTCGGGCAGGCGTTCCATCGGCGCAGCCCAGTGGTCGCAGGATCGGCCGGACAGAACTCGGAACGACTCCGTCAACGGGCACCGGGCCAGGTGCGGCGCCCGGCCATCCCCCGGGGCCCGTACACCGACTATTTTCGGCCGCGATCTATTCCGCCGGCTGGTTCGTGATGCATGGTGGGAGTGCGGGTCACGCCCCCGGGCGAGGCTCCCCTTGCTGGGCCGTGCCGGTCTGCGTGGACGGCCGGGCCCGCCGCACCTCCCGGCTCCCCACGGGAGGCATGCGGCTGCCCGGGCGCGGATCGTACGGCGTCCCGCTCGGCGGCGACCGGGACCCGTCAGCGGTTCGGTTCCAGGACGTCCGGACGGGGCGTGCGGACGGGGCGTGCGGAAAACTCCCGTGCACCGGCTCGCACACCTCTGCGATCATCCCCGGATGGCGCACCGTCTCGAATCGCTGGTCATCCGGCACACGCACCGCCTTCCCTCTCCCAAGGGCTCCGCCGGTGAAGGAGCCACCGCCGCACGGCAGTTCGACGCGGCGCTGGCGTCCGTGGGCTTCAAGCTGTCGTCGGAGTTGCTGGAGCGGCTGTCAAGGCTGTCCGAGGCCGCGGTCGTGCACACGGCCAGGCGGACGCTGCGCACCGTGAGCGAGATGGTGGGCGACCACGTCCGGCACAACACGTACTTCATCGACTTCCCGGCGAACGTGCCGGACACCGAGGAGTTCTGGATGCGGTGCGTGACGAAGGCGCTCGCCGACGACGCCTCGCGCGAGAACGTGCTGACCCAGCTGGCGCACGGAGTGCTGGACCTGCTCAGCCTTCCTGTGTACGGCCGCTACCAGCACACCTACGAGGAGATGCTCGCGGCGCAGGACGAACTGATCGCCTCGGCCGGCGACCGGGTGACCGTCCTGCACCTCGGGCGGGACCTGGACGACGAACTCACGGACCTGTACCTGGCCCTGGCGGGCAGCCCGACGCCGCTGGGCGAGGAGCACCTGGGCGACCTCAGGATCCTCGCCGAGCGGTGCGCCCTCGGCCTGCAGCCGGAGTCGATCCCGGTGCGGGAGAACCGGGCGGTGGTCAACGAAGCCCGTCTCGCCGTCGGCGCGGACCTCCTGCTGGACACCGTCACCGATGTGCTGCGGCTGGCGTGCGCCCTGTCGGGCGGCGACGTGACGCTGCGGGAACCGACCCGGTTCCGTGCCCTGTCGCGGCCGGTCCGCCGTGCGCTGCTCGCGGGCCTCGACGCCGTGGTCGCGGCGAACCCCGCCAAGCTGGCCGACGTGCACGCGCACCGCGAGCCCTTCAAACGGCTCGGTGAGCATCTCCACCCGCACGAGTACCCCCGCTGGCCGCACGCCGCCGACGTGTTCGCCGTGGCACGGGGCGAGAAGGAGGCCCGGTCCTTCGACAGCCGTCTCGAGAAGCTGCTCGACGACTACGACGTCCTCGGTGCGACGCGGCTGCTGAAGTCCGCTCCCGGCAAGCTGTTCCGCGCCCTGGACCTCCTGCTGCGCATCGCCGCCGACCAGGGGGAGCGGGACGCGGTGGTGGCCGCCGCGGTGGAGGTCGCTCCCCGGGTCTCCGGCCGGGTCGTGCTCTCGGTCCGCGAGCACTTCCAGAACCGGGAGCGGGAGACGGCCGAGCCCCGGATCTTCGTCAACCGCCGGGGCCGCGGCTGGGTCGCCCCGGACGTACGGCCGCCCGTGCCCGCCGCCGACCGTGAGCGTCTGATCGCCGCCCTCGACGCCGAGACACGGCGTCGGCTCCCCGCGCCGGGCCGGCTGCTGCTCGGCCCCGACGTCCTCGACGTGGCGCTCCCGCTCAGCGGCAGGGCGACCGCGGCCGGGCTCGGTGTCCTGCCGCGCGGTTCGGTCTCGGCCGTCGAGGGCGAACAGCTGCGCTTCTTCACGTACTGGAAGGAGGCCGAGCAGCGGACCGACTACGACCTCTCGGCGCTGCTCCTCCACACGGACTACAGCACCGACTCCTGGCTGTCCTACACATCCCTGACGGCCGTCGGGGGCAAGCACTCGGGCGATGTCACCGAGGCGCCCGAAGGAGCCTCGGAATTCATCGACCTGTCCCTGGACCGGGTTCGCAGCACCTTCATCGTTCCGCAGGTCAACATCTACGCCGGCGAGGGCTTCGAGGAGGTCGAGGAGTCGTTCTTCGGTTTCATGCTGCGCGACGGCGGGCAGAAGGGCCGCCCGTTCGAGCCGCGCACGGTGCGGATGAAGTCGGATCTCCGTGGGGCGGGCCGGGTGGCGCTGCCGCTGGTGTTCCGGCGCGAGGACGACGGCCGGTGGCACGCGAAGTGGCTGCACCTGTACCTGAGGGGCATCGCGTCGGCCAACCGGGTGGAGGAGAACCAGGTCTCGGTGTCCAAGGTGGTGCGCGCCGTGGTCGAGCGCGATTACCTGACGGTTCGCCACCTGGTCGGCCTCATGTCCGGCGACACCACGGCTGTGGACCTGTGGGACGGTGAGCCGGTCCCGGACGAGCCGGTGCTGTACATCGGTCTCGAACGCCCCGAGGGGCTGCACCCGGACTCCCGGATCATCACACCGGAAAATCTCCGCGACCTGATCCCGGCCTGAGTGCTAGCGTTGACCGTGGCGAGGCCATGAAGGGACTTCCTTCTCAACTCCTTTCCTGAAACGAGTTCTTTCGCTTTCCTCGCCGTCGACTTCGCTCCGGAAGGCGCCCGCGCTCACCCCGCGGGCGCCTTCGTGCTCACCCCGCTCGACGAGGGGTCTCGTCACACCTTCGGGTCAGGAGACGCGCTTCAGCTGCCAGGCGTTGTTGCTGAAGCTGGGGACCGAGGAATAGACGCAGCTGCTGGTGTAGTACGAGCTGGTCTGGACCCAGCCGGCGGGCTGGTAGGTGGAGGCGCAGGCATTGACCACGGTGCCGACCGGCAGACCGGTGAGCTGCTTTATCTGCTTGATGTTCGGGCTGAAGCTCTGGGTGCCGCAGCTGCTGCTGTAGCCCCAGCTGACGTCGACGTAACCGGCCGGTGTGAGGACGCTCGCGCAGGAGGTGGAGACGTCACCGGGAGCGGCCTGGGCGGGCGCGGCGGACAGGGCGAACATCGCTGCTGTGCCGGTGAGGGCCAGACAGGCGGAACGAAGGCGACGCATCTGTGGTGACTCCTTCTGATCGCGGGCGGCCGGTCAGGCCGAGAAGGCATTTCTACGGGCCGCCGATCAGTTCGGACAGGGACTTTTCGGTCGAACGTGGACGCGAAAGCAGACTCGGACTCGGGCTCTGGTGAAGCCCCCGCCGCCGGTCCGGAACCGTGGGGATCGCCGGCCCCGCGCAACGCCCGGCCGGGAACCCCGCCGAACGCCTCGCTAACTGATCGTTTCAGAATGAGGTTCGCAGGCTCCTCAAACAGATGATGCTGCAGGCGAGTCGGAGCAGACCGAGGTGGAGGTCGGCGCGTATCCCGCAGCGGGTCCGCAGGTGTTCGAACTGGTGGAGCCGGGCGAAGGTCCGCTCGAGGACCCAGCGGGTCTTGCCCGGGCCGGAGCCGTGCGGGACGCCGCGTCGGGCGATCTTGGGTGTGATGCCGCGGGCCCGGAGAGCGCGCCGGTACGTGTCGTGGTCGTAGCCGCGGTCGGCGAGCAGCCGGCCCGGTCGATGCCTGGGGCGCCCGCGGAGCCCGCGGATGCTGCGGCGCGGGCTGGCGTGCGGGCGGGAGGAGCGGTCGCGCATCCCGGCCTCGCCGAGTCGCCGGTAGCGGCCGGCCCGTGTCAGGCGCCGAGGTGGGCGCGCAGGATCTCGGCGCTGTGGAAGGCGAGTTCGAGCGACTGGGCGGCGTTCAGGCGGGGGTCGCAGGCGGTCTCGTAGCGCGTGCCGAGGCGGGCGTCGACGATCTCGTCGAGTTCGCCGCCCAGGCATTCGGTGACGTCGTCGCCGGTGAGTTCCAGGTGGAGTCCCCCGGGGCGGGTACCCTCCTGGGCGTGGGCGGCGAAGAACTCCCCGATCTCGGCGGTGATGTCGCTCAGACGGCGCGTCTTGTACCCGGCGGGCGACACGAAGGTGTTGCCGTGCATGGGGTCGCAGGCCCAGACCGGCAGGTGACCGGCCTCCCGGACGGCCCGCAGCAACGGCGGCAGCAGGTCGCCGGAGCGTCCGGCGCCCAGCCGGGTGATCAGCACCAGCCGGCCGGGGCTGCGGTGGGGGTCGAGTCGCTCGCACAGCGCGCGCAGGTCCTCGGGTGTGGTGGAGGGGCCCACCTTGACGCCGAGGGGGTTGGCGACGCCGGAGAGCAGTTCCACGTGGGCGCCGTCGAGCTGCCGGGTGCGGTCGCCGATCCACAGCAGGTGGGCGCTGGTGCCGAACCAGGCCCGGCGGTGTTCGTCGTACCGGGTCAGCGCCTGCTCGTACGCCGGCAGCAGCGCCTCGTGCGAGGTGTAGAGGCGGGTCTGGTGCAGGACGGGCTGGGCGCCGGTGTCCACGCCGCAGGCGGACATGAACCGCAGGGCCCGGCTGATGTCGTCGGCCGCCTTCTCGTAGCGCCGGCCGGCGGCGCTGCGCCGGACGGATTCCTGGTTCCAGGCGTGGACCTGGCCGAGGTCCGCGAAGCCGCCGAGGGTCAGGGCGCGCAGGACGTTCAGCGCGGCGGAGGAGTGGTGGTAGGCGCGCAGCAGCCGGTCGGCGTCGGGCCGGCGGGAGGCCGGGTCGAACTCGGGGCCGTTGACGATGTCGCCGCGGAACGCGGGCAGTTCGACGCCGTCGACGGTCTCGGTGGGGCTGCTGCGCGGCTTGCCGAACTGGCCGGCGATCCTGCCGACCTTCACCACGGGCAGGCCGGAGCCGAAGGTGAGCACGATGGCCAGCTGGAGGATCACCCGCAGTTTGCCGCGCACGCCGTCCTCGGTGCAGGAGCCGAACCGCTCGGCACAGTCGCCGGCCTGGAGCAGGAACCCGTCACCGGCCGCGACACCGGCGAGTTCGCGCCGCAGGTCGAGGATCTCGCCGGGCAGCACCAGCGGGGGCTGCAGGGCGAGTGTCTCGGTGACGCGGCGCAGCGCCCGCGGGTCGGGGTAGTCGGGCTGCTGGGCGGCGGGGTGGTCGTGCCAGGAGGTGGGGGTCCAGCCGTGCGGGGGCGGGGCGGAGGACTCCTGGGGCGTCATCACGGGGGGTGCGGGGAGCAGCGTCATGAGGTCAGTTCCTTGATCGTGGCGGCGGGGTCGTCGGCCCGCATCAGCAGCTCCCCGACGAGCACCGCGTCCACTCCGGCTCGGGCCAGTGCGCGGGCGTCGTGGGCGTCGCGGATGCCGCTCTCGGCGACGAGGATCCGGCCGGAGCCGATCCGGGGGCGCAGCCGTGCGGACAGGGTGCGGTCGATGGTGAAGTCGCGCAGGTCGCGGTGGTTGACGCCGATGACGGTGGCGCCGGCGGCCAGGGCGGTGTCGACCTCGTCGGCGTCGTGCGTCTCGACCAGGGCCTCCATGCCGAGTTCGCGGGTGCGGGCGAGGAGTTCGGCGAGCCGGGTCGCGGGCAGGGCGGCCACGATGAGCAGCACCGCGTCGGCGCCCAGCGCCCGGGCTTCGAGGAGCTGGTACTCGTCGGTGATGAAGTCCTTGCGCAGGACGGGCAGTCCGCTCTCGGCGCGGGCCACCCGGAGGTGTTCGGGGCTGCCTCCGAAGCCGTCCTCGTGGGTGAGGACCGACAGGGCCGCGGCACCGCCCTCGCGGTAGGAGCGGGCGCGTTTTGCCGGTCGGTAGTCGTCGGTCAGCGGGCCTTTGGAGGGGCTGCGGGGCTTCATCTCGGCGATCACGGCGAGTCCCGGTTCCCGCAGGGCCGCGGTGAGGTCCCGGGGTGCCGGTGCCAGGGCGGCGGCGGCCTCCGTCTCGGCGGCGGGCCGGGCCGCGCGCCGCCGGGCGGTCTGCCGTTCGGCCTGTGTCACGAGGGTGGCGAGGATGTCGCTCATACCGGCATCTCCAGGGCTGCCGTGGGGGTGTGGGAGACGCGGGCCCAGTGGGCCAGGAGGGTGTCGGCGGCGCCGGTGTCGACGGCGTGGGCGGCCTGGCGCAGCCCTTCGTGCCAGGTGCCGGCGGCGCCGGCGACGCGCAGGGCGGCGGCGGCGTTCAGCAGGACGACGTCGCGTGCCGGTCCGGGTTCGCCGGTGAGCACCCGGCGGATGATAGCCGCGTTGACGGTGCGGTCGCCGCCCGCCAGGTCGTGGGGGCGGGCCAGCCGCAGGCCCAGTCCGGCGGGGTCGAAGCGCTGCACCGTGCGGTGTCCGTCGCGCAGTTCGACGAGGTGGGCGGGGCTGGTGGTGCTCAGCTCGTCCATGCCGTCCTCGCTGTGGAAGACCAGGGCCCGGCTGACGCCGAGGCGGTGCAGCACCTCGGTCATCGGCTCGACCAGGTGCGGGGCGGGCACGCCCAGGATGCGCAGCCGGGCCCCGGAGGGGTTGAGCAGCGGCCCGAGGAGGTTGAAGACGGTGCGGGCGCCCAGTTCGCGCCGGGGGCCGGCGGTGTGCCGGAACGCCGGGTGGAAGACGGGGGCGAACAGGAACGTGATGCCGGCGGCGGACAGACAGGCGGCGGCCTCGTCGGGGCCGAGGTCGATGCGTACGCCGAGTTCCTCCAGGACATCGGCGCTGCCGCAGGCGGAGGAGGCGCTGCGGTTGCCGTGCTTGGCGACCCGCACGCCGCACGCGGCGGCCACGACGGCGGCGGCGGTGGAGATGTTGAAGGTGTTCAGGCCGTCGCCGCCGGTGCCGCACGTGTCCAGCACGTCGCCGTCCACGGGAAGCGGGGTGGTGAACTCCAGGGCGGCGCGGGCCATTCCGGTCAGGTCGTCCACCGACTCCCCGCGTACGGTGACGGCCAGGGCGAAGCCGGCGATCTGCGCGGGCGTGGCCTCGCCGCGCATGATCAGCCGCATGGCCGCGGCGGCCTCGTCCTCGGTGAGCCGGCGTCGCGCGACGCTGCGCAGTACGTCAATCATCGCTGAGCTCCAGGAAGTTCGCGATCAGCTGTTTCCCGTCCGGGCTGAGCACCGACTCGGGGTGGAACTGGACGCCGTGGGTGGGGTGGTCGCGGTGGCGCAGCCCCATGAGAGTGCCGTCGGGGGTGGCGGCCACCGCGAGGAGCTCGCCGGGCAGGTCGTGCGGTGCGACGACGAGGGAGTGGTAGCGGGTGGCGGTGAAGGGGTCGGGCAGACCGGCGAACACCCCGCTGCCGTCGTGGTGCACGGGCGAGGTCTTGCCGTGCACGGGGGTGCCGCGCGCCACGGTCCCGCCGAACGCGGTCGCGATGCACTGGTGGCCGAGGCAGACGCCGAGGATCGGCAGCCGGCCGCTGAGGGCGCGCACGGCCTCCACGCAGATGCCCGCCCCGTCGGGGGTGCCCGGGCCGGGTGAGATCAGCAGCAGGTCGTGGTCGGCCAGTTCGCCGACCGTGGTGGCGTCGTTGCGGAACACGGTGGGGGCGCCGCCCAGTTCGGCGACGTAGTGCACGAGGTTGTACGTGAAGGAGTCGTAGTTGTCGATCACCGCGACCCGGGGGCGGGCGGACCGGTCCGGGGCGGTGCCGGGGGCGGTCGTCACCGGGCCTCCCGCTCCGCGCGGTGCACGGCCGCGATCATCGCGCCGGACTTGTGCAGGGTCTCGCGGAACTCGGCGGCGGGATCGGAGTCGGCGACGATCCCGGCGCCCGCCTGGACGTGCACGTGCCCGTCGGCGACGACCATGGTGCGCAGGGCGATCGCGAAGTCGGCCAGGCCGTCGTACCCGGCGAAGCCGACGGCTCCGCCGTAGACGCCGCGCTGCTGGGGTTCGAGCTCGGCGATGATCTCCATGGCGCGGATCTTGGGCGCCCCGGACAGGGTGCCGGCGGGGAAGGTGGACCGCAGGGCGTCCAGCACGGTACGGCCGGGGGCGAGCCGGCCGGAGACGGTCGAGGACAGGTGCATCACGTGCGAGAAGCGCTCGACGCGCATGAGGTGGTCGACGCGGACGGTGCCGGGCTCGGTGACCCGGCCGAGGTCGTTGCGCCCGAGGTCGACGAGCATGACGTGCTCCGCGCGTTCCTTCTCGTCGGCGAGCAGTTCCCGCTCCAGCCCCAGGTCCGTCGCGGGGTCCGGGTGGCGGGGGCGGGTGCCGGCCAGCGGGCGGGTCTGCACGCGGTCGCCGTCCGCCTTGACCAGCAGTTCCGGCGAGGCTCCGATGACGTGCCGTCCCCGCCCCAGGCTCAGGAGGTACATGTACGGCGACGGGTTGGTCGCCCGCAGGTGCCGGTACAGGTCGAGCGGCGGCACGGTCAGCCGCCGAGTGAGCCGCCGGGAGAGCACGATCTGGAAGGCGTCCCCGGCCGCGATGTGGGCCCGGGCCCGCTCGACCCGCTCGGTGAACTCGCTCTCCGTCAGGTCGGCCGTCCAGCCTGCGGTGTCCGCGTCCGCCGCCCTGTCGGTGGGCTGCAGCGGGCGGCCGGAGAAGCCGGGCGCCGGGCCAGCGGCGCGCAGCCGGCCGCCGAGGCGCACGATCCGGGCGACGGCGGTGTCGTAGGACTCCAGGGCGGGCCGGTGCAGGGTGATCAGCAGGACCCGGCGGGTGGCGTGGTCGAAGACCACCAGGTCGTCCACCGCCAGGAACGCGGATTCCGGCAGGCCGGTCGCGTCCCCGGCGACGGGGAGTTCCTCGAAGTGGCGTGCCGCCTCGTAGCCGAGGTAGCCGACCACGCCGCCGTGGAAGGGCGGGAGCCCCTCGACGGGGGCCTCGCGCGGGGCGAGCCGGGCGCGCAGCGCGGTGAGCGGGTCGCCGTCGGGCAGGGCGATGCGGGCGGGCCGGTGGCCGACGTAGGAGTAGCGGGCGACCCCGCCCGACACGGGCACGCTCTCCAGCAGGAAACCGGGCTCGTCCGGTCCGCACAGCGCGGCGAACGCGGTGACCGGGCTGACCCCGTCGGCCAGGAACTCCTGGTAGAGCGGGACCACGTCATGGGTGTGCCCCAGCGTGGCCGCCGCGGCCCGGCCGGGCAGGGTGGCCCGGGCCGCCTCGGCCGTGACCTCAGCGGGTTCTTCGGTGAGTTGGGTGGTCATGTCGCCTTCCTCGGCAGGGCCGGCGCGGGGTCCGTCCGGACTGCTCGCCGCGGCTGAGCACGGCCTCGCTGTCCACCGGGACGCACGCCACGAAGGCGCCTCATACCGTCGCCTCGTCTGCGGTGTCGGTGGTGGATCCGTTCGGTGACGTGGTCTTCCGGGCGTCGGCGTGCCGGAAGACTTCAAAACTCCCGGGATGCCGTCAGACGGCGCCCGCCGTGCGGCCCACCCCGACGACCGCGCGCCGGGGGACGGTGATGTGCCACTCGCCCGTGGCGCCGTCGCGGCGCAGCGCGGTGCCGGTGACCGAGCCGTCGGCCTCGGCGTACCGGAAGACGGACTTCGCCCGGTCGGCCACCCAGCGGTAGGCCTCCCGCTCGGTCCGCCCGTCGAAGACCTTCACCAGGCCGTACATGTGCAGCAGGTAGCGGCCGACGGCCAGTTCGGCCTCCTCCGGGGTGGCGCCCGTGACGGTGTAGGGGTCGTCGACCTCCAGGACCTCGCGGTGCTCGAACCCGGCCTTCTCCAGGTAGCCGTCGATCTCGTCCCGGGTGAAGTGCAGGAACTTGTGGCCGGTCGTCGAGTGGACGTCGGTCACCTCCTCGAACCAGACGTCCATGGGGGAGCCGACGAGGAAGTCGTGCAGCAGGAAGGCGCCCCCGGGGCGCAGCATCCGGTACGCCTCGCTCGCCACCGTCTGCCGGTCGGAGGGGGGCACGTGGTGGGAGCCGTAGGCGAGGAGCACGGCGTCGACGGACGCGTCGCGCAGCAGCGGCTGCTCGGCGCGCTGCAGCAGGGCCGGCGTGCCGTCCGCCCAGGCCGCCGCGACCATGTGGGGGGAGGCGTCACAGGTGAGGACGTCGAAGTCGGTGATGCCGAGCTCCCCGGCCACCTTGCGGATCAGTCCGTCGCCGCCCAGCAGGTCGACCAGGACGGGCCGTTCGCCGTCCCGGGCGGAAAGCCGCGGGGCGGCGAGGTCCAGCAGGGTGCGGATGCCGGTGGCCCGGGCGCGGGTGTTCAGCGCCTGGGCCTTGAGGTAGACCACGCCCCGGCCGCCTTCGGCGTCGTCCCCGAAGTCGTCGTGCTGTCCGAGCGTCCTGCCGAGCGTGGCCTGCCACGTGGCGATCCGCTGCGGGTCGGTGCGCGCATACAGCTCCGGGTGGAGCTGCCGGAGCTGCGCCAGCTGCCCCGGAATGTCGTCCCCTGACACGATGGACCCGCTCGTCTGGGCGTGCATGAGGCTCTCCTCTGCGTGGGCTGCGGGGGCCCGCCGGGCCTGGGAGGTGGTGGACCGGCGGGCGAACTCCGGGATCCCCGGGGCGTTCTGGGGCCCTGACGCTAGGAGCCGGCAGTTTCTCTCCGATATCGATTCGTTTTCCGGTCGGCGGGGTGCGGCGGCACGGGGGTGCCTGACGTCTCGGGGCCGGGCTTCGGGCCCGGGCTTCTGCCGGAAGTCGCGCGCGGGCGCCCGGCGCCCCTGACGAAAGTCAGATCAGGAGACGTCCTTCGTGCGTGGTGGCGCGTGTCCGCCTGCTTCTACGGTCGGGTCACGGACGAACGGCCGGCGCCGCCCCGTGCGGGCGCCGGCGGCGACGGATGCGGAGGAATCCAGGGATGGACAAGCGGCTGGACGAGCCGGGCGTGACCGCCGAGGCCGTCGCACCGGGGGGCAGCGCCCCGCCACCGCTCACGGCGGGCGACGGCAGGGGCGGCACAGGGCTCACCGCGGCCGAGGTCGCCGAGCGCGTCGCCGCCGGCCGGGTGAACGACGTACCGGTCCGGTCCAGCCGCAGCATCGGTGAGATCGTCCGGAGCAACCTCTTCACCCGCATCAACGCCATCATCGGCGTGCTGTTCGTGATCATCCTGGTGGTCGGCCCGATCCAGGACGCGCTGTTCGGCGGGGTGATCCTCGCCAACACGCTGATCGGCATCATCCAGGAGGTCCGTGCCAAGCGGACCCTCGACCAGCTGGCCATCGTCGGCGAGAGCCGGCCACGGGTGTGGCGCGACGGCAACCGGGTCTCGCTGCGGCCCTCGGAGATCGTCATCGACGATCTCATCGACCTGGGCCAGGGCGACAAGATCGCGGTGGACGGCACCGTCGCGGCGGCCGACAACCTGGAGGTCGACGAGTCCCTGCTCACCGGCGAGGCGGACCCGGTCCTCAAGCAGCCCGGCGACGCGGTGATGTCGGGCAGCTTCGTGGTGGCGGGCTCCGGCTCGTTCACCGCGACGCGGGTCGGCCGGCAGGCCTACGCCGCCCAGCTCGCCGAGGAGGCGCGGCGGTTCACGCTGGTCAACTCCGAGCTGCGCAACGGCATCGACCGGATCCTGAAGTTCGTCACCTACGCGATCGTCCCGGCGGGCATCTCGCTGATCATCACGCAGCTGATGGTCAACGACGACGACCTTCCCGAGGCGATCCGCCGCATGGTGGGCGGTCTGGTGCCGATGGTGCCGGAGGGCCTGGTCCTGCTGACGTCGCTGGCCTTCGCGGTGGGCGTGGTCCGGCTGGGCCGCAAGCAGTGTCTGGTGCAGGAGCTGCCGGCGATCGAGGGTCTGGCCCGGGTGGACACCGTGTGCCTGGACAAGACGGGCACGCTCACCGAGGCGTCGATGGACGTCAGCGAGGTGGTGCCGCTGGTGGAGAACGTGCTCGTGGAGGACGTGCTGGGTGCCCTGGGCGCCGCCGACGAGCGTCCCAACACGAGCCTGCAGGCCATCATCGACGCCTACCCGGCCCCGCAGGGCTGGACCCGGCACGCGGTCGCGCCGTTCTCCTCGGCGCGCCGGTGGAGCGGGGCGGAGTTCTCCGAACCGTCCGGTGCGCGCTCGGCGTGGCTGCTCGGGGCACCGGACACGATGCTTCCCGCGGGACACTCGGTGCTCGCCGCGGCCGACTCCTACGGCGCCCGGGGCCTGCGGGTGCTGCTCCTGGCACGTACGTCACGCCCGCTGGACGCGCTGCTGGAGGACCCGGCGGCGGTGCCGGACGCGGTGGAGCCGTGCGGGCTGGTCGTGCTCCAGCAGCGCATTCGGCCCGAGGCGCCCGCCACGCTGCGGTACTTCGCGGACCAGGGTGTCTCGGCCAAGGTGATCTCGGGTGACAACGCGGTGTCCGTGGGCGCCGTCGCCGCCGGTCTGTCCCTGCCCGGCGCGGACAGCCCGGTGGACGCGCGGTTCCTGCCCGAGGATCCGAAGGCGCTGGCCGACGAGGTCGAGAAGCACACCATCTTCGGGCGGGTCGGACCGCAGCAGAAGCGGGACATGGTGGGCGCCCTTCAGTCGCGCGGCCACGCGGTGGCGATGACGGGCGACGGCGTCAACGACGTGCTCGCACTGAAGGACGCCGACATCGGGGTCGGCATGGGCTCCGGCAGCCCGGCCACCCGGGCGGTCGCGCAGATCGTGCTGCTCGACAACAACTTCGCGTCGCTGCCGTCGGTCGTGGCGGAGGGCCGGCGGGTCATCGGGAACATCGAGCGCGTGGCCAACCTGTTCCTCACCAAGACCATGTACTCGGTGCTGATGGCCGTGGTGGTCGTCCTGACGCAGGTGCCGTATCCGTTCCTGCCGCGGCACATCACCCTGATCGGTTCACTGACCATCGGCATCCCGGCGTTCTTCCTCGCCCTGGCGCCCAACAAGGAACGCGCTCGGCCGAACTTCGTGGGACGTGTACTGCGGTTCGCCGTGCCGGCCGGTGCGCTGGCCGCCGCGGCCACCTCGGTGTCGTACTTCATCGCGCGGTCCGTGTACGACGACAACCTGGACGCGGAGACCTCGGCGGCGACGCTGGCGCTGTTCCTTACCGCGCTGTGGGCGCTGGCCATCATCGCCCGGCCGTACACCTGGTGGCGGATTCTGCTGGTGCTGACCATGGGGCTGGGCTTCGTGGTGGTGCTGGTGGTGCCGTATCTGCAGGAGTTCTTCCAGCTGCAGTTGGTCGGTACGGCGGCGCCCGGCGCGGCGGTCGCGTCCGCGGTGGTGGCCGGGCTGGCCCTGGAGGCCGTGTGGGCCCTGGGACGGCGTCGGCAGACCGCCGACTGAGCCCACCGCGGCGGTACTCCCCCGGCCGCCCCGGTGAGAGGAAGGGCCCCCGGCACAACGCCGGGCGGCCCTTTCGCCGTTCCGGATGCCAACCGGCGCGAACGGCTCCGCCCGGCGGCGCGCGGCCGAACGTCACGTTCCGGCCAACCTCGGCCATCGGCCATGATCCGCCGCGGGAGCGCCGGCCCGGGGGCCGCGGGCCGCGCGAAGCCCCTGGTGGTTCAGTCCAATACGGTCTCGACCAGGTATTTCCTGTTCTGCCATTAAATATCGCTCGAACTCGCCTGATCACATGTCGGGCGGCTCCCGATGAACGGTGCTGGTCACTCTACGAAAGGCAAGTCCACACCTGTCGAAAGTCGAGTGTTGGAGCCTGGTGGGATATGTATCATTCGACAGAGGCAAGGGGGACCGATGATGACTCTTTGACGCGACGTTCGACGTTCGCTCGAGCGCTTCCACCGTCCCGGACGATTGCCCGCGGTGATCTTGAGGACATCCCACCACGTACATGGGCCGCAACGAAGAAATCGGAACCCATCCGTCCACTTCTCCTGACAGCGATGGGAGAATTTATTTGGATCCAGCCGCCTTCAGGAAATGGAATTGCGCGATTAGCAGAACATCACCGACGGGGGTCTCAGAGAGCCATGGAATATCGATCAGGCACCATATTCCAGGAAGACGAGAGAGTTTGGCGGAAAGCACTGGCCATCCATCGAGTAAAGAGCAACGAAATATCCGGATCCCCGGACGAAGCGCGACGCGGGGACAATCTGGAATTCCGAATACTCGGGCCGCTCGAGGTCCGCATGAAGGGCCGCACACTCACCGTCGGCGGACCGCGGCAGCGCGCCGTCCTGTCGGCCCTGCTTCTCTCGGCGAATCAGGTGGTCTCCTTCGATTCGCTCATCGAGAAGGTGTGGAACGGGCAGCCCCCCAGCACCGCCCGCACCCAGGTGGCCATCTGCATCGCCGCCCTGCGTAAGATCTTCCGCACCGCCGGCTGGGACCGGGAGACCATCGTCACCGCCACGCCGGGCTACATGCTCTCCCTGGTCGGCCACTCACTCGACTCCACCCGCTTCGAGCAACTGGTCGCCGACAGCGTCCGGCTGGCCGCCGACCACCGCACCGCCGAAGCCGCCGGCGCCCTGCGGAACGCGCTGGCGCTCTGGCGCGGCCCGGCGCTCGGCGGGGTCTACGCGCCCTTCGCCGAGACCGAGGCGGCCCGCCTGGACGAACAGCGCATGCTGGCCATCGAGCAGCAGGTGGCGCTGCGGCTCGAACTCGGTGAGCACCAGGCCATTCTCGGGGAGCTGCAGGCCCTGGTGAGCGCGTGCCCCCTGCGCGACCGGTTGCGGTATCACCTGATGCTCGCCCAGTACCGCTCCGGGCGGCGAGCGGAGGCACTCACCACCTTCCGCGACGGAATGCGTCATTCTGTCGAAGAGATCGGTCTGGAGCTCGGCGCGGAACTCCAGGAACTCCATAACGCGATCCTCCGGGACGACGTCCCGCAGCCCTCGGCCCCGGCGATTGCTGTCGCACAGCCGGGTACGCAGAACTGCACCCCCGCCCAACTTCCTGAAAGTGACGCGTACTTCGTCGGCCGTACGCGCGAACAGTGGCTCCTGGACGACTCCCTGCTCGGCCGGACGACGCAGAATTCCTCGTCCATCGCGCACATCACGGGAAGCCCCGGCATAGGAAAAACAAGCCTCGCCGTGCACTGGGCCCATCGGTCGGCGCACCGGTTCCCCGACGGCCGGCTCTTCGCCGATCTGCGGTACGGCGACCCCCTCGACGTGCTCCACCAGTTCCTGCGCCGGCTGGGCGTCGAGGGCCCGTTGCCCTCGGACCTCGCCGAGGCCGCCGAGCGCTACCGCTCCGCCCTGGAGGGCAGACGGGTGCTGGTCGTTCTCGATCACGCCTCGTCGTACGCCCAGATCCGGCCGCTGCTGCCGGGGCACGGCGGGTGCCGGGTGCTGATCACCGGCTGCGCCACCCTCGACGAACTCCTCCAGGACCCGGGCCTGCTGCGGCTGCGCATCGGGACGCTGTCCGACGACGAGTCGCACGAGATGCTGGCCGGCGTCCTGCGCGACACGAGGGCCGACGAGTCCCCGGAGACCACCCGGCGCCTGGTACGGCTGTGCGGCAACACGCCGGTGTCGCTGCGGGCCGCCGGGGCCAGACTGCTGACCAAGCAGCACTGGCAGGTGCACGACCTCGTCCGGCGGCTGGAACGGTCGGCCGACCGGCTGGCGGAGCTGAGCATCGGCGAGGACTCGCTGCGCGCCCGGCTCGACCGCAGCCTGCGGGAGCTGGACGGCACGGCGGCCGGCGCCTACGCCGAACTGAGCCGGCTGGACGGAACCGACTTCTGCGCCGCGGGCGCGGCCGACGCCCTCGGCATGGACCAGATGGACGCCGAGGACCTCATCGAGACCCTGGTGGACGCCCAGCTGCTGGAAGTGGTGGGCCGCGGCCGCTGGGGCGAGATGCGCTACCGCTGGCAGGAGCTGATACGGCTGCACGCCCTGACCACCCGGCCGGCACAGCCGTGCGGCGCCCGTCTCGGGGTGTGAGCACGGAGCCGGCCGGTCCGTGAGCCGGGACGGCGAACCGCCCCGCCGGGGAATCCGGCGGGGCGGTCGTCGTGCACGGGGACCGGCTCGGCGCGGCGGCCGAGCGGGTCGCCGGGCCGGTCAGGCGTCGGCGTTCATGGCCTCGATGAGGCTCTTGGGACGCATGTCGGTCCAGTTCTTCTCCACGTACTCCAGGCAGGACTCACGGTCCGACTCGCCGAAGGCGACCGTCCATCCGGCGGGCACCTCCACGAAAGACGGCCACAGGGAGTGCTGGCCCTCGTCATTGACCAGCACGAGGTAGCGGCCGTCTGCGTCTTCGAACGGATTGGTCACGTCGCATTCCTTCCGGGAACGTCGGGCTGAACTGCGTGGGACGCTGGAACCTGGCTCCCATCCCGGCCAACGTACGCAGCCGGCGTTTCCCTCCGATATCGGTTCGCTTTCGGAGCTGCCCGGCGGCTACGGCCGCTCCCGCGGCCGGTGCCTGCGGATGCGCTCGTCGTGCCGGGCGACGCCGTCCGGGCCCGGGGTGGAGACACCGCGCAGCCGGTCGTCGAGGAACGCCGCGACCAGGCGGCGGGTGATGCGCAGGGCGTCCTCGGCGTCCCGGGCGGTCCCCGGTGCCGGATGACCCAGGCGTTCGCCGAGCAGTCCGTAGTCGGTGAAGGACGCATGGCCCGCACCGGTCACCGAGTACCAGCGGCGCCAGCCGGACAGCCGCTGCCACACGCGCTCCCAGGTGGGGTCCGCGCCGGGCCTGCCGTGCTCGTCCGCGCCCAGCAGCAGGAAGGGCCGGTCCACGCGTGAGGTGCCCGCGCTGTGGAAGGTGCCGTCGAGATCGGCGCCGGCGGCGAACCCCGGGTCGGTCCGCAGTGCCTCGAACGCGGCGGCGCCGCCCATGGAGTGGCCCACGGCGGCGACCCGGGCCGGATCCAGCCGGGGCAGCCGGCCGTCCGCCGTGCCGGGACGGCCGAGCAACTGCCGTCGCACATACGAGAGGTCGGCGGCCCGGGTGGCGGCGACCCGCCGCCCGTCCGGGGAGCCCTGGCAGGCCCGGCAGCCGGTGACCCGGCCGCCGGGATGGCTCACGGCCGCCGCCTCGTAGGCGTGGTCGACGGCGGCCACCGCGTACCCCCGGCTGGCCAGGTCCTCGGCGAGCGCGGTCAGGGAGGTGCGGGGCAGCGAGAAACCCGGGGACAGGACGACCAGGGGCAGTCCGGGAGCGCTCACCGCGACCGGCGGGGCATCGCGGGAGGCGTGCACCCGCACCCGGCTCAGCAGGTCCGTGGGAACGCCCTCGATCCGCTGTGCGCGCAGGATCAGTTGCGACTCCCGCGGCGTGACGTAGCGCGCCGCGCGCTCGGTGGAGTGCCGTGCGGGATACCACAGCGACACCATCAGCTCGCGGGACCGGCTCGGGTCCCAGGGGTCGCGGCGGGAGGTGTCGCGCAGTTCGAGGACCCGCAGCCCGACCGGCCGCGCTCCGGTCGGGCCGGGCAGGGCGGGCGGGGCCGTGGCGGCGGCCCCCGGGGTGTGGGCGGACGGCTGTCCGCAGGCGGGGACGAGGGACAGCAGCGCGGCCACGAGGACGGCGTACCGGCGCACGGCGCGCCCGGTTCCTGTCGGCTTCACGATCGGCGCCCTTTCGTCGGGAAAGTCCGGACACCGATCACGCTAGGGACGGGACACGGGTTCCGGGCGCGCCGCCCGCGCTTTCACCACCTTCGTCGACGACATTCACGACGCCCGGCGTTCCGGGCGGGTGATCCGCCCGGGCTTTCGTCGTCCGGCCGGCCCGTCACGCCCTGCCGTGCGACGGACGTGCCGTCATGTCCATACGGTGCCGAGCTTCACCTGCGCCACGCCGGTGATGTCCCGGGGGCCGCCCTCCACGGCGGTCGGGTCGTAGTCGAAGTCCAGGCGGTCGGGGCTGTGGAAGTGGCCGCAGACGAACGGGCCGAGGTCCAGCTCCTGCCCGCCGGCCGTCCGCCAGGTGATCCACCAGCCCGCACAGCCGCCGTCGGGGCCGCCGAGACCGCCGCCGGGCAGCAGGTCCTCGACCCGGCCGGTCACGCGCGCCGTGCCGTCGTCGCCGACGCACAGGGTGATCTCGCCGCGGCCGAAGGACCGCGTGTCGGTGGCGGTGGTGCAGGAGGCCGACGCGGTCTCCGGCGTGGCGGCGCCGGCCTGCGGTGCCGCCATGAGGCCCGCCAGAGCGGCGGCCCCCGTGACGCACGCCGTGCGCAGCAGTCGCCGGGGGGTGGGGGCACGGTGCATGGCACTCTGCCCTTCTGATGAGGTGTCAGTCGAGTGGGGTGTCCCAGGGCCCGGGGATCCGGGCCCGCCCGGCCGCTCCGGAGCGGAGGATCGCGCGCAGCCGCTCGGGGCGGGCCGGATCGCCGGACCGGGCGACGTCCCGCAACTCACGTGCCAGGAGCCCCGCTTGCGCGGCCCAGCCGTCCAGCTGGTCGGCGACCGGGCCGGCGTTGGCGGTGAGGGTGTCCGTCCACAGATCCGGGTTGCCGTCCGCGATCCGGGTGACGGCGCGCAGGTCCTGCCCGGCCAGCCGTACGGCGGACTCGTCGCCGTCGAGCAGACGGGCGGCGGCGAGGCTGGCGATCAGGTACGGGGCGTGCGACACGAGGGCGGCGGCGCGGTCATGGGTCTCCGGGTCGAGCAGCACCGAGACCGCACCGCACAACGCCACGAGTTCCAGGGCCCGGTTGAGGGCCAGGATGTCGGTGGCGTCGGTCGGGCTGAGCGCCCAGGGACGTCCCTCGAAGAGGTCTTCGCGGGGCTCCCTGGGCCAGGAACCGCCCTCGCCCACCACGGGGTGTCCGCCGACCAGCGAGGTCAGGTCGCAGCCGTGCGCCCACGCCTCGTGGTACAGCCGCACCTTGACCGCGGAGACCTCGGTGTAGACGCGGGCCGTGCCGAGCTTCTGGTGCTCGGCGAGCACGGGAGCGACCTGTCCCGGCGGCACCGCGATGACAGCGATGTCGGCGGGCTGCGCAGGTGCCTCGGCGACGCCCGCCCCACGCTCCTCGGCCCTGCGTGCGGCCTCGGGGTCGGCGTCGATCACATGGGTGGCCACGCCGTGCCGGCGCAGCGCGAGCCCCACGGAACAGCCGATCGGTCCGGCGCCGACGATGGCGGCGGTGCGCATGCCGTCGTCCTTTCTCAGCCGTCCGGACCGGCCGGGTGCCGGTCCGCGGCGGGACTCAGCCGAAGATCTTCACGGCCTGGTAGTAGGTCCAGGCGGTGCTGTTGCAGTTCGTCTTCTTCTCGCCGGTGTAGGCGGCGCACACGCGCTTCATGTCCTCGTGGAAGGCGCTGTCCACGCGCGCCTTGTTGGCGTCGAAGGTGCCGGCCGCCCGGTAGTTGCGGTAGCCGAAGTCGTGGCGCGCGCAGGACAGTTCGAAGGGGAAGCCGAAGGGGTTGTTGGGCGCCTGGGTGCAGTGGTCGGTGGACCAGTCGAACTCGTAGGCGGCCCAGGCGGCCTGGTTCTGGCGGGCGGCGTTCCAGGCGTTGTAGCTCGCCGCGCCGGTCTGCGTGAAGGAGGACAGCACCTGCGGCTTGTCCGCCGGGACGGCCTGCGCCGGGGCGGCGGACATGCCGACGGCCAGGGCACAGCCGGCGAGGGTCATGGAAAGGGTCGTGCGGCGACGCATGGGGGCCTCCGGGAGAGCGGACAGGAAGTGCTCCTAATGTCGCCAGCGGCGATATGGGGCCCCTATCGCGCGGTTATCCCCCCGCAGGGCGGTCCGCGCACGACGTCGGCCTCCGGACCGTGGAACGGTCCGGAGGCCGACGGAGGGAAGCGGACCCGGTGGCGAAGGGGGAGCCGTCGGGACCTGTGGGTGGCTCAGGCGTCGCGGCGGCGCAGCACCGCGTAGCCGCCGACGCCCGTGGCGAGCGCCCACAGCAGCAGCACCACGAGCGCGGTTCCGCCGCTGTAGGGGTCGGTGTCCTGGGTCATCAGCACGGTGCCGGCCTCGCTGGGCATGTACTCGCTGGCCGTGGTCAGCCACTTGGCGCCGACGACGCCCATGAGCTGAGGCAGCGCCAGCAGCAGCATGATGAGCGTGGTGATGGTGCCGGCGGCGCTGCGCAGGATCGTGCCCGCGCCGATCGACATGGTGGCGAGCAGGGCCAGGTAGGCCGCCGCGCCGAAGGCGGTGCCGAACAGCTCACCGCTGGTGTACTCCCCGTACTCGCCCATGAAGGAGGCGGCAGCCAGACTGGCCAGCAGGCTGAAGACGAACCCCGTCACGGCCACCACGGCGGTGACGACGAGCGTCTTGGACAGCAGCATCCGGCTGCGCCTGGGCACGCTCTGCAGCGTGGTGCGGATCGAGCCGCTGGAGTACTCGCTGGTCAGCGCGAGCGTGGCCAGTACGACCACGGTGAGCTGGGAGATCAGGAACGCCTGGGAGGCGGCGTGCGGGGCGGGCATGGTGACGTCCACGCCCTTCTTCGCGCTGGCGTCGGCGGACATGCCGACGATGACCGCGAAGCCGACGGTCAGCACCAGACCGACGAGCAGGTTCCACCACGTCGCGCGCACGCTCCACAGCTTCGTCCACTCGAAGGCGAGGGCGCCTTTGAATCCGCCGCCGGAGACGGGTCCGACGAGCTTGGGGGCCGTTGTCGCTGTCATGTCTGTCTACGCTTCCTGGGGATCCGTGGCTGGGGTGACGTGGGTGTCGGGGACATGGGCGAGGGAGGGCGATCCGTACTCGACGCTGGCGGCGGTGAGTTCCATGTACGCCTGCTCCAGGCTGGCCTTGCGCAGGCTCAGCTCGTGCACGGGCACGCGGTGCCGGAAGGCCAGGTCGCCGATCTCCTCCAAGGTGCCGCCGACGACCATGAGTTCGTCGGGGGCGTCGCCGGCGCTGCGCTCCACGGTCATGCCGAGCTGGAGCAGTTCGCGGCGCAGCACGTCCGGTTGCGGGGTGCGGACGCGGACGGCGTTCAGGGAGCTGCTCGCGATGACCTCCTCGATCGGGGCGTCGGCGATGACCTTGCCGCGGCCGATGACGATCACGTGGTCGGCGGTCTCCTGCATCTCGCTCATGAGGTGGCTGGAGACGAAGACCGTGCGGCCCTCCGCCGCCAGCTGCCGCATCAGCTCCCGCACCCAGCGCACGCCGTCGGGGTCCAGGCCGTTGACGGGTTCGTCGAACAGCAGCACCTTGGGGTCGCCGAGGAGTGCCCCGGCGATGCCGAGCCGCTGGCCCATGCCCAGGGAGAAGGAGCCGATGCGCTTCCTGGCCACTTCGCCGAGGCCGACGGTGTCCAGCACCTCGCCCACGCGGGAGGCCGGAATGCCGTTGCTGCGGGCCATGCCGAGCAGGTGGTGACAAGCCGAGCGGCCGGGGTGACCGGCCCGCGCGTCGAGCAGGGCACCCACCTCGCGCAGCGGGTGCTTGAGCTGTGCGTAACGCTTGCCGGCGACCAGTGCGCGGCCCTGCGTCGGCTCGTCGAGACCGACGATCATGCGCATGGTCGTCGACTTGCCGGCGCCGTTCGGTCCCAGGAAACCCGTCACCTTTCCCGGGTTGATCTGGAACGAGAGATCGGACACCGCCGTCTTGTCCCCATACTTCTTGGTCAGTCGGTCCACAGTGATCATTGCCTGTCGGCTCCTTCCGCAGTAACAACTCCAAACTAGGAAGGACCGGCTTCGCGAACATCTGGCGTTCGGCAACGATGTGACTCGACTTTCGGCAGGTTCGTGGCCCACCCCGGCTCTTGTAACGTGCAGGAATGCAGCTGTTACAGGCCTTCCGGCAACGAGTGGCACACACGGTCCATGCCCTGGGCTCCGAGCGCCCGTTCACCCGGCGCGGCGATCTGCTGCTGCTCGCGGCGCTGCTGAGTCCGTCGGTGTTCAGCGCCGAGAGTCTGGCGGGTTCGCCGGGCAGCTGGGTGGCCGTGACCGTGCTGATCATGGCCGGGGTCGCGGTGCGCCGGGCGCTGCCCCTGCTGTCGCTGGTGCTGGCGGGGCTGATCGTGCTGTTCTACGTCACCCTCGGGTCGGCCGTGTGGACGGCGACGGCCACGGTGGTCCTGAGTTTCGTGGCCGGCCGCCGCGTCACCCGGATCGCGTACGCCCACGCGGTGTTCCTCGCCGTGGGGGCGGCCGGACTGCTGCTGGTCACCCTGTTCGCCGAACCCAAGGACTGGCTGAGTCTGCTCATCACCGAGTTCTCCACCTGTGCCCTGCCGTGGTGGGCGGGCAGTTGGTGGCGGCAGCGCGCGGATCTGACCCGGGCCGGATGGGAGCGGGCCGAGCAGATGGAGTGGCGCAACCGCTTCGTCGCCGAGCAGGCCCGGCTCAAGGAACGCGCGCGGATCGCCCAGGACATCCACGACTCCCTGGGCCACGAGCTGAGCGTGATGGCGCTGCTGGCCGGCGGGCTGGAACTGGCCCAGGGGCTGACGGAGGAGCAGCGCCGGACCATGGGGCAGTTGCGCGAGCGCTGCACCATGGCCACGGAGCGGCTGCACGACGTCATCGGGCTGCTGCGGGAGGACTCCACGCCCTCGCTGCGTCCCGCGCAGGAGTCGATCGCCGAACTGGTGCGGCGCTTCGAGCGGTCCGGGATGCCGGTGCGGTTCCGGGAGGAGGGTGCCGGCACGCGGACGCCGCTGCTCAGCGAACTCGCCGCGTACCGTGTGGTGCAGGAAGCGCTGACCAACGCGACCAAGCACGCCCCGGGCGCGCCCATCACGGTGCGGGTGAGCCACCGGGCGGACGAGACGGTGGTGTCCGTGTTCAACGGGCTGCCGTCCGAGGAAGGCCGTCCCGCGGCGCCGGGCAGCGGTTCGGGCCTCATCGGCCTCGACGAACGGGTCAGGCTGGCCGGCGGCACGCTCCGCGCGGGCCGGCGCGCGGGCGGCTTCGAGGTCCGCGCCGAACTCCCGCACGAGCCGTCCGCCCGCGTACGGCCCGCCGGGGGGGCTGAGGACGGGGACGCGGAAGCGCTCTTCGGCCGGGGTGCCGGAAGGGCACGCGCCGAGAGGGCCGAGGATGCGCGGACGGTCGCCGCGGACGGCGCGGAAGCGCTCAGTGCGGACGGCGCGGGAGCGCTCAGTGCGGACGGCGCGGAAGCGCTCGGCGCGGAGCGCGCGGGAGCGCTGGGCGCGGACTCCGGGCGGGCTTCCGGCGCCGTTGGCGGACCCGGCTTCGGCCCGGGCGCCGGGCGGTCGCCCGGCACCGGTGAGCACGGCGGTGCTGCCGAGGGTGCCGACGCCTCGGGGACGGCGCTGGCGCGGGCCCGGACCCGGGTGCGTCGCAACCTCCGGCGGGCCGCACTGCTGCCGGTGCTGTTCGGCGGGGTGCTGGTGCTGTCCCTGGTCGGCCTGTACGTCTTCACCTCGGCGATGACCGCGCTGTCCCCCGGTGACTACGGACGGATGCGCCTGGGCGAGTCGCGCGCGGAGCTGGCCTCGGTGCTGCCGGAGCGGCGTATCCGCAAGCCGCCGCCGGTCGTCACCGAACCGCCCGCCCCGCCGGGGACCGTGTGCGAGTACTACCGGTCCGGCGACAGTGTCCTGACGTTCACGGACACGCTGTACCGCCTGTGCTTCAGGGATGATGTCCTGGTGGCCAAGGACACTTTGTGACAAAGCAGTTGAGCGGCGCGTCCGGTGTGACGGCGCCTCAGTCGGAAACGATGGTGAAGGAACGGATGATTCGCGTACTGCTCGCCGACGACGAGACGATCATCAGGGCCGGAGTGCGCTCCATCCTGACCACGGAACCGGACATCGAGGTCGTGGCCGAGGCCACCAACGGCCGTGAGGCGGTGGAACTGGCCCGCAGACACCGGCCGCACGTGGTGCTGCTCGACATTCGCATGCCGGAGATCGACGGACTGACGGCCGCCGGGGAGCTCCGGGCCACCAACCCGGACAGCGCCGTGGTCATCCTGACGACCTTCGGCGAGGACAAGTACATCGAGCAGGCCCTGGACCAGGGCGTGGCCGGCTTCCTGCTGAAGGCCTCGGATCCACGGGATCTGATCTCGGGGGTGCGGGCCGTGGCGTCCGGCGGCGCCTGCCTGTCCCCTCTGGTGGCGCGCCGGCTGATGACGGAGCTGCGCCGGGCCCCCACTCCGCGCGCGGACGTCTCCGGCGACCGGACCGCACTGCTGACCAAGCGGGAGCAGGAGGTGCTGGGGATGCTCGGCGCCGGTCTGTCGAACGCACAGATCGCCGAACGGCTGCATCTGGTCGAGGGCACGATCAAGACCTACGTCAGCGCGATCCTGAACCAGCTCGGCGTCCGCAACCGGGTGCAGGCGGCGATCATCGCCTACGAGGCGGGGCTGGTGAACAAGGACGACCTGCGGTAGCGCGACACGCGCGGGGCCGTCCGGCCGGGTGCTCGCCCGGCCGGACGGCCCGCCGGTCAGCCCCGGTCGCCGTGGCGCGCCCGGTCCTCGACGAAGCGGGCGAGCCGCCGGGCACCGTCGACGGCCTGGTCGACGGTGACGGCGCTGCAGGACAGACGGATCCGCCGGTCCCCCGCGTCGTCCAGGTGGAAGTAGCGCATCGGCGTCCAGATCACGCCGTAGGTCTCCGCCGACCGGTGCAGGGCCGCCTCGTCGGCGGCGAAGGGGACATCGAGGGTGAGGAAGAACCCTCCGTCGGGGTCGTTCCAGCGCACTCCGGCCGACTCCGGCGCGCCGGGCGGCAGTTCGTGCGCGAGGGTGTCGCGCAGGGCTCGCATGGTGGCCTGGTAGTGCCGGGCCGCCGGTTCGTTCGCCGCCCTCAGCCCGCCACCGGCGCGCAGCAGCAGCCCGGCCACGGCGGCCTGGCTGAGGGTGGCGGTGTTGACCGTGACCATGCTCTTGACCTTGGCCAGTTCGTCGGCGAGCAGACCGGGCGCCGCGCCGTCGGCGCCTTCCACCGGCTGGTCGGCGACGACGAATCCGACCCGGGCGCCCGGGAAGGCGATCTTCGCGAAGGAGCCGAGGTAGATGACGCTCCGTGTCGTGTCCAGCGCCTTCAGGGTGGGCCGCCGGACCGTGCTGAAGACGCCGTACGGGTTGTCCTCCAGGAGCAGCAGCCCGAGCCGCCGGGCGGCGTCCAGCAGGGCCGTGCGGTCCTCCACGGACAGGCTGACGCCGGTGGGGTTGGAGCAGTCGGGCACCACGTACAGCGCCTTGGCCCGCCGGCCCCGCTCGCCCAGCTCCCGCACGATGCGGTGGAGGGCTTCCGGGTCGGGGCCGTGCGCGGTGCCGGGCACCGGGACGACGTCGATCCCGAGCAGCCGGGCCGCTCCGGTGATGCCGACGTAGCAGGGGCTGTCGACGAGCAGCACGTCCTCGGGGCCGGTGAACAGCGCCCGCAGGGTGAGCAGGACGGCTTCCTGGCAGCCGACGGTCACCACCACGGCGGCCGGGTCGACGGTCAGGTCCTCGTCCACCCGCAGCATGCGGGCCACGAGGTCCCGGATCTGGCCGGCCGTCTCGCCGTACTGGTAGAGGGCCGTGCGCACGCCCGCCTCGGACATCCCGCGCTCGCGCAGGTGGTCGAGGTAGGTCTCGATGAGCGCGGGCACGTCCGCGACGTCGAAGCCGGTCTCCTGGGGGCGCCCGGGGGCGAAGGAGACCGCCTGCGGGTAGCGCAGGGTCACCTCGTTGAGGAAGGTCATCGTGTCGAGCAGCGGTTCGGACAGGCTGCGGTGCAGGGCGGTACGGGGCAGTGCCACAGCGTGGCCCGTGGTGTCCGCGGTGATCGTCATCCATGGCTCCTGGCTGGGTACGGCGGGACCGGCGGCAGGACGGTGTCCGGGCCGATGGCGTCCGGCGCGGCATGACCGGTGAGCACCATCGTCTCGGCGAACTCCTCGGTCAGCAGGGTCAGCATCCGGCGCACCCCGGCGGCGCCGTCGGCGGCCAGGGCGTACAGCGCCGGCCGGCCGACGAGGACGGCGCGGGCGCCGAGGGCCAGGGCGACGAGGACGTCCGCGCCGGTGCGGATCCCGCCGTCCAGCAGGACGGGGCAGCGCCCGCGGACGGCGGCGACCACCTCGGGCAGGGCCTCCAGGGTGGCCGGGGCGCCGTCGAGCTGCCGGCCGCCGTGATTGGAGACGACGATGCCTGCGACGCCGGCGTCGAGGGCCGCCTCGGCGTCGCGGGCCGTGAGCACGCCCTTGGCCAGCACGGGCAGACCGCTCTCGGCGCGCAGCCGGCCGACGACGGACCACCCGGTCGAGCGGTCGAAGGCGTGCCGGCTGTGCGCACCCGGGGTCGCCGCCCCGGCGGCGGCCGTCTCGCTCAGGTTGGCCGCGGTGATGTGCCCGGGGATCCGGAAGCCGTTGCGCAGATCGCGCAGCCTGCGGCCGGTGAAGGGGGTGTCGGTGGTGAGCACCAGGGCCTGGTATCCGCCCGCGCGCGCCCGGCGGGCCAGGTCGAGCGTGGTGGCGGTGTCGCGGAAGCAGTACAGCTGCAGCCACAGCGGGGCGGTGGCTGCCGCGGCCACCTCCTCCAGGCGCCGGCTGGAGAAGGTGCTCACCACCAGGGGCAGGCCGAGGGCTCCGGCGGCGCGCGCGGTGCCCGGTTCGCCGTCGGGGTGGACGAGTTCGTGGTAGGCGACGGGGGCGATACCCACGGGCGCCGGCCAGCGGGAGCCGAGGACCTCGACGGAGGTGTCGGGTTCCTCGATGCCGGGCAGGGCCCGGGGGCGCAGCCGTGCCGCTTCGAAGACCGCCTCGTTGGCGGCCAGGGTCCGCTCCCGCCCGGCCCCGCCGGCGATGAAGTCCCAGACCTCGGCGGGGAGTCGTTCCCGGGCCCGGGCCGCGAAGTCGGCCACGGTGAGCAACTGCGGCGCGGCCGGCGCGCCCGGGGGCCGGAGGGCGGGAGCCGTCATCGGCCGGCCACTTCCCGCTCCCGCTCGACGGCCTCGTACAGCGCCTTGATGTTGGAACTGCCGAAACCGCGGGCGCCGTTGCGCTGGATGTACTCGTAGAAGAGCGTGCCGCGGGGGTACGGGGAGCGGGTGAAGATCTGCAGCAGGTAGCCCCACTCGTCGCGGTCGACCAGGACGTTGGTGTCGCGCAGGTCGGCGATGCGGTCCGACAGGCCGCTGACGCGTTCGGTCAGCAGGTCGTAGTAGGTGCCGGGGGTGCGCAGGAAGGCCACGCCGCGGTCGCCGAGGGAGCGCACCGCGCCGACGATGTCGTCGACGAGGAAGGCCAGGTGCTGGACGCCGGGGCCGCCGTGGGACTCCAGGAAGCGGTTGATCTGGCCCGGCAGCCGGGTGTCGTCGGGCTCGATCAGCGTGAAGGTGATGCCGCCGTCGGCGTTGCGCACGACGATGGAGTCCATGGCCTGGCCGCCCACCTCGATGTACTCGGAGGAGTAGTAGGGCGTGTCGAAGGCCGCCTCGTAGAACGCGGCGGTCTTGCGCAGGGTGCCGGGCTCCAGGCAGACGGCGACGTGGTCGAGGGCCGGTCGGGGGCCGCCGGTGCCGGTGGCGGCGGGGAGCAGCGCCCACTCCCGGTCGGGCGGCAGGAGGAGGCCCTCGCCCTCCGTGACGAGGGTGTGCCGGAGGTCGCCGAAGCCGGACACCGCGGCGTACCAGGACTCGTCGGCCGGGGAGGGGACCGGTGTCCGGAGCGCGGCGGCGCCGGCCAGGACGGCCCGGTCGAAGGCGGACCGGACGTCCGAGCAGCTGAAGGCGAGGTCGGCGATGGAGTCGCCGTGGCGCTCGACGTAGTCGGCCACGGCGGTGCCCCCGGCCAGCGCCTGGGTGACGACGAGGGTGACCTCGCCGCTGCGCAGCGCGGTGGAGCGCCGGTCGGGCGTGCCGGTGGCGGGGCCCGCCACCGCCACCGGCTCGAAGTCGAGGCTGCCGGTGAGGAACCCCGCGGCCTCCCGGTCGTCCGCGACGTACAGCTCGGCGTAGGCAATGGCATGGGGCGGCATGGGGGCTCTCCAATACAGGGACGGGAGAAGGCGGAAAACACCGTCGGAAATTCCGTCCCGGAAATCATGCCGGGGTCACGCCGACGGATGGCTGGGAAGGGCAGCGAAGAACACTCTACAAATAACCCGTATAACCTCGCTATCGGCTCGATATCAAGCCTCTGACGTGCAGCTACCGTTTTCAGATAACTGTATTGACCGGCCCTCGGGAGCCCTGCTAGCGTCCCCGATCGGCTTTAATTCGACGACGTCTCACCAACGCTCCGATGTTTTCTCGGCGGCGCGGCACGGAAAAGGCCGGAGCATTCCGGCGGATGATTGTGAGGAGACAGGTGTCCGAGCTCTCGATTCTTCGGCACGAACTGACCGCCGCCCAGCGCGAAGTGTGGCTGGGCCAGCAGCTGGACCCGGCGGGCACCAGCTACAAGACCGGTTCCTGCCTGGAGATCGACGGCCCGCTGGACCACGCCGTGCTGACCGAGGCCCTGCGGCGCACCCTGGCCGAGACGGAGACGCTGTGCTCCCGCTTCCTCACCGACGAGCGGGGTGAGCCCTACCGGGAACACTGCCCGGACACCCCGGCGCGGCTGCCGCACCTCGACCTGACCGGGCGCCCGGACCCCGAGGCCGAGGCGATCGCCTGGATGGAGCGCGACCGGGCGACGCCCGTGGCCCTGGACCAGCCGGACATCAGCCGCCACGCGCTGTTCACGCTCGCGCCGGGCCGGCACATGTACTACCTGGGCGTCCACCACATCGTGCTGGACGGCACCAGCATGACCCTGTTCTACGAGCGGCTCGCCGAGATCTACCGGGCCCTGACGCGAGGTCAGGACGCCCCGGACTGCTCCTTCGGCAGCATGGACCAGATCGTCACCGGTGAGGAGGCCTACCGCGCCTCGGCCCGGCACGAGCGCGACCGGGCCTACTGGACCGGGCTGTTCGGCGACCGGCCCGAGCCGGTCTCGCTCACCGGCCGGGTCAGCGCGCACGCCCTGGCCGGGACCCTGGCCAGCGTGCGGCTCGGGCCCGAACGCACCCGGGTGCTGGAGGAGGCGGCGCAGTCGGCCGGTTCGTCCTGGGCACGGGTGGTGATCGCCGCGGTGGCGGCGTTCCTGCACCGGATGACCGACGCCCGGGACATCGTGGTCTCCGTCCCGGTCACCGGCCGCCACGGCGCCAACGCCCGGACCACACCGAGCATGGTCTCCAACCAGCTGCCGCTGCGCCTGACGGTGGACCCCGGGGCGAGCTTCGCCGCCCTGGTCGAGGAGGTCTCCACCGGGCTGCGCGGCCTGATGGCGCACAGCCGTTACCGGGGCGAGGAGCTCAACCGCGAACTGGGCGGCGCGGGCGCCCTCGGCCCGACGGTGAACGTGCTGCCCTACACCCGGCCCGTGGACTTCGGCGGACCGCTGGGGCGGATGCGCAGCCTGGGGTCCGGTCCCACCACCGATCTGAACTTCGTGCTGACGGGCACCCCCGAGTCGGGGCTGCGGGTCGACTTCGAGGGCAATCCGCAGGTGTACGGCGCCGCGGAGCTGGCCGGTCTCCAGGAACGCTTCGTGCGGCTGATGGAGGACCTCGCCGCCCACCCGGACACTCCGGTGGGCCGCTCCGAACTGCTCACCGCCGAGGAGCGCCACCGCGTCCTGAGCGAGTGGAACGACACCGGCCGGGACGTGCCGGACGACACCCTCACCGGGCTGCTGGACCGGCAGGCGGCCCGCAGCCCCGAACGGGAGGCGCTGGCCTTCGAGGGAACCTCCCTGACCTACGCCGAGCTGCACGCCCGCGCCGACCGGCTCGCCGCGCTGCTGGCCGAACGGGGGGCCGGCCCGGAGAAGTTCGTGGCCGTGGCGCTGCCCCGCTCGGTGGAGCTGGTCGTCGCCCTGCTGGCCGTGCTGAAGTCGGGCGCCGCCTACGTCCCCGTCGACCCCGGATACCCGGCGGACCGCATCGGCCACGTCCTGCGCGACGCGGGCGCGTCGCTGGTGCTGACCACCCGCGACACCGAGGACCGGCTGCCCGCCGACGGCACCGCGCGCCTCCTGCTCGACGACCTCGGCGCAGCCACCGCCCCGTCCGTGCCCGCCGCGCCCGCCGCGCCCCTCGACCCGAGCCATCCCGCGTACGTCATCTTCACCTCGGGCTCCACCGGACGTCCCAAGGGCGTGGTCGTCTCGCACCGGGCGATCGTGAACCGGCTGGCCTGGATGCAGGACACCTACCGGCTCGGCCCCGACGACCGGGTGCTGCAGAAGACGCCGTCGGGGTTCGACGTGTCGGTGTGGGAGTTCTTCTGGCCGCTGCTGCAGGGCGCGACGCTGGTGGTCGCCCGGCCCGAGGGGCACCTCGACCCGGCCTACCTGGCCGAGACGATCCGGCGCGAACGCATCACCACCGCCCACTTCGTGCCGTCCATGCTCGAGGTGTTCCTGCGCGAGCCGTCCGCCGGCGCGCTGTCCGGGATGCGCCGCGTCTTCTGCAGCGGCGAGGCCCTCCCCGCCGAACTGCGGGCCCGGTTCCGGGCGACGGCCGACGTGCCGTTGCACAACCTGTACGGTCCCACCGAGGCCGCCGTCGACGTCACCCACTGGAACTGCGCCGAGGACACCGGCTCGCGGCCGGTGCCGATCGGCCGCCCGGTGTGGAACACCCGCATGTACGTGCTGGACTCCGCGCTGCGCCCGGTGCCCGCCGGGGTGCGCGGCGAGCTGTACATCGCCGGCGTCCAGCTGGCCCGTGGCTATCTGGGCCGGCCCGGGCTCAGCTCCGAGCGTTTCACCGCGGATCCGCACGGCGCGCCGGGCAGCCGCATGTACCGCACCGGCGACCTGGCGCGCTGGAACCCGGACGGCAGCCTGGACTACCTGGGCCGCGCCGATCAGCAGGTCAAGCTGCGCGGCTTCCGCATCGAACCCGGCGAGATCGAGGCCGCCCTGACCCGGCAGCCCGAGGTCGCCGGGGCCGCGGTGCTGCTGCGCGAGGACCGGCCCGGCGACCAGCGTCTGGTCGCCTACACCGTGCCGGCCGGCGAGAGCGCCGCCGACGCGGACACACTGGCCGCTCGGCTGCGCGCGGCGCTGCCCGACTACATGGTGCCCTCGGCGTTCGTCACGCTGCCGCAGCTGCCCGTGACCCCGAACGGCAAGCTGGACCGCAAGGCCCTGCCCGTCCCGGACGCGCCCGCGCGCGGCGGCGGGCGCGCCCCGCGCACCCCGCGCGAGGAGCTGCTGTGCGCGCTGTTCGCCGAGGTCCTCGGCGTCGAGGCGGTCGGCATCGACGACGGCTTCTTCGACTTGGGCGGCCACTCCCTGCTCGCCACCCGGCTGATCAGCCGCATCCGCACCGCCCTGGGCGTCGAGGTGCCGATCCGGCAGGTGTTCGAGTCCCCGACCGTGGCGGCGCTGGCCCGCGCCGTGGCCGGCGAGGGCCGGGCGCGTACGGCGGTGACGGCCCGGGTGCGGCCGGAGCGGCTGCCGTTGTCCTTCGCCCAGCGACGGCTGTGGTTCCTGCACCAGTACGAGGGACCCTCGCCGCTGTACAACATCCCGGCCGCTCTGCGGCTGACGGGCCCGGTGGACGCCGCGGCCCTGCGGGCGGCGCTCGGGGACGTGGTGGCTCGCCACGAGAGCCTGCGCACCGTCTGCGCCGAGGACGAACACGGGCCCCACCAGGTCGTCCTGCCCGTGGCCGACGCGGCGATCCGTCTTCCGGTCACCGACACCGATGCCGGGCACCTGGACGCGGCCGTCGCCCGGATCGCCCGCACCCCCTTCGACCTGGCCCGCGACCTGCCGCTGCGCACCGCCCTGCTGCGCACCGCCCCGGACGAGCACGTGCTGATGCTGGTGCTGCACCACATCGCCGGCGACGGCTGGTCGCTGGCCCCCCTCGCCCGCGACCTGGGCACCGCCTACCGCGCCCGGCTGGCGGGGACGGCCCCCGCGTGGGAGCCGCTGCCCGCGCAGTATGCCGACTACACCCTGTGGCAGCACGAACTCCTGGGCGCCGACGGGGACCCCGACAGCGAGGGCGGCCGGCAACTGGCGCACTGGCGGCAGGTCCTGGCCGGTCTGCCCGAGCGGCTGGAGCTGCCCGCCGACCGGCCGCGTCCGGCCCGCCGCGACAACTCCGGCGACCGGCTGGACCTGCGCGTGCCCGCCGGCCTGCACCAGGAGCTGGCCGGGCTGGCCGCGGAGAGCCGAACCAGTGTGTTCATGGTGCTGCAGGCCGCGCTCGCCGCACTGCTGACCCGGCTCGGCGCCGGGGAGGACGTGCCGATCGGCTCGACCATCGCCGGACGCACCGACGCGGCCGTGGAGAACCTCGTCGGCTTCTTCGTCAACACGCTGGTGCTGCGCACCGACACCGGCGGCGACCCGACGTTCCGCGCGCTGCTCGGCAGGGTCCGCGACACCGACCTGGCCGCCTACGCTCACCAGGACCTGCCGTTCGAGCGGCTGGTCGAGGCGGTCAACCCCGACCGCGGCGCCGGCCACCACCCGCTGTTCCAGGTCATGCTGACCTTCGACACCACCCAGCAGGACGCCCTGGGCGAGCTGGGCCGGCTGCCCGGCCTGCGCGCCGAGCTGATGCCCGTGCACACGGGTCTGAGCAAGTTCGACCTGGCGTTCGCCTTCGACGAGCGCCGGGACGCCGACGGCGCCGCCGCGGGCATCGACCTCGCCGTGGAGTTCAGCACCGGGCTCTTCGACGCCCCGACCGCCCGCGCCCTGGCCGAGCGTTTGCTGGGCCTGCTGGCCCAGGCCGTCGCGGACCCGGACCGGCGGCTGGCCGACCTGGACGTACTGGTGGCGGGCGAGCAGCGGACCCTGCTGGTGGACGCCAACCGCTCCCCCGTCGCCGTCCCCGCGCCGCGGGCGACGCTGCCGGAGCTGTTCGAGCGGCAGGCGGCCCGGCACGCGCACCGCCCGGCGGTCACCTACGAGGACACCACGCTGACGTACGCCGAGCTCAACGCCCGCGCCAACCGGCTCGCCCGGCTGCTCGCGGAGCGCGGTACCGGCCCCGGTGACCTGGTCGCGCTGGCCCTGCCGCGCTCGCTGGAGCTGGTCGTCGCCCTGCTCGCGGTGGTCAAGTCCGGCGCCGCCTACGTGCCGCTCGACCCGGGCTACCCGGCCGAACGGCTGGCGCACGCGCTGTCCGACTCGGCTCCCGCGGTCCTGCTGACCACCGAGGAGGCTGCGGCCCGGCTGCCCGCGCACGAGGTGCCGACGCTTGTCATGGGCGCGGGGGAGGCGGACGGCCGGCCCGCGGACGACCTCGCGCCGGGCGAGCGGACCCGGCCGCTCGACGGGCAGGACATCGCGTACGTCATCTACACGTCGGGCTCCACCGGCCGTCCCAAGGGCGTGGCCGTGCCGCACCGCAACGTCGTGCGGCTGTTCTCCGCCACCGACCACTGGTTCGGCTTCGACGAGCGGGACGTGTGGACCCTGTTCCACTCGTACGCATTCGACTTCTCCGTCTGGGAGCTGTGGGGCGCCCTGCTGCACGGCGGCAGGCTCGTCGTCGTCCCGCACGGCGTGAGCCGGGACCCGGCCGCGTTCCTGGCGCTGCTGGAGCGCGAGCGGGTCACGGTGCTCAACCAGACCCCGTCGGCCTTCCACCAGCTGGCCGCCGCCGACCGGGAACGGTCCGCGCAACTCGCCCTGCGGTACGTGGTCTTCGGCGGAGAGGCGCTGGACCTGTCACGGCTGGGCGACTGGTACGAGCGGCACGCCGACGACGCCCCGGTGCTGGTCAACATGTACGGCATCACCGAGACCACCGTGCACGTCTCCCACTTCCCGCTGGACCGCGTCACCGCCGCCGTCGCGTCGGCGAGCACCGTCGGCGTCAACATCCCCGACCTGCGCGTGTACGTCCTGGACTCCCGGCTGCGGCCCGCGCCGCCCGGTGTCACCGGTGAGATGTACGTCGCCGGGGCCGGTCTCGCCCAGGGCTATCTGGGCCGGCCGGGGCTGACCGCGGACCGGTTCCCCGCCGACCCGCACGCCGCGCTGTTCGGCGAGGCGGGTGCCCGTATGTACCGCACGGGCGACCTGGCCCGGCGCCGCGCCGACGGCGGCCTCGACTACCTCGGGCGCGCCGACCACCAGGTCAAGATCCGCGGCTTCCGCATCGAGCCCGGCGAGATCGAGGCCGTGCTCGCGGCCCACCCCACCGTGCGGGACGTGGCCGTGCGGCTGCGCGAGGACACCCCCGGAGACCGACGCCTGGTCGCCTACGTGGTCACCGACGGTCCCCTGCCCGACCGGACGTTGCCCGACCACGCCGCCGCCCGGCTGCCGGAGCACATGCTGCCGTCCGCGTTCGTCGCCCTCGACGCGCTGCCGCTGACCCCCAACGGCAAGCTGGACACCCGGGCGCTGCCCGCACCCGCCTACGCGGCGACCGCCGCCGGCCGCGCTCCTCGCGGGCCGCGCGAGGAGATGCTGTGCACGCTGTTCGCCGAGGTCCTCGCGGTGCCCCGGGTCACCGTCGACGACAGCTTCTTCGATCTGGGCGGCCACTCCCTGCTCGCCACCCGGCTCGCCGCCCGGATCCGCGCCGCGCTCGGTGCGGAGCTGTCGGTGCGGCAGCTGTTCGACACTCCCACGGTGGCCGGTCTGTCGGCCGCCCTGCACGACGCCGAGCACACCCGGGAGCCGCTGACGGCGGGGCCGCGCCCGGACCGGCTGCCGCTGTCGTACGCCCAGCAGCGGCTGTGGTTCCTGCACCAGCTCGACGGTCCCGCGCCGACGTACAACATCACCGGCGCGCTCCGGCTGACCGGCGCGCTCGACACCGAGGCGCTGCGGGCCGCCTTCGCCGACGTCGTCACACGGCACGAGAGCCTGCGCACGGTCTTCGCGCAGGAAGAGCCGGGGGCCCGGCAGATCGTGCTGGACCCCGCCGGCGTCCGCTTCCCGCTGCCGGTCGTGGACACCGCCGCGGACGAGGTGGACGCCCGGCTGGAACGGGCCGCCCGGCACTGCTTCGACCTGGAGCGCGACCTGCCCGTCCGCGCCGAGCTGTTCCGGGTGGACCCGGCCGAGCACGTCCTGCTGCTGATGATCCATCACATCGCGGGTGACGGCTGGTCCCTGGGTCCCCTGATGCGCGACCTGGCCACCGCCTACACCGCGCGGACCGACGGCGAGGCGCCCGCCTGGGCACCGCTGCCCGCCCAGTACGCCGACTTCGCGCTGTGGCAGCGCGCCACGCTCGGCGACGCGCGGGACGTGACGTCCCTCGCCGGCCGTCAGCTCGCGCACTGGCGGCAGGCCCTGGACGGGCTGCCCGAACACCTCGAACTGCCCGCCGACCGGCCCCGGCCGGCCGTCGCCTCGCATCGCGGCGGGCGCGTGCCGCTGGCCGTGCCGCCGGAGGTCCACCGCGCCGCCGTCGCCCTCGCCGCGGAGTCCCGGGCCACTCTGTTCATGGTGGTGCAGGCTGCTCTCGCCGCGCTGCTGTCCCGGATGGGCGCCGGTGACGACATCCCGGTCGGCACGCCCGTGGCGGGCCGCGCCGACGACGCCGTCGACCAGCTCGTCGGCTTCTTCGTGAACACCCTGGTGCTGCGCACGGACACCGGCGGCGACCCGACCTTCCGCGAACTCCTGGACCGGGTCCGGGAGACCGACCTGACCGCCTACGCCCACCAGGACCTCCCCTTCGAGCACCTGGTGGACGTGCTCTCCCCGGCCAGGTCGCTGTCGCACAACCCGCTCTTCCAGGTGCTGCTGAGCCTCGACACCACCCAGCAGGACGCGCTGGGCGCCCTGGCGGCGACCGGCCTCGGGGCCACCCCGCTGACGGTCTGGACGGGCGTCGCCAAGCTGGACCTCGCGCTGGAACTCGCCGAGCACCGGGACACCGACGGAGCCCCGGCCGGTCTCGTGGGCGCCGCCGAGTACAGCGCCGACCTCTTCGACGAGGACACCGTCCGGGCCCTGGCCGACCGGTTCCTGCGCCTGCTCACCGCGCTCGTCACCGCACCCGACCGGCGCATCGGGGACGTCGACCTGCTCGGCGAGGCGGAGCGCCAAAAGGTGCTGACCGAGTGGAACGACACGCCCCGGCCCGCCGAGACCCTCACCTTCGCCGCCTACGTGGAACGGCACGCCGCCGAGGCGCCGGAGCGGCCCGCCGTCGAGTTCGCCGGGCAGGTGCTCGACTACGCCGGGCTCAACACGCGCGCCAACCGGCTGGCCCGCCGGCTGCTGCGCCTGGGCGCCGGACCGGAGCGGTTCGTCGCCGCCGCCCTGCCGCGCGGCGCCGACCTGGTCGTCGCCGCCCTCGCCGCCTTCAAGGCGGGCGCCGCCTATCTGCCCGTCGACCCGGCCTACCCGGCCGAACGCGTCGCCCACGTCCTCGCCGACGCCGCACCGGTCGTCGTGGTGACCTCCGCCGACGTCGCCGGGAACCTGCCCGACGGGCCCGAGCCGCGGCTGCTGCTGGACGACCCGGCAACCGCCGACGTCCTGGACCGGCTGCCCGCGCACGACGTCACCGACGCCGAGCGACCGGTGCCGCTGCGGCCCGAGCACCCGGCGTACATGATCTACACCTCGGGCACCACGGGCCGCCCCAAGGGCGTCGTCGTCACCCACACCGGACTGCCGGGCCTGCTCGACATCTTCGTCCGCGACTGCCAGGCCGGGCCGGGCAGCAGGATCCTGCAGCACCTCTCCCCCGGCTTCGACGCCGCGTTCTGGGAACTGGCGATGGGCCTGCTCACCGGCGCCACCCTGGTCGTGGCCCCGCAGGACATCACGCCCGGGCCGGAGCTGGCCGCACTGGCGACGCGCCACGCCGCGACCCATCTGAGCCTGACGCCCGGCGTCCTGGGCCTGATGGCCGAGGGTTCGCTGCCTGCCGGCACGACCCTCGTGGTCGGTGCCGAGACCACCCCGCCGGAGCTCGTGGAGCGCTGGTCCGCGGGCCGCACCATGCTCAACTCCTACGGCCCCACCGAGACCACGGTCTGCTCCACGATGAGCCGCCCGCTGTCCGGCGCCGTCACCCCGCCGATCGGCTCCCCCGTCGCGGGCACCGCCGTCTACGTCCTGGACGGCTCGCTGCGCCCGGTCCCGCCGGGTGTGCCCGGCGAGCTGTACGCGGCCGGCCCGCACCTGGCCCGCGGCTACCACGGCCGGGCCGCGCTCACCGCCGAACGCTTCGTCGCCGCCCCGTTCGGCGCCCCGGGCTCCCGGCTGTACCGCACCGGTGACCTGGTGCGCTGGCTGCCGCACGGCGAACTGGAGTACCTCGGCCGGGCCGACGACCAGGTCAAGATCCGCGGACTGCGCATCGAACCGACCGAGATCGAGGCGGTCCTGACCGAACGCGCGGAGCTCGTCCGGGCCGCCGTGATCGTCCGGGAGGACCGGCCGGGCGACCGGCGGCTCGTGGCCTACGTCGTCCCGGAGCCGGGTCACACCCCGGACGCGGCCCGGCTGCGCGCCGCACTGCGCGAGACACTGCCCGACCACATGATCCCGACGGCGTTCGTCATGCTCGACGCGCTGCCGCTGACCATCAACGGCAAGCTGGACCGCAAGGCGCTGCCCGCGCCCGACCACACCGCGCAGCGCTCCGGCCGCCGCCCGGCCACGCCGCGCGAACGACTGCTGTGCGACCTGTTCGCGCAGACCCTCGGCGTGGCGGAGGTGGGCGCCGACGACGGCTTCTTCGACCTGGGCGGCGACAGCATCCTGTCCATCCAGTTGATCGGCAGGGCCCGCACGGCCGGCCTGGCGCTGTCGGTCCGCGACGTCTTCGAGCATCAGACGCCGGCCCTGCTCGCCGAGTCCGCCACCGGCACCCCGGCGGACGGCAACGGCCCGGCGGCCGTCTCCGGTACGCCGTGGGGTGCGGCGCCCGTGACCCCGATGATGCGCTGGTTCGCCGAACTCGGCTCGGACGCCGCCCCGTTCAACCAGTCGATCGTCCTCACGGCCCCGGCGGGCCTGGACGGCGACGCCCTGGAGGCCGCGCTGGGCATCCTCCTCGACCACCATGACACCCTGCGCCTGCGGGTCACCGAGGACTGGACGGTCACCGTCCCCGAACCCGGCTCCGTCACCGGCGCCGACTGCCTGACCCGCGTCGACGCCTCCGGCCTGGACGCGCCGGCGCTGGACGCGGCGGTCACGGAACAGGCCCGCGCGGCACGGGCCCGGCTGGCCCCGGCGGACGGCCGGATGCTCCAGGCGGTCTGGTTCGACCGCGGCCCCGGCAGCGAAGGACTGCTCGTCCTGGTGGCCAACCACCTGGTCGTCGACGGCGTCAGCTGGCGCATCCTCGTCCCCGACCTGGTCACGGCGTACGAGGGCGGCGCCCTCGCCCCGGTGGGCACGCCCTGGCGGCAGTGGGCGCGCGCGCTCGCGGAGCTGGCCGAACACCCGCGCACCGAGGCCGAGCTGGATCACTGGCGGTCGGTGCTCGGCGACGCCCCGCACACCCCGCGCCTGGACCGTGCCCGCGACCTGCACGCGGTGGCCGGCGAGATCACCGCGGAGCTGGACGCGGACACCACCCGCGCACTCCTCACCCGGGTCCCCGGGTTGTGCCGGGCCTCGGTCAACGACGTGCTGCTGAGCGCGTTCGCGGTGGCGGTCGCCGAGTGGCGGCGCGGCCGCGGTGACGACCCGGACGCCCCGGTCGTCGTCGACCTGGAGAGCCACGGCCGCCACGAGGACGCCGTGCCCGGCAGCGAACTGAGCCGCACCGCCGGCTGGTTCACCGCCCTGTACCCCGTACGGCTCGCCGCCCGCCGCGCCGAGGGCACCACCGCCCCGATGTTCCGGGCGCTGAAGACGGTCAAGGAGCAGCTGCGCGCGGTACCCGGCGACGGCCTCGGCTACGGTCTGCTGCGCCGTCTCAACGCCCGCACTCAGCAGGCGCTGGCCGCGCTGCCCGAGCCGCAGTTCGGTTTCAACTACCTCGGGCGGCTCGGCCAGGACGACGGCACCGGTGCATCCTGGGCCATCGCCGGGGGCGACGTCGCCGGCATCGACGGCGCCATGCCCCTGGCCCACCCCGTCGACCTCAACGCCGTCGCACTGGACACCGGTTCGGGCACTCGCCTGCGGGCGACCTGGACGTACGCGCCCTCCCTGGTCACCGCGGAGGACGCCCGGCGTCTCGCCGACGCCTGGTTCCGGGCCCTGCGCGACCTGGTCGCCGAGTCCGAACGGCCCGGTGCCGCCGGACTGACCCCGTCGGACCTCGCCCACCCCGGCCTGCGCCAGGACGAGGTCGAACTGCTGGAGCGCGCCGTACCCGGCTTGCAGGACGTCCTCCCGTCGACCCCGCTCCAGGAGGGCTTCCTCTTCCTCAGCCTGTACGACCAGGAGGCGCGCGACGTCTACGTCGGCCAGATCTCCTTCGACCTCGAAGGCGCCTTCGACGCCGCCCGCATGCGCACGGCGGTCCACGCGCTGCTGCGCCGCCACCCCAACCTGCGGGCCGGCTTCCGCCAGACCACCTCGGGCGAATGGGTGCAGGCGATCCCCGCCGACGCCGAGCCCGACTGGCGTGAGGCGGACCTGAGCGGCCTGCCGGCGGAGGAGCGGCAGCGTGAGGCGGCCCGGCTGGCCGCCGAGGACCGCGACCGCCGCTTCGACCTGGGCCGCCCGCCGCTGCTGCGCTTCACCGCGCTGCGGCTGTCGCCCGACCACGTCCGGCTGGTGATGACCAACCATCACATCCTGCTCGACGGCTGGTCCCTGCCGCTGCTGTGGCAGGAGCTGACGACGCTGTACGCGGCGGCGGGCGACGCCTCCTCACTGCCCCGCGTGCGTCCCTACGGGGACTACCTGGCCTGGCTGGGCACCCGTGACCGGGACGCCGCCCGGGACGCCTGGCGGCACTCCCTGTCCGGCCTGGAGGAGGCCTGCCTGCTCGCACCCGGCGCCGGCGCGGTCGAAGCAGCCCCGCTGAGTGTCGCGTTCGGCCTGGACCCGTCGGCCACCGAGTCGCTGGCGGCGTGGGCGAGGTCGCGGGGCGTGACCATGAACACCGTCGTCCAAGGGGCCTGGGCCCTCGCCCTGGCCCAGGCCACCGGCCGCGACGACGTCGTCTTCGGCGCCACCGTCTCCGGCCGCCCGCCCGAGCTCACCGGCGTCGAGCACATGGTCGGCCTGTTCATCAACACCCTCCCGGTCCGCCTGCGCCTGGACCCCGCCGAAACCCTCACCGGCCTCTTCCGCCGCCTGCAGAACGAACAGACCGCTCTCCTGGACCACCAGTGGCCCGGCCTCGCCGACATCCAGGCCTGGGCCGGACACCCCCACCTCTTCGACACCGCAATGGTGTTCCAGAACTACCCGGTCAGCGCCGAGGCGACGAGCCCCGACCTCGACGGTCTGCGCGTCGCCGGGTTCCAGGCCGTGGAGCACACCGACTTCGTCGCCAACCTGGTGGCACACACGAGGGACGCGGCCCTGCACCTGCGGCTCGACCACCGGGCCGACGTCTGCGACGAGACCCTGGCCCGGTCGCTGGCCGACCGCATGCTGCGGGTGCTGGAGGCGCTCGTCTCCGACGGCGACCTGCCCGTCGGCCGCCTCGACACACTGGAACCAGCGGTGCGCGAGCGGGTGCTGGTGGAGTGGAACGGCACGGCGACCGAGCTGCCGGACGTCCCCGTGCACGAGCTCGTCGCCCGGCAGGCCGCACGCACACCGGATGCGGTGGCGCTGGCCGGTGACGGGCAGAGCCTGACGTACCGCGAGCTGAACGGCCGCGCCAACCAGCTGGCCCGCCACCTGATCGGCCAGGGCATACGCGCCGAGCAGTTCGTCGCCGTGGTGCTGCCCCGCTCACTCGACGCCGTCGTCACCCTGCTGGCGGTACTGAAGACGGGAGCGGCCTACCTGCCCGTCGACCCCGACTACCCCGAGGAGCGCATCACCCACATCCTCAGCGACGCGGCCCCCGCCCTCACCCTCACCGAACCCGTGCCGCACGGCGCCTATGCAGGACTGCCGGATGCGGAGGTCACCGACACCGAGCGGCGGACGGCCTGGTCGGTCCGCCACGCCGCCTACATGATCTACACCTCCGGCTCCACCGGACGCCCCAAGGGTGTGGTCATCGACCACCACGCCCTGGCCACCTACCTCCACCGCGCCCGCAGCGCCTACCCCGCCACCACCGGCTCGACCGTGCTGCA
>NZ_JBIVKQ010000017.1:75501-173503 GCF_044750845.1 Streptomyces sp. NPDC088766 | reverse complement strand
GGTCACATTCCGAACCCGGAAGCTAAGCCTCACAGCGCCGATGGTACTGCAGGGGGGACCCTGTGGGAGAGTAGGACGCCGCCGAACAATCATTCAAAGGGTTGGGCCCTGAACTTCGGTTCAGGGCCCAACCCTTTTTTGTTCTCCGTCACTTGACGTTCATGTCCCGCGCCCAGCATCCACGGCATGGGTACTGCCGCAATGCTCAGGGCCGCAGGTGTCGGAGCCGGTGACGAGGTCGTCGTGCCGGCGTTCGGGAACGTCGAAGTGGCCGAAGCGGTCGTCCGGTCCGGCGCGCTTCCCGCCTTCGCCGACGTGGACCCGGTCACCTACTGCCTGGACACCCTTGCCGTCGAAGCGGCCATAACTCCGCGGACGGCGGCCGTCGTTGCCGTACACCGGTTCGGCCGGCCGGCCGACGTCGTGCGGCTGCGCGAGGTGGGGCAGCGGTACGGACTGCTGGTGCTGGAGCAGGCGGAGCCCGACGCGCCGTACGACGAGGTGGCGCAGCGACGGGAGCGGGCCGCGTATCTCGACGCGCGGTTGCGCGGGGTACGGACACCCGACGGCGGGGACGGGCACACCTACCAGCAGTACGTGGTGCGGGTGCCGGGGAACGGGCGGCCCGACCGGGACGCGTTCGCACGGGCCCTGCGGGCCAGGGGAGTTGACTGCCGGGTTCCGGTGAGGACCCCGCTGCACCGGCTGTCCGGCCTCCGGCGTCACGTGTCGTTGCCGCAGACCGAGCTGGCTGCCGACGAGACGCTGGCGCTGCCGGTCGACGCCTCGCTGACGAAGCGGGACATGCAGCGGATCGTGTCCGCGTGCAACGCGCTCGGGGGACTGCTTCAACCCGCCTTCTGAGCGAGTTTCGGGGGACTGCTTCAACCCGCCTTCTGAGCGAGTTTGGGAACACGGCTCCGTTCGGGGTATGATCTATTCCGTTGCCGCGGGGGAAACCCCGACAAGTGACTGGCCCCCTTAGCTCAGTCGGCAGAGCGTCTCCATGGTAAGGAGAAGGTCAACGGTTCGATTCCGTTAGGGGGCTCCGCGAAAGAGAAATCCCCTCGCCCTTCCGGGCGGGGGGATTCTTTCGTTCCCGGTCCTTCCTCACGCCACGCGCATCGCGAGGATGGCCATGTCGTCGGACGGGGCGTCCGAAGCGAAACGCTCGACCGCGCGCATGATGCGGGCCGCGACCGCGCCCGCCGTCAGACCCGTGCAGGTGGTGAGCACGTCGGCGAGACCGTCGTCGCCCAGCATGCGGGTGCCCTCACGGCGCTCGGTGACGCCGTCGGTGACACAGAGCAGGACGTCGCCGGGATCGAGGGTGATCGTCTCCTCGTACAGCTCCAGGTCCTCCATGACGCCGAGGAGCGGCTGGGGTTCGGCCGCCGGCTCGACCGTGCCGTCCTGGCGCAGGCGGAGGGGAAGGGGGTGGCCGGCGCAGACCACCTTCAGCTCCGCGCTGCCGTCGGCCTGCGGGCGCATCTCGCCGTAGAGGAGGGTCAGGAAGCGGCTGCGGGCACCCTCGTCGAGGATCGCGGAGTTGAGGCGCTCCAGGACCGCCGGGCCGCTGAGGCCCTCCCTCGCCAGCAGGCGGAGGGCGTGGCGGGCGAGGCCGGTCACCGCGGCCGCGTGCGGGCCGGTGCCGCAGACGTCGCCGATGGCGAAGCCGTAGGCTCCGTCGCTGATCGGGAAGAGGTCGTAGAAGTCGCCGCCGACCTCGTTGCCCTCGCCGGCCGCGCGGTAGATGACCTCTACCTCAACGCCGTCGATGTCGGGGAGTTCCGGGGGCAGGAGGCTGCGCTGGAGCGACTGGCTGATCGCCGTGCGCTCGGAGTAGAGGCGGGCGTTGTCGAGGGCGAGTGCCGCTCTGCGGCTGAGGTCCTCGGCCAGCTCCAGGATCTCCTGGCGGAAGTGCTCGTCGGTCGGCTTGCCCAGGGTCAGCATGCCGATGACGCGGTTGCGGGCGACCAGAGGGAGGACGACGGTCTCGCCGCCCACCGCGGAGGCGGTGGCCAGGGTGGGGCCGATGCCCGAGGACACCTGGTGGGTCGGTCCGCCGGTCAGACCGAGGCTGCGCATCGAACTGCGCAGGGCCGCGTCGTGCGCCGCCTCGCCTGGGGCCGACCAGACGCGGGCGCCCGGAGTGGGCACCGGGTCCGGCGGGGCGATCTTCGAGAGCAGCGACTTGATGCCGTCGATGAGTTCCTCGTCCTCGTGCAGGACGTACGACAGATACGGCTCGGAGGCCTGGTCGGCGATCGTGTAGACCGCGCACCAGGTGGCCAGCGTCGGGACCGTCATCTGCGCCATCAGGGCCAGGGTCTGGTCGCGGTCGAGGGTGCCGGCCAGCAGGTCGGAGGCCTCCACGAGGAAACTGAGGGAGCCGCGGCGCAGCCGCTCCAGCTCGCCCAGGCGGGCCGACTCGACGGCCAGCGCGATGCGGTCCGCGGCGAACTGCAGGCGCAGGGCCTCCTCGTTGGAGTAGCGGCCGGGGCCCTCGGCCGCGACGCCCAGGGAGCCGGTGAGGCGGCCTTCGACCTTCAGGGGGACCGTGACGACCGAGCGCATGCCGGTGCCGTTGAGGAGGGGGACCGCGCCGGGGACGGCGAGGAGGTCCTCGTGGACGGCCGGCATGCGGGCGGAGCCGTACCGGCCGGGTCCGGCCTCGACGGGGACGCGGGCGAAGCGCTGGCGGGCGGAGGGCAGGCCCGTGGAGGCGCGGACCTCCAGCTCCGTCTCGTCGTCGGTCGCGAGCAGGAGGAAGGCGGAGTCGCCGTCGAGCATGTCGCGGGCGCGTTCCACCGTGCGCTGGAGGAGCCCGTCGAGGTCGTCGGGGGCGGGGGAGCCGATGAAGACCTCGAACGGGTCCGTGCTCTGGCCGTCCGCGGGGCCGGTGTCGGTGGCGGGAACGCGCGTCGGGGACTGCAGGACGGCGCGTTCGTGATCGCGGACGAGGAGGCAGACCGTGGAGGGGTCGCCGTCGGTGTCGCGGACGCGCAGGTGGGAGGCGTAGACCGGGATCACGCGGCCGTCGGCGCCGCGGATGCCGTAGCTGCCCTCCCAGCGGGAGAGCCGGAGGGCCTCGACGATGCCGGTGCTGGTGCCGGGGGTGTGCGGCCAGGCCGCGAGGTCGGTGAGGGGCTTGCCGACGACCTGGTCGGCGGGGTAGCCGAAGAGTTCCTCGGCGTCCTCGTTCCAGGCCGAGATGGCGCCGGTGCGGTCGATCTGGACCACTGCGACGCGGACCCGGCTGTCGGCGAGCGGCAGCAGGTCGGCGGGCAGGGCCGGGCCCGCCGAGCGGGTCCCCACCGGGCGGTCGGGCAGGTCGAGCTGGAACCAGACGGTCTTGTGGGTGGGCGTGTAGTCGACGCCCCAGCGGGCGGCGATGGCCGCGCACAGCTGGAGGCCGCGGCCGCCCTCGCGGTCGGGGCTGCCCATGGTGGCCGGGGAACCCTGGAGCGGAATCTCGCGCTCGGGGTAGCGGTCGGCGACCTCGATGCGGACGGCGTCCTCGTGGCGCAGGCACAGCAGGTCCGCGTGGGTTCCCGCGTGGACGACCGCGTTCGTCACCAGTTCGCTCGTCAGGACGACGGCGTCGTCGATGATGTCGGCGAAGCCCCAGCCCTGGAGGGTGTCGCGGACGAATCCGCGGGCGGTCGCGACGGATCGCCCGACGGGCTCGAAACTGGCAGCCGCGCGCGCGGTGATCACAGAACTCCTCGGCCGGTCGTCGACGTGCTTGGCGTGTTCCCGGCCGTCCTGCTCGCGTCGCTGCTGGGGCGGAAGCGCGCTCGTCGGCCGGGGGTCCGGGGGCTGTCCCCCCGGGATCAGTCCGGTGGTCATGTGTGCGGCCGCCCCTCCGATGCCCGCTCGTGCTCGTGCCACCGCCCAGACCGGACGGACCGGCGTGGCTGGACAGCCGCATGCAAGGTTACTTACCTTCCCCGTCCCCGCGGATGCCGGTCAGTTGTGTTTCCACCTCAGGGTGTGCGGACGGTGTGCGAAAGCTGCCGAACTGTTATGGCCGGGTTCGGCGGGGGTGAAACACTGGGCAGGCTTCTTGTGAAGGTCCGGCAGACTGGGTGTCTTGTGTGTTCGCCGGGCAGCAGCCCCTTGGGCCTGCCTGATTACATCGGCAGTACGACGGTCGACCCCTCCGGGAGGGACAACGTGGAGTCTGGCGCAGCGACGCGGGGCACGAAGGCGCGCGCGAAAGGCGGACAGACCCTGAGCGGGCAGCGATCACCCCGAGGCGGGACCACGACGGTGGACACCGCGGCCCTGAACCGGCTGCTGGCCGCCCTGGTCTCGATGCGGGAGGGCAACTTCCGCAAGCGGCTCACGGTGCCCGGCGACGGCGTGATGTCGGAGATCGCGGCCGTCTTCAACGAGGTGGCCGACCGCAATCTGCACCTCACGGGTGAGCTGTCGCGCGTACGGCGCATGGTCGGGCGTGAGGGAAAGCTCACCGAGCGGCTGGAGACGGGGGCCTGCGAGGGTTCCTGGGCGGCCGCCATCGACAACTCGAACGCGCTGGTCGACGACCTCGTGCGGCCGGTCTCCGAGGTCGGGCGGGTGCTGTCGGCGGTCGCCGAGGGCGACCTGTCGCCGCGGATGGAGCTGCGCACGCACACCCCGGAGGGGGCGGGACATCCGCTGCGCGGGGAGTTCCTGAAGGTCGGGCGGACCGTCAACAACCTGGTCGACCAGCTGTCGACGTTCACCGACGAGGTCACGCGCGTGGCCAGTGAGGTGGGCACCGAGGGCAAGCTGGGCGGGCAGGCCCAGGTGCGCGGCATGTCGGGTTCCTGGAAGGACCTGACGGAGTCCGTCAACACGATGGCCGAGCGGCTGACGGCCCAGGTGCGCGACATCGCGCTGGTGACGACGGCGGTGGCCAAGGGCGACCTGTCGCGGAAGGTCACCGTGCACGTCGAGGGCGAGATGCTGGAGCTGAAGAACACCGTCAACACGATGGTGGACCAGCTCTCGGCGTTCTCGTCCGAGGTGACCCGGGTGGCCCGGGAGGTGGGCACCGAGGGCATCCTGGGCGGCCAGGCGCGGGTGTCCGGCGTCGACGGTGTGTGGAAAGAACTCACCGATTCCGTGAACACCATGGCCGGCAACCTCACGGCCCAGGTGCGCGGGATCGCGGAGGTCACCACGGCGGTCGCCAACGGCGATCTGTCGCGCAAGGTGACGGTGCCGGCGCGCGGTGAGGTCGCGCAGCTCGCCGAGACGATCAACCAGATGACGGAGACGCTGCGGATCTTCGCGGACGAGGTCACCCGCGTCGCCAACGAGGTCGGTGCCGCTGGACAGCTGGGCGGTCAGGCGAACGTGCCGGGCGCGGCCGGGACGTGGAAGGACCTCACCGACTCGGTCAACACCGTGTTCCGCAACCTCACGACGCAGGTGCGGGACATCGCCGCGGTCACGACGGCGGTGGCCAACGGCGACCTGTCGCAGAAGGTCACCGTGGACGTGGCCGGCGAGATGCTGGAGCTGAAGAACACCGTCAACGGGATGGTCGACCAGCTGTCGGCCTTCGGTGCCGAGGTCACGCGTGTGGCGCGCGAGATCGGTGTCGAGGGTGAGCTGGGCGGTCAGGCGCAGGTGTCGGGCGCGGCCGGGACGTGGAAGGACCTGACGGACTCCGTCAACACGGCGTTCCGGAATCTCACCGGACAGGTGAGGAACATCGCCCAGGTCACGACGGCGGTGGCCAACGGCGACCTGTCGCAGAAGGTCACCGTGGACGTGTCCGGTGAGATGGCCCAGCTGAAGAACACCGTGAACACGATGGTGGACCAGCTGTCGTCGTTCGCCGACCAGGTGACGCGGATGGCGCGGGACGTGGGCACGGAGGGCCGGCTCGGCGGGCAGGCCCGCGTGGACGGCGTGTCCGGCACGTGGAAGGAGCTCACCGACTCCGTCAACTCGATGGCGGGGAACCTGACGTCGCAGGTGCGCAACATCGCGCAGGTGACGACGGCCGTGGCCCGGGGCGACCTGTCGCAGAAGATCGACGTCGACGCCCGCGGGGAGATCCTCGAGCTGAAGAACACCATCAACACGATGGTCGACCAGCTCTCCGCGTTCGCCGACCAGGTGACCCGGGTGGCGCGCGAGGTGGGCACCGCCGGGCAGCTCGGCGGACAGGCACAGGTGCCGGGCGTCGCCGGTGTGTGGCGTGACCTGACGGACTCGGTGAACGGCATGGCCGGCAACCTCACCGCTCAGGTGCGCAACATCGCGCAGGTCGCCACCGCCGTGGCCCGTGGTGACCTGTCCCAGAAGATCACCGTGGACGCGCGCGGGGAGATCCTGGAGCTGAAGAACACCCTGAACACGATGGTCGACCAGCTGTCGTCGTTCGCCCAGGAGGTCACTCGCGTGGCCCGTGAGGTGGGTACGGAGGGGCAGCTCGGCGGACAGGCCGAGGTGCAGGGTGTCTCCGGCACCTGGAAGGACCTCACCCAGTCCGTGAACTTCATGGCGAACAACCTGACCATCCAGGTGCGCCAGATCGCCGAGGTCACGACCGCGGTCGCCAAGGGCGACCTGTCGAAGAAGATCACCGTCGACGCCAAGGGCGAGATCCTCGAACTCGTCACCACCGTCAACACGATGGTGGACCAGCTGTCGTCGTTCGCCGAGCAGGTGACCCGGGTGGCCCGTGAGGTGGGCACCGAGGGCATCCTGGGCGGTCAGGCGCACGTGCCGGGCGTCACCGGCATCTGGAAGGACCTCAGCGGCAACGTCAACCTGATGGCCAAGAACCTGACCATGCAGGTGCGCAACATCTCCCAGGTCGCGGCGGCCGTCGCCAACGGCGACCTGACGCGGCAGGTGACCATCGAGGCGCGCGGCGAGGTGCAGCAGCTCGCCGACACCTTCAACACCATGGTGAGGACGCTGAGTTCGTTCGCCGAGCAGGTCACCAAGGTGGCCCGTGAGGTGGGCACCGACGGCATCCTGGGCGGTCAGGCGCACGTGCCGGGTGTGGCGGGCACGTGGAAGGACCTCACCGACTCGGTGAACGGCATGGCGTCCAACCTGACCGGTCAGGTGCGCAACATCGCCATGGTCACGACGGCCATCGCCAAGGGCGACCTGACGAAGAAGATCGACATCGACGCGCGCGGGGAGATCCTGGAGCTGAAGACGACCATCAACACGATGGTCGACCAGCTGTCCTCGTTCGCCGAGGAGGTCACCCGGGTCGCCCGTGAGGTGGGCACCGAGGGGCAGCTCGGCGGTCAGGCGCGCGTGCGTGACGTGGACGGCACCTGGCGCGACCTCACCGAGTCGGTGAACGAGATGGCCGGGAACCTGACCCGGCAGGTGCGGGCCATCGCGCGGGTGGCGACCGCGGTGACGCGTGGCGACCTGAACCTGAAGATCGACGTGGACGCCTCCGGTGAGATCCAGGAGCTCCAGGACTACATCAACAAGATGATCGCCAACCTGCGCGACACCACGATCGCCAACAAGGAGCAGGACTGGCTCAAGGGCAACCTCGCCCGCGTGTCCGCGTTGATGCAGGGCCGGCGCGACCTGGAGGACGTGGCCTCGCTGATCATGAGCGAGCTGCCGCCGCTGGTGGCCGCGCAGCACGGCGCGTTCTTCCTGGCGATGCCGACGGCCGACGGCGCCGACGAGCACTACGAGCTGCGGATGCTGGGCTCGTACGGCTACTCGATGGGGTCGATGCCGACCTCGTTCCGGCCGGGTGAGGCGCTGGTGGGCACGGCGGCCGAGGAGAAGCGGACGATCCTCGTCTCCAACGCGCCGAGCGGCTATCTGAAGATCTCCTCGGGGCTCGGGGAGGCGCCTCCGGCGCAGGTGATCGTGCTGCCGGTGCTGTTCGAGGGCAAGGTGCTCGGGGTGATCGAGCTGGCCTCCTTCACGCCGTTCACGCAGATCCAGAAGGACTTCCTCAACCAGCTCGCCGAGATGATCGCGACCAGTGTCAACACCATCTCCGTGAACACCAAGACGGAGCAGCTGCTGAAGCAGTCGCAGGAGCTGACCGAGCAACTGCGTGAGCGGTCGGCGGAGTTGGAGCAGCGGCAGAAGGCCCTCCAGGCGTCCAACGCCGAACTGGAGGAGAAGGCGGAGTTGCTGGCCCGGCAGAACCGGGACATCGAGGTGAAGAACACCGAGATCGAGGAGGCGCGGCAGGTCCTGGAGGAGCGGGCCGAGCAGCTCGCGGTGTCGATGCGCTACAAGAGCGAGTTCCTCGCCAACATGTCGCACGAGCTGCGTACGCCGCTGAACTCGCTGCTGATCCTGGCCAAGCTGCTCGCCGACAACGCCGAGGGGAATCTCTCGCCGAAGCAGGTCGAGTTCGCCGAGACGATCCACGGGGCCGGTTCCGACCTGCTTCAGCTGATCAACGACATTCTCGACCTGTCGAAGGTCGAGGCGGGCAAGATGGACGTCTCCCCGACGCGTATCGCGCTCGTGCAGCTCGTGGACTACGTGGAGGCCACCTTCCGGCCGCTCACCGCGGAGAAGGGCCTGGACCTGTCCGTGCGGGTGTCGCCGGAGCTGCCGGCCACGCTGCACACGGACGAGCAGCGGCTCCTCCAGGTGCTGCGCAACCTGTTGTCCAACGCGGTGAAGTTCACCGACTCCGGCTCGGTGGAGCTGGTCATCCGGCCGGCCGGCACGGACGTGCCGGTGGCGATCCGGGAGCAGTTGCTGGAGGCCGGTTCGCTGGCGGACGCGGACGCGCCGCTGATCGCGTTCTCGGTGACCGACACCGGCATCGGGATCGCGGCCAGCAAGATGCGGGTGATCTTCGAGGCGTTCAAGCAGGCCGACGGGACCACGAGCCGCAAGTACGGCGGCACGGGCCTGGGACTGTCGATCTCGCGGGAGATCGCGCAGCTGCTCGGCGGTGAGATCTACGCCCAGAGCGAGCCGGGGCGCGGCTCGACGTTCACGCTGTATCTGCCGCTGCACCCGAGCGAGCTGCCGCCGCAGGGCTACCAGCAGCTCGTGCCCCAGCTGGAGGCCGGTGACCTGGTGGCGTCCGAGAGCGGGATGCGGGAGCGGTCGGAGCTGTCCGGGCAGCAGATCCAGACGCCGGCCGAGGTGCGGTCGTACCAGGACGCGCAGAACGGTCCGGCGGCGCTGTTCCGGCGCCGGCGCCGCTCGGCGGCCGGGGGCGAGCCGCAGGTCGGGCGGCCCGAGCAGTGGGCGCCCGTGCGGCAGGAGGCGGCGCCGCAGGCGTCCCGGGGCATCCGGTTCGGCGGCGAGAAGGTGCTGATCGTCGACGACGACATCCGTAACGTGTTCGCGCTGACGAGCGTCCTGGAGCAGCACGGGCTGTCGGTGCTGTACGCGGAGAACGGCCGTGAGGGCATCGAGGTCCTGGAGCAGCACGAGGACGTGGCGGTCGTCCTGATGGACATCATGATGCCGGAGATGGACGGGTACGCGACGACCACGGCGATCCGTCGGATGCCGCAGTTCTCCGGTCTGCCGATCATCGCGCTCACCGCGAAGGCGATGAAGGGCGACCGGGAGAAGGCGATCGAGTCGGGTGCGTCCGACTACGTCACCAAGCCGGTGGACCCCGATCATCTGCTGGCGGTGATGGAGCAGTGGATGCGTGCCGAGTGACGGGAACCGTGCGGAAACGCGAGAAGTTGTTGACTCACGGTGTCCGGAGGTGTGTAGAGGGGCGGGATCCGGGGAACCTTCTGGTCTTCCGCCGCGTTCCTGCTACGTGCACAGTGACATCACGGTGACAGGGTGTGGCGACGGTCGGGGTGCGGCTACCATGACCGGCACAAGGAAGGGCGGCGCAAAGGAGTCGTCCCCAGGGGCGGCGCCCGGTGCACTGCCGGGGCGAGGAGGGCGGGCCATGGTGCAGAAGGCCAAGATCCTCCTGGTCGATGACCGGCCGGAGAATCTGCTGGCGCTGGAGGCGATCCTCTCGGCGCTCGATCAGACGCTGGTGCGGGCATCGTCCGGGGAAGAGGCGCTCAAGGCACTGCTGACGGACGACTTCGCGGTCATTCTGCTGGACGTCCAGATGCCGGGAATGGACGGCTTCGAGACGGCCGCGCACATCAAGCGGCGGGAGCGGACCCGGGACATCCCGATCATCTTCCTCACGGCGATCAACCACGGCCCGCACCACACCTTCCGCGGATACGCGGCGGGGGCGGTGGACTACATCTCCAAGCCGTTCGACCCGTGGGTGCTGCGCGCGAAGGTCTCCGTGTTCGTCGAGCTGTACATGAAGAACTGCCAGCTGCGGGAGCAGGCGGCCCTGTTGCGGCTCCAGTTGGAGGGCGGCGCGGGCAAGGCGGCGGACGGTGGCGCCAAGGAGTCGGCCGGTCTGCTGGCCGAGCTGTCCGCGCGGCTCGCGGCCGTCGAGGAGCAGGCCGAGGCCCTGTCCAAGCAGCTCGACGACGAGTCGGCGGACGCGGCGGCGGTGGCCACGGCGGCGCATCTGGAGCGCAAACTCACCGGTCTGCGTCGGGCGCTGGACGCGCTGGAGCCCGGCACCGGAAGCGGCCCGCCCTCCGTGGCGTCGCAGACCTGAGCCGGAACGGGCACGGGCCGTGCCGCAGTTGTGCGTGAGCGGGTGTCAGCCGCGCGGGGGCGCGCGTCAGTTCCGCGCCCCTCCACGAGCGACACGAACGGGTGAAGCAGCGGTCACACGTGTCCCCTGCCGTCTCCCCCGGTAACCTCACACCATGGCCTCACGTCCCTCCGCAGCCAAGAAGCAGCCCGCCAAGAAGGCGGTCGCTCCCGCGAAGGCTCCGGCGAAGAAGGCCGCCGCCAAGAGGGTCCCGGCGAAGAAGGCGCCCGTCCGGAAAGCCGCGGCCAAGAAGTCCGCACCCAAACCGGCCCCCAGTCCCACCGGGGGCGTCTACCGGCTCGTCCGCGCCCTCTGGCTGGGCCTGGCGCACGCCGTCGGCGCGGTCTTCCGCGGCATAGGGAGCGGGGCCAGGAACCTCGACCCCGCCCACCGCAAGGACGGCGTCGCGCTGCTGCTGCTCGGCGTCGCGCTGATCGTCGCCGCGGGCACCTGGGCCGATCTGCGCGGCCCGGTCGGCGACCTCGTCGAGATCCTGGTGACCGGCTCCTTCGGCCGGCTCGACCTGCTCGTGCCGATCCTGCTCGCCGTCATCGCCGTACGGTTCATCCGGCACCCGGAGAAACCCGAGGCCAACGGCCGCATCGTGATCGGTCTGTCGGCGCTGCTCGTCGGCGTGCTCGGGCAGGTCCACATCGCCTGCGGCTCGCCCGCCCGCAGCGCCGGCATGCAGGCGATAAGGGACGCCGGCGGGCTCATCGGCTGGTCCGCCGCGACCCCGCTGACGTACGCCATGGGCGAGGTTCTCGCCGTACCGCTGCTCGTGCTGCTCACCGTCTTCGGGCTGCTGGTGGTCACCGCCACGCCCGTCAACGCCATCCCGCAGCGGCTGCGGCAGCTCGGTGTGCGCCTCGGTGTGGTGCACGAGGCGGCGGCCGAGGAGTACGACGAGTTCGGCGACGACGAGCGGTACGACGAGCAGTGGCGCGAGGCGCTGCCCGCGCGCCCCCGGCGCCGCTCCGGCGCACCGGAGGCGTACGACCCCGAGGGTGCGGAGCAGGAAGCCCTCGGCCGGCGCCGCGGACGGCCCCGGCGCTCGGCCGTGCCGCAGCCCGCGCTGGACCGGCAGATGGACGCCGTCGACATCGCGGCGGCCGCGGCGGCCGATCTCGACGGGGCCGTGCTGCACGGCATGCCGCCCTCCCGGATCGTCGCCGACCTCACCCAGGGCGTGAGCGCCGGCGACCGCGAGCCCACCACGCCGACGCCCGTGCCGGCCCCGGCCGCCCGCCCCCGGCAGGACAAGCTCAAGGCCGGTGTCGTCCCCGACCTGACCAAGGCCGCTCCCGAGACCCCGCGCGAGCTGCCGCCGCGTGCCGAGCAGCTCCAGCTCTCCGGCGACATCACCTACGCGCTGCCCTCGCTCGACCTCCTCACGCGCGGCGGTCCCGGCAAGGTGCGCAGCGCGGCCAACGACGCGGTGGTCGCCTCGCTCACCAACGTCTTCTCGGAGTTCAAGGTCGACGCCGCCGTCACCGGCTTCACCCGCGGCCCGACGGTCACGCGCTACGAGGTCGAACTCGGCCCCGCCGTGAAGGTCGAGCGGATCACCGCCCTGACGAAGAACATCGCCTACGCCGTCGCCAGCCCGGACGTGCGGATCATCTCGCCGATCCCGGGCAAGTCGGCGGTCGGCATCGAGATCCCCAACACCGACCGCGAGATGGTCAACCTGGGCGACGTGCTCCGGCTGGCCGAGTCCGCCGAGGACGACGATCCGATGCTGGTCGCCTTCGGCAAGGACGTCGAGGGCGGCTATGTCATGCACTCGCTGGCGAAGATGCCGCACATACTCGTCGCCGGTGCCACCGGTTCCGGCAAGTCGTCGTGCATCAACTGCCTGATCACCTCGGTCATGATGCGGGCGACCCCCGAGGACGTCCGGATGATCCTGGTCGATCCCAAGCGCGTCGAGCTGACCGCCTACGAGGGCATCCCGCACCTGATCACGCCCATCATCACCAACCCGAAGCGGGCCGCCGAGGCACTCCAGTGGGTCGTGCGCGAGATGGACCTGCGCTACGACGACCTGGCCGCGTACGGCTACCGGCACATCGACGACTTCAACCGCGCGGTGCGGGAGGGGACCGTCAAGGAGCCCGAGGGCAGTGAGCGCGAGCTCCAGCCGTATCCCTACCTGCTGGTGATCGTCGACGAGCTGGCCGACCTGATGATGGTCGCGCCGCGGGACGTCGAGGACTCGATCGTGCGGATCACCCAGCTCGCGCGTGCGGCCGGCATCCACCTGGTGCTGGCCACCCAGCGGCCGTCGGTGGACGTCGTGACCGGCCTGATCAAGGCGAACGTGCCGTCGCGGCTCGCGTTCGCCACCTCCTCGCTCGCCGACTCGCGGGTCATCCTCGACCAGCCGGGGGCCGAGAAGCTGATCGGCAAGGGTGACGGACTGTTCCTGCCGATGGGCGCGAACAAGCCGACGCGCATGCAGGGCGCCTTCGTCACCGAGGCCGAGGTCGCCCTGATCGTGCAGCACTGCAAGGACCAGATGGCGCCCGTCTTCCGGGACGACGTCACCGTCGGCACCAAGCAGAAGAAGGAGATCGACGAGGACATCGGCGACGACCTGGACCTGCTGTGCCAGGCGGCCGAGCTGGTCGTGTCCACCCAGTTCGGGTCGACCTCGATGCTCCAGCGCAAGCTGCGCGTCGGCTTCGCCAAGGCCGGCCGGCTGATGGACCTGATGGAGTCGCGGAACATCGTCGGCCCGAGCGAGGGATCGAAGGCACGTGACGTTCTGGTGAAACCCGACGAGTTGGACGGAGTGCTCGCCGTGATCCGCGGGGAGTCCGAGGGGTAGGGGTTCCCACGTGGGGACGGCGGCTGTTCGTGACTCACCCGTTAGAGAGCGGCGGGCAACCGTTTTCCCTCGTCGTACGTCAAGTTGAGCGAGAACACAGGTACGGTTCCCCCAGGGGAGTCGTACCTGCCCGTCATCGGCGTGTCCGGCCATACCGATGGCGTACAAAGTCCTACCGCCCGGTTGCCCCTCCCTTTCGCACCCCCCCTAGACTGAACCTCCAGCACAGGTGGCTACACGCTCGAAAGGCGCCCCCGTGTCCATCGGCAACTCCCCTGAAGACGAGCGTCCGTTCGAAGACGTTTCCGAGCCAGCCCACCCCTCCATCGGCCGAGCCCTCCAGCAGGCCCGCATCGCGGCCGGGCTCACCGTCGACGACGTCAGTACCGCCACCCGGGTCCGTATCGCCATCGTGCACGCCATCGAAGCGGACGACTTCGCGCCCTGCGGCGGCGACGTCTACGCGCGCGGCCACATCCGGACCCTGGCCAGGGCCGTCCGACTCGACCCCGCCCCGCTGATCGAGCAGTACGACGCCACGCACGGCGGCCGCCCGGCGCCGACCCCGGCGGCACCCATGTTCGAGGCGGAGCGCATCCGTCCCGAACGGCGCGGCCCGAACTGGACCGCGGCCATGGTCGCCGCGATCGTCGCCGTGGTCGGGTTCGTCGGGTTCACCGCCTTCAAGGGCGACGACGGCACCACCGACGTCGCCGACGGCACCACCCCGTCGAGCAGCGCGCCCGCCACCCCGACACCGAAGACCGACAAGCCCGTCGACGAGAAGCCGGAGCCCTCCGACAGCGCCATCGCCGCGGCTCCGCAGGACAAGGTGACCGTCCAGGTCACGGCGACCGACGGCAAGAGCTGGATCTCGGCGAAGGACCACAACGGCCGGCTGCTCTTCGACGGCCTGCTCAAGCAGGGCGAGTCCCAGACCTTCCAGGACAGCGAGAAGGTCAACCTCGTCCTCGGCGACGCCGGCGCGATCCAGCTGTACGTCAACGGCAAGAAGATCGACGACGACTTCCAGCCCGGAGCCGTGGAGCGCCTGACGTACACCAAGGGCGACCCACAGGCTGGGTGAGGCGGACGGCGTCCGGTTCGCACAGGGGTCGGCGGTGATCGCCGGCCCCTTCGGCGTGCCCCTCCGAAGATCGCCAACCCCGTCGACATGGGGTGTCAGCCAGACAAAGTAGTCTTGAGCCCATGCCTGAACGCCGTACCGTCGCACTCGTCACCCTTGGCTGCGCCCGTAACGAGGTGGACTCGGAGGAGCTCGCAGGCCGTTTGGAGGCGGACGGCTGGCAGCTCGTGGAGGACGCCGAGGACGCGGACGTCGCCGTCGTCAACACCTGTGGCTTCGTCGACGCCGCCAAGAAGGACTCCGTCGACGCCCTCCTGGAGGCCAACGACCTCAAGGGTCACGGCAGAACCCAGGCCGTCGTGGCGGTCGGCTGCATGGCCGAGCGCTACGGCAAGGACCTCGCCGAGGCCCTCCCGGAGGCCGACGGCGTCCTCGGATTCGACGACTACGCCGACATCTCCGACCGCCTCCAGACCATCCTCAACGGCGGCATCCACGCCTCCCACACCCCGCGCGACCGGCGCAAGCTGCTGCCGATCAGCCCCGCGCAGCGGCAGGAGTCGGCCGGCTCGGTGGCCCTTCCCGGGCACGCTCCGGCGGACCTTCCCGACGGGCTCGCGCCGGCCTCCGGACCCCGTGCGCCCCTGCGCCGCAGGCTCGACGGCAACCCGGTCGCCTCGGTCAAGCTCGCCTCCGGCTGCGACCGGCGCTGCTCCTTCTGCGCCATCCCGTCCTTCCGCGGCTCCTTCATCTCCCGCCGCCCCAGCGACGTGCTGAACGAGACGCGGTGGCTGGCCGAGCAGGGCGTCAAGGAGATCATGCTGGTCTCCGAGAACAACACCTCCTACGGCAAGGACCTCGGCGACATCCGGCTCTTGGAGTCGCTGCTGCCCGAACTGGCCGAGGTCGACGGCCTCGAGCGGGTGCGGGTCAGCTACCTCCAGCCGGCCGAGATGCGGCCCGGCCTGATCGACGTGCTGACCTCCACGCCGAAGGTCGCCCCCTACTTCGACCTGTCCTTCCAGCACTCCGCGCCCGACGTGCTGCGCGCGATGCGCCGCTTCGGCGACACCGACCGCTTCCTCGAACTGCTCGACACCATCCGGAGCAAGGCGCCCGAGGCCGGTGTGCGCTCCAACTTCATCGTCGGCTTCCCCGGCGAGTCCGAGGCCGACCTGGCCGAGCTGGAGCGGTTCCTGAACCACGCGCGCCTGGACGCCATCGGTGTCTTCGGGTACTCCGACGAGGAGGGCACCGAGGCCGCGACGTACGAGAACAAGCTCCACGAGGACGTCGTCGCCGAGCGGCTCGCGCGGATCTCCCGGCTCGCCGAGGAACTCGTCTCGCAGCGCGCCGAGGAGCGGCTGGGCGAGACCCTGCACGTGCTGGTGGAGTCGGTGGACCCCGTCGACGGCGTGTACGGCCGCGCGGCCCATCAGGCGCCCGAGACGGACGGCCAGGTGCTGCTCACGAGCGGCGAAGGCCTGAGCGTCGGTCGTATGGTCGAGGCGAAGGTGGTCGGTACCGAAGGCGTCGACCTGGTGGCCGAGCCCCTCCAGGGCTCGATCGGGTGTAGTGAGGAGGCGGACAGATGACGGGTGTCCCGGCATCGGCCGCGGGAGGCTCCGCGCGTGCCGAGGGGGCCGCCACGAGCCCCGCCCCCGGTGCTTCCGCCGCCACCGACGTGTCCGCGGCGGCCGCGGAGATGGGCACCGACCTCACCGGCGCCACCCCGGACGAGCAGGGCACCCTCAGGCCCGCGCGGGGCGGGAAGATCGCGGCCGCGGCCGTCAACCAGGCCAGCGTATGGAACGTGGCCAACCTGCTGACGATGCTCCGGCTCCTCCTGGTGCCCGGCTTCGTCGCCCTCATGCTGGCCGACGGCGGGTACGACCCTGCCTGGCGCGCGTTCGCCTGGGCGGCCTTCGCCATCGCCATGATCACCGACCTGTTCGACGGGCATCTGGCGCGGACCTACAACCTCGTCACCGACTTCGGGAAGATCGCCGACCCGATCGCCGACAAGGCGATCATGGGAGCGGCCCTGATCTGCCTCTCCGCCCTCGGCGACCTGCCGTGGTGGGTGACGGGCGTCATCCTCGGCCGGGAACTCGGGATCACCCTGCTGCGTTTTCTCGTCATCCGGTACGGCGTCATCCCGGCGAGCCGGGGCGGCAAGCTGAAGACGCTCACCCAGGGCGTCGCCGTCGGGATGTACATCCTGGCGCTGACGGGCTGGCTGGCCACCCTGCGGTGGTGGGTGATGGCCGCCGCGGTCGTCCTGACCGTGGTGACCGGGCTCGACTACGTGAGACAGGCCATTGTGCTGCGCCGGCAGGGCATCGCCGAGCACCGGGTGGCCTCGGAGGAGACGCGAGCGTGAGTTCCACGGCCACCGACGTGGTGCGACTACTGACGGTGAGGGGTGAGACGCTCGCCGTCGCCGAATCGCTGACGGGTGGCCTGGTCGCGGCGGAGATCACCTCCGTACCCGGGGCGTCCAAGGCATTCCGGGGATCGGTGACGGCGTACGCCACCCCGCTCAAGCACGAGTTGCTCGGCGTGGACGCGGGCCTGCTGGCCGCGCGCGGAGCGGTGGACGCGCAGGTGGCGGCCCAGATGGCAGCCGGTGTGCGCAGGGCGCTGGGCGCCGACTGGGGCGTCGCGACCACCGGAGTCGCCGGCCCGGACGCCCAGGACGGGCAGCCCGTGGGGACGGTCTTCGTCGCGGTGGAGGGTCCCTCGGGGCCCGATTCCGGTTCCGCCTCTGGCGGAAAAGTGGAGGCCCTGCGGTTGAACGGCAGCCGGGCGGAAATTCGTAGAGAGAGTGTACGGAGCGTACTCGCAGTGCTCCTGAGAGAGCTGGCGGGCGAACAGACCGGGAATGAGCGGACACAGGATACGGAACAGAACGGGGGGTTTTGATGTTTGCAGCCCTGAGTGAACACGACATCGCTCCCCGCACGGCCGCGGCGCAAGGCGGTACGGTGGGGCGTGAAGGATGCGGCTACGCGGTCCGAGGAGGGAGCCACCGATGATTCTGCTCCGTCGCCTGCTGGGTGACGTGCTGCGTCGGCAGCGCCAGCGTCAGGGCCGTACTCTGCGCGAAGTCTCCTCGTCCGCCCGAGTCTCACTCGGCTATCTCTCCGAGGTGGAGCGGGGGCAGAAGGAGGCTTCCTCCGAGCTGCTCGCCGCCATCTGCGACGCGCTGGACGTACGGATGTCCGAGCTCATGCGGGAAGTGAGCGACGAACTCGCCCTCGCCGAGCTGGCCCAGTCGGCTGCGGCCACCCCCAGCGGTCCTGTACCGGCGTCGGTTCGCCCGATGCTGGGTTCCGTGTCGGTGACCGGTGTGCCACCGGAGCGGGTGACCATCAAGGCGCCCGCCGAGGCGGTGGACGTGGTCGCCGCGTGACGTGCCCCTGGCCGGGCGCGTCGACCGACGAGCGAGTACGTGTGTGAGAACGGGTGCGAGTACGTGTAGGCGTACGGCAGCCGTGAGGCCCCGGCCGGGGCCTCTCCGGGAGATCCGGAGGGGTGCGGTCGGGGTTTTTGTGTCGGGCGCCCCGAGCCCGTTTGCCGGGTTTCCGGGCTGCCGTCATCGTGGAGGGTCAGGGCGGGAGCCGATCGACCCGGAGGTGCGGATGTACGCCGTGAAGAGCCGTCTGTCCGACGCAGACCCGCCGTGCCTGCCGCGGTTCCCCGACGCCGTGCGCGTGTCCGGTGCTGTCGCGGGCGGCGGGCCGACGGGGGTCTCGGTGGTGGGCCGTAGGTGACGGCCGGGGCGGGACCGATAGTGCGGCGGGGGGCCGTGCTCGGGCTCGGGGCGGTGTGGTGGTGGGCCGTGGTGCGTCTCGCCCTCGCACCCGACGCCGGGGTGCTCGAAGGGGCCGTCGCGGCCGGTGGCTGGGGGCTGAGTCTCCTGCCCGTGCACTGCGTGGCCGAGTCGCGGGCCGCGGGAGCCCTCGCGGCGGGGCGGTGGAGGGGTGCTTGGCGGGGGGAGCGGGTGCGAGCAGGCGGGGGCCGGGGCGAGCTCGAGGGCGGTGCTGGGGCCCCGTGAGCCGGGTTCGCGCGGGGGCGGCCCGGTGGCCGGTGACGGGTGTGCGACGGCGTCAATCCGTGGAGCGGGGGCGGGGGTGGGTGCGGACGCGGCGCGTGGGTGGGGAGCCCGGTGCCGGGACCGGGCCCGACTGGCAGGCGGGGCACCAGTACGTGGGCCGCTCGCGGGAGCCGTCCCCCTGGTCGGCCACGCGGATCGGGGTTCCGCAGCGCAGGCAGGGGCGGCCCGCGCGGCCGTAGGCGAACAGGGCCTGGCCGCTGCGGCCGGTGGTGATGCGGACCGGGCGGTCACGGTTGGCCTCGAGGAGCTTCTTCGCGAAGATCGGCAGCGCGGCGGTGCGGTCCGCGGGAAGCGCGCCCACGGGGAGCCAGGGGGTGACCCCCAGGAGGAAGCAGAGTTCGCTCTTGTAGACATTGCCGATGCCGGCGAGGTTGCGCTGGTCGAGGAGGGCCTCGCCGAGGGCTCGGGCCGGGTCGGCGAGGAGGTTGGCGAGTGCCTGGTCGGGATCCCAGTCGGGGCCGAGCAGGTCGGGCCCGAGGTGGCCGACCACGCGCTCTTCGTCGGGCGTACGCAGCAGTTCGAGCACGGGAAGGCGGTAGCCGACGGCCGTGCGGTCGTGTGTGCCGAGGACGGCGCGGATCTGGTGGGCCGGCCCACCGCTCCAGCGCTGACCGTTCGCGAACACTTTCCAGGCCCCCTCCATCCGCAGGTGCGAATGGAGGGTGAAACCGCCCTCGACACGGGTGAGGAGGTGCTTGCCGCGCGGGGTGACGTCCAGGACGACGCGACCGGTGAGGTCGGCGGTGGCGTACTTGGGCACGCGCAGGTCGGAGCGGGTCAGCACCTTGCCCGCGAGGGCGCCGTGCAGCCGGCTCGCGGCCTGCCAGACCGTGTCACCTTCAGGCATGGGTCAAGGGTGGCACGACGGGAGCGGGCCCCGCAGCCGTCCGGTGGCTTGTCATGCTCGCAATCTCAGGCCGCGCGGGGTCGCGATGAAGCCCGCCCCTTCCAGGAGGGCGCCGAGGGGGGAGGTAAGGGCCGAGGCGCCGTTGACGCGCTCCACCGTGACCGTGCCGAGCGATCCCGCACGGGCGGCCGCGGCGAGGGACTCCGCCGCCGCGGACAGCCGGGGGTCGTCGGCGGGCGAGTCGGCGTGATCCGGAGCGGCGGGCCAGGCCAGCAGGGTCTTGCCGCCGCGCTCCATGTAGAGCGTCAGTTCGCCGTCCACGAGCACCACGAGGGAGCCTGCCTTGCGGCCCGGCTTGTGTCCGGCGCCGGTCGGCGGCTCGGGCCAGGGCAGGGCGGCGCCGTACGCGTTCGCCGGGTCGGCAGCGGCGAGGACGACGGCGTGGGAGGCGGGTGACGGGGTGCGCGGGTGCCGGCCGGCGAAGCCGGACGCGTACGGGGACCCGCTGCCGCCCCGGAGGCCACCGGCACCGGGGTTCGGGACGTCGCGCGGTGAGACCCACTCGCCCGGAGCCGGCGGGGAGCCGGCGGTGCCGCCGAGGCCGGGGAAGTCCCAGTCGATGTCGGCCGGGGGGAATCCGCCGGGGGCGGCGAAGAGGTCGTCGGCGCCGGGCCCGGCGTGTGCGCCGTCCGGCTCCTCACCGCCGTCGGTCCCGGCGGGCCGGTCCGGGCCGGTCAGGGTGGGGAAGGCGGTACCGGTACCCCATGTGCCCCGGGCGCCGGTCGGGCCCGGCGACGGCTCGCCGCGGTCACGGGCGTTGGCCACCGCGCGGACGCGGTCCACGGCGCCGTCCATCGCGAACTGCGCGGCGCCGAGCCCCTCCACGACGTAGCCGCGCCGGGCCTGGCCGCTGTCCTCGAAGGCGGACAGGATGCGGTACGTCGCCGAGAAGCCGCCCTCCACGCCCTCGGCCGCGACCGCGCCCCGGGTCACCACGCCGTGCCGGTCGAGGAGCGTACGGGCGAGGGCGTGGGCGCGGACGGTGGGGTCGGGTTCGTGGGCCGGCAGGAGTGACCAGCGGCCGGCTACGGTCGGGGGGCCGCCGCGGGACGCGGAGCGGGCGGCGGTGAGGGAGCCGTACCGCCCCCGGGGTACCGCGCGCTTGGCGCGGTGGGCGGTGGAGCCGGCCGTACGGCCCGAGCCCAGCAGGGCGCGCATCGGCGCCAGCGTGTCGTTGGTGAGGCGGCCGGACCACGCCAGGTCCCAGACGACGTCGGCCAGTTGGGGGTCGGTGGCCTCGGGGTGGGTGGTGGCACGGACCTGGTCGGCGATCTGGCGGAAGAACAGCCCGTAGCCCCCGGCGAGGGCGTCCAGGACGGACTGGTGCAGTGCCGTCAGCTCCAGGGGGTGCGGCGGGGCCAGGAGCAGCGGCGCCGCGTCCGCCAGGTACAGGGACACCCAGCCGTCCTTGCCGGGCAGGGCGCCGGCGCCGGCCCAGAGGACCTCTCCCGTGGCGGTGAGTTCGTCGAGCATCGCCGACGCGTAGCCCCGGACGCGGGACGGGAGGACGAGCTTCTCCAGGGCGGAGGCGGGCACGGAGGCGCCCTGGAGTTGCTCGATCGCCCGCACCAGGCCGTCGATGCCGCGCAGGGAATGGCCCGCGCCGATGTGCTGCCACTGGGGCAGGAACTGGGCGAGCGCGGCGGGCGGGACCGGTTCGAGCTCCTGCCGCAGGGCGGCCAGGGAGCGGCGGCGCAGCCTGCGCAGGACGGTCGCGTCGCACCACTCCTGGCCGATGCCGGCCGGGTGGAACTCGCCCTGGACGACGCGGCCGCCCGCCGCGAGCCGCTGGAGGGCGCCCTCGGTGACCGCGACGCCCAGGCCGAAGCGGGCGGCGGCGCCGGCCGAGGTGAACGGGCCGTGGGTGCGGGCGTGGCGGGCGAGGAGGTCGCCGAGCGGGTCCTTGACCGGTTCGGTGAAGGCCTCCGGCACACCGACGGGCAGTGCCGTGCCCAGGGCGTCGCGCAGGCGGCCCGCGTCCTCGACGGCCGCCCAGTGGTCCGTGCCGGCGATACGGACCCTGATGGCGCGGCGGGCCGCGGCCAGCTCGTGGGCCCAGTGCGGCTCGGCGCCCCGTTCGGCCAGTTCCGCGTCGGTGAGCGGGCCGAGCACGCGCAGGATGTCCGCGACACCCTCGACGTCCTTCACCCGGCGGTCCTCGGTCAGCCACTGGAGTTCCCGCTCCAGTTCGGTGAGCACCTCGGCGTCGAGCAGTTCGCGCAGCTCCGCCTGGCCGAGCAGCTCGGCCAGCAGCCGTGAGTCCAGCGACAGGGCGGCGGCGCGGCGTTCGGCGAGCGGGGAGTCGCCCTCGTAGAGGAACTGGGCGACGTAGCCGAACAGGAGGGAGCGTGCGAAGGGGGACGGCTCCGGAGTGGTGACCTCGACCAGACGCACCCTGCGGGACTCCAGGTCGCCCATCAACTCGACGAGTCCGGGGACGTCGAAGACGTCCTGGAGGCACTCGCGGACCGCTTCCAGGACGATCGGGAACGAGCCGAACTCGCTCGCCACCTGGAGCAGTTGGGAGGCTCGCTGGCGCTGCTGCCACAGCGGGGTGCGCTTACCGGGGTTGCGGCGCGGCAGCAGCAGCGCGCGCGCTGCGCACTCCCGGAAGCGGGCCGCGAACAGGGCCGAGCCGCCCACCTGGTCGGTGACGACCTGGTCGACCTCGCCCTTGTCGAGGACGACGTCCGCCGCGCCGATCGGGGCCCGCTCGGCGTCGTACTCCGTCCCGGCCTTCGGGGGCGGCTGGTCGATCAGGTCCAGGCCCATGAGGTCGGCGTCGGGCAGCCGCAGGACGATGCCGTCGTCGGCGTGCATCACCTGGGCGTCCATGCCGTACCGCTCGGACAGCCTGGCGCCGAGGGCGAGCGCCCAGGGGGCGTGCACCTGGGCGCCGAAGGGGGAGTGCACGACGACCCGCCAGTCGCCCAGCTCGTCGCGGAAACGCTCCACGACGATGGTGCGGTCGTCGGGGACGTGGCCGCAGGCCTGGCGCTGTTCGTCCAGGTAGGACAGGACGTTGTCGGCGGCCCAGGCGTCCAGGCCGGCGGTGAGCAGGCGCAGCCGGGCGTCGTCCTTGGGCAGCGAGCCGACCTCGCGCAGGAACGCGCCGACGGCACGGCCCAGTTCCAGCGGGCGGCCCAGCTGGTCGCCCTTCCAGAACGGCAGGCGGCCCGGCACACCCGGAGCGGGCGAGACCAGGACGCGGTCGCGGGTGATGTCCTCGATGCGCCAGGAACTGGTGCCCAGGGTGAAGACGTCACCGACGCGGGACTCGTAGACCATCTCCTCGTCCAGCTCGCCGACCCGGCCGCCGCCCTTCTTGGGGTCGGCACCCGCGAGGAACACGCCGAACAGGCCGCGGTCCGGGATGGTGCCGCCGGAGGTCACGGCGAGCCGCTGGGCGCCGGGGCGGCCGGTGATCGTGCCGGCCACGCGGTCCCACACCACGCGTGGGCGCAGCTCGGCGAAGGCGTCGGACGGGTACCGGCCGGCGAGCATGTCCAGGACCGCCGTGAAGGCCGATTCGGGGAGGGAGGCGAAGGGCGCGGCGCGGCGGACCAGCGCGAGCAGGTCGTCCAGCTGCCAGGTGTCCATCGCGGTCATCGCGACGAGCTGCTGGGCCAGCACGTCCAGCGGGTTCGCCGGGATCCTCAGGGACTCGATGGAGCCCGTGCGCATGCGCTCGGTGACCACCGCGGCCTGGACGAGGTCGCCCCGGTACTTCGGGAAGACCACACCGGTGGAGACCGCTCCGACCTGGTGGCCCGCGCGGCCCACGCGCTGGAGTCCGGAGGCCACCGAGGGCGGGGACTCGACCTGGACGACCAGGTCGACCGCGCCCATGTCGATGCCCAGCTCCAGACTGGAGGTGGCGACCACCGCGGGCAGGCGGCCGGCCTTGAGGTCCTCCTCCACCAGGGCGCGCTGCTCCTTGGAGACCGAGCCGTGGTGGGCGCGCGCGATGACCGCTGGGGCGCCCTGGGCCGCCCCCGAGCCGCCCATCAGGTCGGCCGGGGCGTGGTGCTCGTCGAGGGTCTCTCCGGTGGCCCGCTCGTAGGCGATCTCGTTGAGCCGGTTGCACAGGCGCTCCGCCAGGCGGCGGGAGTTCGCGAACACGATCGTGGAGCGGTGGGCCTGGACCAGGTCGGTGATGCGCTCCTCGACGTGCGGCCAGATCGACGGGCGCTCCGCGCCCTCGGAGCCGTCGGCGACCGGGGAGCCGCCCAGCTCGCCCAGGTCCTCCACCGGGACGACCACCGAGAGGTCGAACTCCTTGCCCGACTCGGGCTGCACGATCTCGACCTTGCGGCGCGGGGAGAGATAGCGGGCGACCTCGTCGACCGGACGGACCGTGGCCGAGAGGCCGATACGGCGGGCCGGCCTCGGCAGGAGCTCGTCGAGGCGCTCCAGGGAGAGGGCGAGGTGGGCGCCGCGCTTGGTGCTCGCCACGGCGTGGACCTCGTCGAGGATCACCGTCTCGATGTTGGTCAGCGCGTCGCGGGTGGCCGACGTCAGCATCAGGAACAGGGACTCCGGGGTGGTGATCAGGATGTCCGGAGGGCGCGTGGAGAGAGCGCGGCGCTCGGCGGGCGGCGTGTCACCCGAGCGGATGCCGACCTTGACCTCGGGCTCGGGCAGGCCCAGGCGTACGGACTCCTGGCGGATGCCGGTGAGAGGGCTGCGCAGGTTGCGCTCGACGTCGACAGCGAGGGCCTTGAGCGGTGACACGTACAGCACGCGGCAGCGCTTCCTCGGGTCGGCCGGCGGGGGCTTCGAGGCCAGCTGGTCCAGGGCCGCCAGGAACGCGGCCAGGGTCTTGCCGGAGCCGGTCGGGGCCACCACCAGCACGTCCGAGCCCTCGCCGATGGCCTGCCACGCGCCCGCCTGGGCCGCGGTGGGCGCGGAGAACGCCCCCGTGAACCAGGCGCGGGTCGCGGGGGAGAAGCCGTCCAGGGCTCGGTGTGTTTTGCCGACCATGCGTCCATCCTGCACCCGCGTACTGACAATGCGCCTGACCTGCGGCTTCGCGTCGCGATCCGAGCCGGGGCACGGATGTCGGCGCGGGGCGGTCCGGACCGGCGGCGGGTCGTGAGTCCGGCGGCGCGGGGGCTGGTGGGGCGTGGGTCCGTCTCGGACGGCGTGGCGGCGGATCGCTGGTACGGCGGGGCGAAGTGAGGGTGCCGCCCGGCGCGCAACGTGGTGGCGGGGGCGCCGGTCCGGCGCCGGCCGGAGGCCTCGGGTTCGCGTCGCGGAGAATGGGGGTGTGGCGGGAACTCGTGAGGTGGCGCGGCACTGGCAGTACGCGGAGCTGCCCGGTGTGGACCTCCTGCGGGCCCGGTACGTGCGGAAGAACTTCGTGCGGCACACGCACGAGCACTTCGTGATCGCCGGGATCGCGGAGGGGCTGGAGGTCTTCCAGCACCGGGGTGGTGACCAGTACGCGGGCGCGGGAACGCTCGCTCTGGTCAATCCCGACACCCCGCACACCGGACGGGCCGGTGTGCCCGAGGGCTGGCGGTACGGCGCGGTGTACCCGTCGCCCGAACTCGTGGCCGGGATCGCCGCCGAGACGACGACCCTGCGAGGGACTCCGGGGTTCGTCAGCCCCGTGCTCGACGATCCGTACGCCGTCGCGCTCGTGCACCAGATCCTCCGGGCCGCCGACGAGGGCAACGCGCTCGCCGCCGACACACTGCTGCGGGTCGCCGTGACACGGCTGCTGCGGCTGAACGGCGGGACGCTGCCCGACCGGCAGGTGCGCACGGCCGGGGCCCGGACGGCGGCACGCGCGCGTGCCGTGCTGGAGGAGCGGCTCGTCGATCCGCCGACCCTGGAGCGGCTCGCGGGCGACCTCGGGACGAGCCCCTTCGCCCTGCTGCGGGCGTTCCGGGACGCCTACGGGATGCCGCCGCACACCTGGCTCACCGACACCCGGGTCAGGCGGGCGCGGCGCCTGCTGGACGCCGGGACCGCCCCGGCGGAGGCGGCACTCGCGGTGGGCTTCACCGACCAGCCGCACCTCAACCGTCACTTCGCCAGGATCGTGGGCGTGCCGCCGGGTGCGTACCAGCGGGAGCGCAAGAACGTACAAGACGCGCGGGGCGGGCCGCTCCTACCGTCCGGCAGGTGACAGAACAGACAGCTCTCGCAGACATACGGGACGACGACCGGGGAGTAAGGCCGGACACCGCCGTCGTCCGGGACGCCCTCGGGGTCGGGATCGCCGTCGGACTCTCCGGGTTCGCCTTCGGAGTGACCTCGGCGGGCAGCGGACTCACGGTGTGGCAGACCTGCGCGCTCAGCCTCCTGGTGTTCACCGGCGCGTCCCAGTTCGCGCTCGTCGGGGCGCTCGCGGCGGGCGGCAATCCGCTCACGGCGGCCGCCGGCGCCTTCTTCCTCGGTGTACGCAACGCCTTCTACGGTCTGCGCCTGTCGCAGTTGCTGGCCCTCCCGCGCGCGGTGCGCCCGTTCGCCGCACAGTGGGTGATCGACGAGACCACGGCCGTCTCGCTGGCGCAACGCGATCGACGAGGCGCGCGGATCGGGTTCGCCGTGACCGGACTCAGCCTGTACGTGCTGTGGAACCTGACCACCCTGCTGGGCGCCCTCGGTGCGGAAGCCATCGGGGACACCGACGCGTGGGGGCTCGACGCGGCCGGCCCGGCCGTCTTCCTCGCGTTGCTCGCGCCCATGCTGAAGTCCACCACCGAGCGGGTCGCCGCGGCGCTCGCGGTCCTGCTCGGACTCGGTCTGCTGCCCGTCCTGCCCGGCGGGGTGCCCGTCCTGGTGGCCGCGCTCGCCGCGCCGCTCGCCCTGTGGGCCGAGGGCCGACGCCAGGGCCGCGCGCGGGGCGAGGAGGAGCGCCGGTGAACGTCTGGATCGCGATCGGCGCGACCGCCCTCGGCTGCTACGCCGTCAAGCTCACCGGCCTGCTCGTGCCCGCCGGGGTGCTCGAACGGCCCCTCGTCCGGCGGCTCGCGGCCCTGCTCCCCGTCGCCCTGCTGGCCGCCCTCACGGCCCAGCAGACCTTCGCCGACGGCCAGTCCCTCGTGCTCGACGCCAAGGCCGCCGGACTCGCCGCGGCCGCCGTGGCGCTCGTCCTGCGAGCGCCGTTCCTGCTCGTCGTCGCGGCGGCCGTGGCGGTCACGGCCGGGGTGCGGGCCCTGGGTGGATGAGGGGGTGTCCTCCTGAGGTCCCCTCCCGTGCCGGCGCGTCGGGTCAGCCGATGGCGCGGCCGTACGACCGGAGGGCGCTCAGCGCTTCGATCGTCACCACCGGGCGGGACTCCAGCTCCGTGCCCGGCGCCCACCCGCGCCACCGGATCGGCCAGCCGCCGTCCTCCCGCTGTTCGCCGGCGAGGAAGTCCAGGGCGCCCGCCATCTCGGCGTCGGTGAACCACGCGCGCGCGAGCGAATTCGGTGTCTTCGCGTAGTCGTACGGGAAGTGGTGCTCGCCGGGCGCGTAGCCGGGGGCGACGGGGTACGCGTCCCGGCGGTCCGGGTCGAGTACGGCGAGCCGCTGCTCGCGCGTCAGGCGGCCCAGGCGGTCGGCGGCGGCCTCCGCGCGCGGGCGGTCCGAGGCGGAGTCCAGGAAGGTCACGGCGGCCTGGATCTCGTACGGGTGGGACGTCTCCATGGCGTCGACCGCCTGCCAGCAGAAGTCCGTCGCCCTGAACAGCCAGGCGTGCCAGACCTCGTTGCGGTGCAGCAGACCGACCACCGGACCGGTCGCCAGCAGTTCGCCGGGCGGGTCGTCCACGATCGGGACGAACGGGGCGGCGGGGTAGCCGCGCTGGCTGGGAAGGACCGCCGGGAGCGCCCCGTCGGCAGTGGAGACGGAGGTGAGGTAGCGGCACACCCGTTCCGTGCGCTGCCCGCCGCAGCGGCCGAGCGAGTCCAGGACGTGCAGGGCGCGTGCGGTGTGCAGGGGCTGGCTGACGGGGCCGCGGAGATCGGGCTCGAGCGCGTGGCCGTATCCGCCGTCCTCGTTGCGGTACGCGTCGAGCGCCGTCTCCACGGGGTCGGCGGCGCCACGGAGGAAGTGGTGTGCGAAGAGACGCTGTTCCAGCACGCGCGCGGTGAGCCAGACGAAGTGCTCGGCGCGGAAGAGCGGGGAACGCGCCGACGGCGTCGGGGGGAGTGGGGATGCTCCGGATTCGACCATGAGTCAGACCGTAGGCCGGAAAGTGGCCTCCGCAGGCGGTCCCGGCCACTGCCACCCCCGGGCGCGGGATACTGGTGTCATGCGGTTGACGGTCTTCTGGCAGCGGATGGCGGAGCACTTCGGCACGGGGTACGCCGAGACCTTCGCGCACGATCACGTGATGACGGAACTCGGCGGGCGCACCGTGCACGAGGCGCTGGCGGCCGGCTGGGACGCCAAGGACGTCTGGCGCGTGGTGTGCGCGGTGATGAACGTTCCGCGGGAGAGGCACTGATCCGGCGAGGAGACCGCAGGGGGGTCACCGATGGCCGGTGGCGTGGGCGAGACTTGGTCCGTGGCACCCACTGACGAGAACGGGCACGTCGGCCCGCAGGCACCCCCGTCGGGCCCGACGACGCCCATTCGGCCGCCGTCCGGCACCGACGCCGCGCCGAGCGCGCGCATGCCGCGCTGGCTCCCCCGCGCGATGCTGCTCGCACTCGCCCTGGTCGGTGCGTTCCAGCTGGGCACCTGGGCCTTCCACCAGGTCATCGGCCTGCTGACCAACATCCTCATCGCGTTCTTCCTCGCCCTCGCCGTCGAACCGGCGGTGAGCCGGATGGCGGCGCGCGGTATACGCAGGGGGCTCGCCACCTTCCTCGTCTTCTCCGGTCTGCTGATCGTGTTCGCCGGCTTCTTCACGCTGCTCGGCTCGATGCTCGCCGGGCAGATCATCAAGATGATCGAGGGCTTCCCGCAGTACCTCGACTCGGTGATCAACTGGGTCAACACCACGTTCCGCACCGACCTCAGGCGGGTCGACATCCAGGAGGGCCTGCTCCACTCCGACTGGCTGAGGAAGTACGCGCAGAACAGCGCGGCCGGTGTCCTGGACGTCTCCACGCAGGTTCTCGGCGGCCTCTTCCAGCTGCTGACGATCGGACTGTTCTCGTTCTACTTCGCCGCCGACGGGCCCCGGCTGCGGCGCGCCCTGTGTTCCGTCCTGCCGCCCGCCCGGCAGGCCGAGGTGCTGCGCGCGTGGGAGATCGCCGTCGACAAGACCGGCGGCTACCTGTACTCACGTGGTCTGATGGCCCTGATCTCCGGCGTGGCGCACTACGTACTGCTCCAGATCCTCGGTATCCCGTACGCGCCCGTGCTCGCCGTGTGGGTCGGAGTGGTCTCGCAGTTCATCCCGACCATCGGCACCTATCTCGCGGGTGCGCTGCCCATGCTGATCGCCTTCACGGTCGATCCCTGGTACGCGCTGTGGGTGCTGATCTTCGTCGTGGTCTACCAGCAGTTCGAGAACTACATGCTGCAGCCGAAGCTCACCTCGAAGACCGTCGACATCCACCCTGCCGTGGCCTTCGGCTCCGTCATCGCCGGAACCGCGCTGCTCGGCGCGGTCGGCGCGCTGATCTCCATCCCCGCGATCGCCACGCTCCAGGCGTTCCTCGGTGCCTATGTGAAGCGCTACGACGTCACGGACGATCCCCGTGTGCACGGGCACCGGAGACGGGGTGAGGGACCGAATCCGCTCACGCGTGCGCGGCAGCTGTGGACGCGGACGCGGGAGCGGGAGCGGACGGCCGGGCCGGGAGAAGGGTCCCGCTGACACCTGGTGCGGGCCCTCACAGGGGTCCCCCGACTGACAAGAGGGCTCACCCGGGTCCGTCGCGACGAGCCCGGTGCGGGGTCCGGGGCGTTGCGGATGCGCGACCGCAGGCTCGGAGGTGCCGCGTGGTGCGCTTGACACTAAAATCGAACATACATTCTGATGGAGGTTCCGGCGGGGCTCTCGACGGGTACTTCGTCCCGGTTTGGATGGCGAAGTGCCCGAGTTGTCCACAGGCCGGGCCGGCGTCGAGGCGCATTGTCAGTGGCAGGCGTTAGCGTCTTTGACGTGAAGCGATCGACTCAAGCAAATCGGGTGGAACCCATGGCAGGCACCGACCGCGAGAAGGCCCTGGACGCCGCACTCGCACAGATTGAACGGCAATTCGGCAAGGGCGCGGTCATGCGCATGGGCGACCGGTCGAAGGAGCCCATCGAGGTCATCCCGACCGGGTCGACCGCGCTCGACGTGGCCCTCGGCGTCGGCGGTCTGCCGCGCGGCCGTGTCATCGAGGTCTACGGACCCGAGTCCTCCGGCAAGACGACCCTGACCCTGCACGCGGTGGCGAACGCCCAGAAGGCCGGCGGCCAGGTGGCGTTCGTGGACGCCGAGCACGCCCTCGACCCCGAGTACGCGCAGAAGCTCGGCGTGGACATCGACAACCTGATCCTGTCCCAGCCGGACAACGGCGAGCAGGCCCTGGAGATCGTGGACATGCTCGTCCGCTCCGGGGCACTCGACCTGATCGTCATCGACTCCGTCGCCGCGCTCGTCCCGCGTGCGGAGATCGAGGGCGAGATGGGCGACAGTCACGTGGGTCTGCAGGCCCGTCTGATGAGCCAGGCCCTGCGGAAGATCACCAGCGCGCTCAACCAGTCCAAGACCACCGCGATCTTCATCAACCAGCTCCGCGAGAAGATCGGTGTGATGTTCGGCTCCCCGGAGACCACGACCGGTGGCCGGGCGCTGAAGTTCTACGCCTCCGTGCGGCTCGACATCCGGCGCATCGAGACGCTGAAGGACGGCACCGACGCGGTCGGCAACCGCACCCGCGTCAAGGTCGTCAAGAACAAGGTCGCGCCGCCCTTCAAGCAGGCCGAGTTCGACATCCTCTACGGGCAGGGCATCAGCCGTGAGGGCGGCCTGATCGACATGGGCGTGGAGCACGGCTTCGTCCGCAAGGCCGGCGCCTGGTACACGTACGAGGGCGACCAGCTCGGCCAGGGCAAGGAGAACGCCCGCAACTTCCTCAAGGACAACCCCGACCTCGCCAACGAGATCGAGAGGAAGATCAAGGAGAAGCTGGGGGTGGGCGTGCGCCCCGAGCAGCCTGCCGAGGCCACGGGCGCGGATGCCGCGGCCGCCCCGGACGCGCCGGCGGCCGACGCGGCCAAGACGGTTCCCGCTTCCACAGCCAAGGCCACCAAGACCAAGGCCGCGGCTGCCAAGAGCTGAGCCGGCCCGTGACACGACGAACGGACTGGGCCGAGTACGACGCCCACCCCGGAAACTTCCCCCCGCCGGGAAGCGGGGACGGCGACGGCCGGGCCCGGGGCGGTGAGGACCTGCCGGACAGCGGGTCCCGCGGGGACGACGGGTCGGCCCGCGCAGGCCGGTCCCGTGGCCGCCGCGGGGGACGCGGCGGCGAGGGCGGTTCGCGGGGTGGGCGCCGTCGGCGCGGCTTCGGAGAACCGTCCACCGAGGACGAAGACACCTCTGCCTCGTCGAGGGCCGAGAAGGGGGAGTCTTCAGGGGACCCGGCTGAGCGGGCACGGGCGATCTGCCTGCGCCTGCTCACCGGGACCCCGCGCACCCGGAAACAGCTCGCCGACGCCCTGAGCAAGCGGGAGATCCCGGACGACGTGGCGGAGGAGGTGCTCTCGCGGTTCGAGGAGGTCGGACTGATCAACGACAGTGCCTTCGCGGACGCCTGGGTGGAGTCCCGGCACCACGGCCGCGGTCTGGCCCGGCGGGCCCTCGCGCAGGAGTTGCGCACCAAGGGCGTCGACCCGGCCCTGATCGGCGAGGCGGTCGCCCAGCTCGACTCCGAGCGGGAGGAGTCCACCGCCCGCGAACTGGTCGCCCGCAAGTTGCGCTCGACCCGCGGACTCGACCGGGACAAGCGGCTGCGCCGTCTCGCCGGGATGCTCGCGCGCAAGGGCTATCCCCAGGGCATGGCCCTGCGGGTGGTCCGGCAGGCGCTCGAGGAGGAGGGCGAGGACACGGAATTCCTGGATGACGGGGATCTCTGACCTACGGAAAGGAATTCCTCGGTGACGAGGGCGGACCGAGGAGGTCGGCGCAGCGGAGACGCAGGCGTGGGCTCCTCTTCTCCCGCAGTTCCTCGCTGACGCTCCGTCAGTCCGACTGGTTGCCTCGTCCCCCGGCACCGCTGCGCTGTGCCGCCCGCGCGAGGACCGACCCCACGTGCGCGTCCAGGGACAACACACCTAGTACGTCACCGGCAGCCCCCTCGACCGCCACGCCTGGAACCCGCCCACGAGGTCGGTGGCCCGGCTGAGCCCCAGCTGGTGCAGGGAGGCGACCGCCAGGCTCGACGCGTAGCCCTCGTTGCAGACCACGACGATCCGAAGGTCGTGACCGGTGGCCTCGGGGGCACGGTGGCTGCCCTGGGGATCGAGCCGCCACTCCAGTTCGTTGCGCTCGACGACCAGGGCGCCGGGGATCAGCCCGTCCCGCTCGCGCAGGGCCGCGTACCTGATGTCCACGAGGAGTGCCTCGCCCGCGCGGGCGGCCTCGTAAGCCTCCCGTGCCTCCACGCGCGTGTACCCGGCCCGTACCCGCTCCAGCAACTCGTCGATGCCCACGGGCCGCTCGCCTTTTCCCGCGGCACCCTTCCCCGCGGCACCCTTCACCACGTCACCACCCGCCGCGCCGCCACTCACTGCCAGTCCTCGGGGCGCTCGACCTGCTCCAGGCGCAGCACCTGGCCCGTGCGGCTGTACCGCCGGATCCGCGGCAGGGGCGGATGGTAGGCGTGCACGGAGACCGCGTGCTGGTCGAGGGACTCGTTGAGGACCTCGTGGACGTGGTGGCGTCCGAAGGCGCGGCCCTCACCGGCCGACAGCCGGCGTTCCCGGTCCACGTCCTCCGACAGTTCCAGGGTCTTCCAGCCGTCTGTGGGCAGCCGCGCGGCGAGCGAGTTCTCCTTCAGCTCGCCGCGGGCGGTGAGGAAGGCACCCGACGAGTCGGCGTGGTCGTGCCAGCCGGTGCCGGTGCCGGGCGGCCAGCCGATCAGCCAGGCCTCGCTGCCGCCGGGGCCCTCGAGGCGTACCCAGGTGCGCCCTTCCGGGTCGAGGGGCAGCGAGGCGATCAGCGCGGTGTCGGCGGCCGTGCGCCGTACGAAGTCGAGGAGGTCCGCCTGCGTGGGCGTGCGCGTGGGCGTGGCGACGGATGCGGACAGAGCGGGGGACGCGGAGGGGAAGACAGACACGGGTACCGTCCTGTGGCGTTCGCGGGAGCGTGCGGCCGCACGAGAGCGCGGCGGCGCGCGCCAGGGGAAAACCTGGGGAAAAGGGGTGCGAATTCAGCAGGACGGACGACACACGCAGCCCGCGTAGCGGACGAGGTCCATATGGACCCTCCGCCACAGGCGCACACAGGTGTCGGTCACGATCCGGAGTAGACCATGCCGGGGTGAGCCGGTCAACCGGCTGTCACCATGTGGACCGCGGCGTGACGGTGAGGCGGATCAGCCGATCGTCGTACCGGACGAAAACGCCTGGTACCCCGTCGACGGCGCCGCCCCGGCCCCTCCCGGTCACCTCACCTGGCCCCGGCCCCCGCCTCGGCCCCCGCCTCCGCGGCTCCTCCCACCGCCGCCTCCGCCGCCGCGTACAGATCGGCCGGCCGCACCCCGCTCAGCGCGGTGACCAGGTGGCCGTCGGGCCGGATCAGCAGGACGGTGTGGGCGGCCGCGCCCGGATAGCTCTCGGCGACCAGCAGCTCGGCCGGGCTCGGCAGCGCCGTCACCGCGGCGGCGAGCCGGGGCATGATCCCGGCGCCCACCCAGTGCCGGCGCTCCCAGACGCCGGTGCCCGGCGCGATCAGCAGGACGATCAGGGCTCCCCGGCCGAGCCGGTCCCGCAGCTGGACGAAGGAGCCGTCCTCGGCGGTGACGCGGACGTCCGTGACCGGTGCGCCGGGAGGCGTGTCCACCGGCGCCTCCGCCTCCAGGCTCCGGGGCGCGAGCGGGGAGCCGGCGTACGAGCCCGGCGCGCCCAGTTGGCCGCGCCCCAGGTGACCGTCGGTGAGCAGGGCGTCGTGGGCGCGGGCGGCGCCGGGGACGTACGCCCTTATGCCGGGGCCGCCGCGCAGTGTCGGCAGGATCTGGTCGGCGGCGCGCAGCCGGGCGGCGACGACCGCGCGCCGCTCCGTCTGGTAGCTGTCGAGCAGCGCCTCGTGCGGGCCGTGGTGCCAGGCCAGGGCCAGCTTCCAGGCCAGGTTGTCGGCATCCCGCAGGCCCTCGTCCAGCCCCTGGGTGCCGAAGGCGCCGAGGAGGTGGGCGGCGTCCCCGGCGAGGAAGACCCGCCCGGCGCGCCAGCGGCGGGCCAGCCGGTGGTGGACGGTGTGGACACCGGTGTCGAGCAGCTCGTACGCCGGGGTGGTGCCGCCGTTCCAGCCCGCGAGGGTCTCGCGGACGCGGGCGACCAGCAGTTCGGGGGTGACGAGGTCCTTGCCGGGCGGCAGCAGCCAGTCCAGGCGCCAGACGCCTTCCGGCAGCGGACGTCCGGTGATCTCCCCGGCGGAGGGGCCGGAGGTCCGCCACGGTGGTGTCCGGTGGAGCAACGCCCGGTCGTCCCAGGGAAGTTCCGTGCGCAGCGCGGCGACGGCGTGCCGCTCCACCGCCGTACGGCCGGGGAAGCGGATGTCGAGGAGTTTGCGGACCGTGGAGCGGGGGCCGTCGCAGCCCACCAGGTAACTGCCGCGCCACCAGGTGCCCTTGGGGCCGCGGGTGTGGGCCGTGACACCGGAGGGTTCCTGCTCGACGCCGTCCAGGCGGCTGTCCACGGCGACGCGGACGAGCCGCTCGCCGGCCAGGGCCGCGCGCAGGGCGTCCGTCAGCAGGTGCTGGGGGAGGTGCAGCGGAGCCGGGTCGGCGTCGTCGAACGTGATCTCGTGTGTCACCTGCTTGCGCCGCATCGACCGCCAACCGGCCCAGCGGACGCCCGCCCCGTCGAGCGGGGCGCCGGTGAGCCGCTCCAGCAGGGCGGCGGTGTCCTCGCGCAGCACGACCGTGCGCGCGAGCCGCGGCTCGTCCTTGCCCGGCCCCTCGTCGAGGACGACCGAGGGCACCTCCTGACGCGCCAGCGCCAGGGCGAGCGTGAGCCCGACGGGCCCCGCTCCGACGATGATCACCGGGTCCACGGCGTGGTGCCCCCTGCCCGCGACGGTGTCCTCAGGGACGTAGGTGAACAAGGGGTAGGAGCAGGGTGCACGATCACAGAACGTATGCAACCCATTGCCACAGCTCGCGTCAAGTGACGGAGGCAGCGGCGCGCACGCCACTGCCTCCGTACAGGTCACGCCGGGTGAGTGGGCGTCAGGTGATCGTCTTGCCCGTTCCGTGGCTCTCGGCGATCGCGGCGGGGTTGTCCTCGACCTCGTCCGGGTCGAGCACCGCGCCCGTGCCGCGCTTGCTGCGCCGCAGCCGGGCCTCCAGCCAGGAGGCGAAGGAGGTGAGGGCGAAGTTGACGACGATGAAGATGAGCGCCACGACGATGAAGCTGGGGACGACGTTGGCGTAGTTCGCCGCGAGCGTGCTGCGGGCGTTGAGCAGCTCGGTGAACCCGAGCAGCACGCCGCCGAGCGCGGTGTCCTTCACGATGACCACGAGCTGGCTGACGATGGCCGGCAGCATCGCCGTGACGGCCTGCGGCAGCAGGATGCTGGTCATCGTCTGGCCCTTGCGCAGGCCGATCGCGTACGCGGCCTCCGTCTGTCCCCTGGGCAGGGAGAGGATGCCGGCCCGGACGACCTCGGCGAGGACCGAGGCGTTGTAGAGCACGAGGCCGGTGACGACCGCGTACAGGGGACGGTCCTCGCTGGTGATGTCCGAGGAGCGGACGTACAGCTCGTTGGCGAACAGCATCAGCAGCAGCACCGGGATGGCCCGGAAGAACTCGACCACCGCGCCGGCCGGGACGCGCACCCAGCGGTGGTCGGACATCCGCAGGATGCCGAGGAGCGCGCCCAGGGGAAGGGCGATGACCATGGCGAGCGCCGCGGCCTTCATGGTGTCGGCGAGGCCCGGCAGCAGGTAGGTCGTCCAGGCCTGGGACGTGGTGAAGGGCTCCCACAGGGCCCATTCGAGCTGGTTCTTGTCGTCCATCTTCTGCCACACCCACCACAGGGCCAGGGCGAGCAGTACGAAGAAGACGACGGAGAGGAGGACGTTGCGCCGTTTGGCGCGGGGCCCGGGGGCGTCGTAGAGGACCGAGCTCATCGCTTCACCGCCAGTCGCTTGCCGAGCCAGCCGAGCAGCAGGCCGGTGGGAAGGGTAAGGACCACGAAACCGAAGGCGAAGACCGCGCCGATGGCCAGCGTCTGGGCCTCGTTCTCGATCATTTCCTTCATCAGGAAGGCGGCTTCGGCCACGCTGATGGCGGCCGCCACGGTGGTGTTCTTGGTCAGGGCGATCAGGACGTTGGTCAGCGGGCCGATGACCGAGCGGAACGCCTGCGGCAGGATGACGAGCCGCAGCGTCTGGCTGAAGCTCAGCCCGATCGCGCGTGCCGCCTCGGCCTGTCCGAGGGGCACGGTGTTGATGCCGGACCGGATCGACTCGCAGACGAAGGCCGCCGTGTAGGCGACCAGACCGAGCACCGCGAGGCGGAAGCCCTGGAGGGCGAAGTCGTCGGACGCGCCCATCGTCATGCCGAAGATGTCGGCGAGGCCGAGCGAGGTGAAGACGATGATGACCGTCAGAGGGATGTTCCGGACGATGTGGACGTAAGCGGTGCCGAACCCGCGCATCAGCGGGACCGGGCTGACGCGCATCGCGGCCAGCAGGGTGCCCCAGACCAGGGAGCCGACGGCGGAGAAGACGGTCAGTTTGACCGTCATCCAGAACGCCGCGAGGACGTCGTAGCCTTCAAGAAAGTCGAACACGATCTCCCGCGCTTCCGGGTGTGTGGCGTACGTGGAGGGCGTGGCGCGCCGTCCGCCGTGATCGCGACGACGGACGGCGCGCCCGCGGAACCCCACGCCGGGCGCGGGATTCCTGAGACGGCGGGTGCCGGGTTACTTGACGATGACGCCGATCTTCGGGGCCTCTTCGTTCTTGTACTCGGCCGGGCCGAAGTTCTCCTTGACGGCCTTGTCCCACGAGCCGTCGCTGACCATCTTCTCCAGCGCGGCGTTGATCTTGTCGACGGTGGCCTTGTCGCCCTTCTTGACGCCGATGCCGTAGTTCTCGTTCGAGAGCTTCTCGCCCACGAGCTTGAACTGGCCCTTGTACTTGTCCTGCGCGGCGAAGCCCGCGAGGATCGAGTCGTCGGTGGTCACCGCGTCGACGGCGCCGCTCTGGAGGGCGGCGATGCACTCCGAGTAACCGGAGTTCTGACGCAGGTTGGCCTTCGGGGCGATCTTGTCCTTGACGTTCTGCGCCGACGTCGAGCCGGCCACCGAACACAGGTTCTTGCCGTTGAGGTCCGCGCCCTTGGCGATCTCGGAGTCCTTCTTCACCAGCAGGTCCTGGTGGGCCAGCAGGTACGGGCCGGCGAAGTCGACCTTCTTGGCGCGCTCGTCGTTGATCGAGTAGGTGGCCGTGATGAACTTGACGTCGCCGCGGGAGAGCGCGTTCTCGCGGTCGGCGCTCTTGGTCTCGACGAACTGGATCTGGTCGGGCTTGTAGCCGAGTTCCTTGGCCACGTACGTCGCCACGTCCACGTCGAAGCCGGAGAAGGAACCGTCGGGCTCCTTCAGGCCGAGACCCGGCTGGTCGTACTTGATGCCGATCTTGATCTTGTCGCCGCCGCCGCCGGAGCCGGAGCCGCTGCTCGTGTCGTCCTTGTCGCCGGAGCCGCAGGCGGTGGCGGCGAGGGCGAGGGCGAGGACGGCGGCCGAGGCGGCGGAGACCTTGCGAAGCTTCATGATCAACTTCCTTTGGGTGATGCCTTCGATGAAGGAGAGGTGCGGGCCGTCGAGAGGCGGGTGACGCTGGTCGCGGGCGCGCGGGGCGCCGTCAGTGGTGCAGGATCTTGGACAGGAAGTCCTTGGCGCGGTCGCTGCGCGGATTGCTGAAGAACTGGTCCGGCGCAGCCTCTTCGACGATGCGGCCGTCGGCCATGAACACCACGCGGTTCGCGGCCGAGCGTGCGAACCCCATCTCGTGGGTGACGACGACCATCGTCATGCCCTCCCGGGCGAGCTGCTGCATGACCTCCAGCACCTCGTTGATCATCTCCGGGTCCAGGGCGGAAGTCGGCTCGTCGAAGAGCATCACCTTGGGGTTCATGGCCAGGGCGCGCGCGATGGCCACGCGCTGCTGCTGGCCGCCGGAGAGCTGGGCGGGGTACTTGTCGGCCTGGCTGGCCACGCCGACGCGGTCGAGCAGGGCGCGCGCGTTCTCCTCGGCCTTCTTCTTGTCCGCCTTGCGGACCTTGATCTGGCCCAGCATCACGTTCTGCAGCACGGTCTTGTGCGCGAACAGGTTGAACGACTGGAAGACCATGCCGACGTCGGCGCGCAGCCGGGCCAGTTGCTTGCCCTCCTGGGGCAGCGGCTTCCCGTCGATCGTGATCGAACCCTCGTCGATCGTCTCCAGGCGGTTGATGGTGCGGCACAGCGTGGACTTACCGGACCCGGAGGGTCCGATGACCACGACGACCTCACCGCGCTCGATGGTCAGATCGATGTCCTGGAGAACGTGCAACGCGCCGAAATGCTTGTTGACGCTCTTCAGGACGACCAGTTCGCCGGGTGCGGCCGCGTCTTCCTTGGCCACCGATACTTCGGTCATCGCTTTCGGGCTCCGTCCTCCTCGGTTTCGGAGGACAGTAGTGACCACTCACGATCAGCGTCATTACATCTGAGGGGAATCTGAGCATCACGATCCGATAGCAATCGGACACGTGTCGTAGTGCCGGGGACCTGGGACCGTATCGGGCGGATAACGGAAGTCCCGCGCAACCGGAACCCACTTGACGGCGTCCTCGTCCATCAGCGTGACTGCCATGGTGCACGCGCGCGTGCACCGCGCTTTTCGCCCACCGAAACCGTACGCCTGGGTCGTGCGACTTTGTACAGAACCAGATGGTACGCCCGATGAACCGGAGGAGGCCGGGATGAGACTGCTGCTCGTCGAGGACGACAACCATGTCGCCGCCGCGCTGTCCGCGGTCCTGAAGCGGCACGGTTTCGACGTCACCCACGCGCGCAGCGGCGAGGAGGCGCTCCAGGCGCTCGTCCCGGAGGGGCCCGGCTTCGGGGTCGTCCTGCTCGACCTGGGGCTGCCCGACCAGGACGGCTACGAGGTCTGCGGCAAGATCCGCAAGCGCACCGCCACCCCCGTGATCATGGTGACGGCCCGCTCCGACGTGCGCTCCCGCATCCACGGCCTGAACCTGGGCGCCGACGACTACGTGGTGAAGCCGTACGACATCGGTGAGCTGCTCGCCCGCATCCACGCCGTCAGCCGGCGCACCGTCCCCGAGGACGCGGCGGCCGCGGGGGACGGCGAGCTGCTGCTCGGGCCCGTGCGCATCGAACTGCCCACCCGGCGCGTCACCGTGGAGGGTGCCGTCGTCCAGCTCACCCGCAAGGAGTTCGACCTGCTGGCGCTGCTGGCCCAGCGCCCCGGCGTGGTCTTCCGGCGGGAGCAGATCATCAGTGAGGTGTGGCGCACCAGCTGGGAGGGGACCGGACGGACCCTGGAGGTGCACGTCGCCTCCCTGCGCGCCAAACTGCGCATGCCGGCCCTGATCGAGACCGTGCGCGGCGTCGGCTACCGGCTCGTGGCCCCGGCCTAGCGAGGACCGTTGCGCACACGTCTCCTGCCGCTGCTCATCGTCCTGATGGCGGCCGTGCTGCTCGCGCTGGGTGTGCCGCTGGCGGTCAGCGTGGCCGGCGCCCAGCAACAGGACGTGGTCGTCGACCGCATCGACGACACGGCACGGTTCGCCGCCCTCGCCCAGTTCGTCACCGTCCCCACCGGCGCCTCCGACCCGGTCTCCACGACCAACGACGAGCGGCGCGGGACGCTGAGCCGCGAACTGGCCAACTACTACGACGTGTACGGCATTCGTGCCGGTGTCTTCTACGGCGGCGACACCCCCATGGCCCACGCGCCGAGGGACTGGTACCTCCCCGAAAAGGGCGAGGTGCGGGACGCGTTCGAGGAGGCGCGGCTGAGCCGGCGCAGTCACGACCCCCAGCAGGTGTGGCCCTGGCAGCGCAACCGGCTCGTGGTGGCGTCCCCGGTGATCCGGGACGGCGACGTCGTCGCGGTCGTCGTCACCGACTCGCCCACCGGGGCGATGCGTTCGCGCATCCTGCACGGCTGGCTGGTCGTCGGCGCCGGCGAGATCGCGGCGATGCTGCTCGCCATCGGGGCGGCCCTGCGGCTGACCGGCTGGGTGCTCAGGCCCGTGCGGGTCCTGGACGCCACCACCCACGACATCGCCACCGGCCGTCTGAAGTCCCGGGTCGCGGTCGCGAGCGGCCCGCCGGAACTCAGGCGGCTGGCCCGGTCGTTCAACGAGATGGCGGACAACGTCGAGGACGTGCTGGAGCAGCAGCGCACCTTCGTCGCCGACGCCTCGCACCAGCTGCGCAACCCGCTCGCTGCGCTGCTGCTGCGCATCGAACTGCTCGGCTACGAACTGCCGGAGGGCAATGAGGAGATCGCGTCCGTGCAGAGCGAGGGCAAACGCCTCGCCCAGGTCCTGGACGACCTGCTCGACCTGGCCCTGGCCGAACACACCCAGGCCGACCTGCGGGTCACCGACATCGGCGCGCTGGCCGCCGAGCGCGTCGCCGCCTGGGCGCCCACCGCCGGGGCCAAGGGCGTCCGCCTGACCGGTGACTGCCCGCCCACCACGGCCTGGGCCGACCCGGTCACGCTCTCCAGCGCCCTGGACGCGGTGATCGACAACGCGGTCAAGTTCACGCCGGAGGGCGAGCGCGTCGAGGTGACGGTCGCCGTCGACGGCGAGGCCTCCACCGTCGTCGTCACCGACCACGGCCCCGGCCTCACCGACGAGGAGCTCCAGCGCGTCGGCGACCGCTTCTGGCGCAGCGGCCGGCACCAGAACATCAAGGGCTCCGGCCTCGGCCTGTCCATCTCCCGCGCCCTGCTCGCGGCCGGCGACGGCACGATCTCGTACGACCACCACCAGCCCACCGGGCTGAAGGTGACGGTGTCCGTGCCGAGGTCGCGGCCGGCGGCCTGAGACCGGCCCCGCTACGGCTTGACGGAGCGGTAGTAGCGCCGGGCTCCCTCGTGCAGGGGGAGGGGGTCGGTGTAGATGGCCGTGCGCAGATCGACCAGCTGGGCGGAGTGCACGTGCCGTCCGATCCCGTCGCGGCTCTTGATCACGGTACGGGTCAGCCACTCGGTGAGCCTGGGGTCCACGTCCGTGCGGGTCACCAGCAGGTTGGACACCGCGATCGTCGGCACCGTGGAGCCGTTCTGGATGATCGGGTAGGCGGACTCGGGCATGTTGGTGGCCCGGTAGTAGCCCGTCGCGTCGTCCTGCTGGTGCATCTTGGCCACCAGCGCGGCGTCGATCGGCACGAACCGGAAGGTGAAGCCGTCGGCCAGCCTCTCCAGCCCGGCCGTCGGCACCCCGCCGGACCAGAAGAACGCGTCGATCTTCCGCTGCTTCAGCCGTTCCGGGCCGGTGTCTATGCCCTCCGACACGGCCCTGATGTCCTTCGCCGGATCCACGCCCGCCGCCCTGAGGACCCGTTCGGCGATCAGCCGCACCCCCGAACGGGGCAGCCCGGTCGCGACCGTCCGTCCCTTCAGGTCGGCCACGGTCCGCACGTCCGAGTCGCGCGGCACGACCAGCTGCACGTAGTCGTCGTACAGCCGGGCGACCCCGCGCAGCCGGGCGACCGCGTCGCGGTGTTCCCGCTCGTACGTCTCCACCGCGTCGGCCGCGGCGATGGTGAAGTCGGCCTCCCCGGTCGCCACGCGCGCGACGTTCTCCTGCGAACCGTTGCTGGTGGTCAGGTTCACGTCCAGGTCGGGCATGTCCTCGGCCAGCTCGGTGCGCAGCCGGCTCCCGTACTCGTGGTAGACGCCGCTCGTGGTGCCCGTGCTGAAGGTGATGGTGCCGCTCGGCGGGTCCTGACCCAGCGGCAGCAGCCACCACAGCAACAGCCCGAGGGCGACGGCGGCGGCGGCCGCGCCCTGCACGGCCCGGCGCCGGCCGACGGGAGGGAACACCTTGGACATGCGCGCGATCCTGCCAGGTGGGGCGGCGAACTGGCCAGGGCGGGGCACACCGGGTGGTGCCGGGCGGGACTGTCAGTGGCCGTCGATACAGTCGGTCGCATGAGTTCTTCGCCCGCCGACCTGGTCCGTCAGTTCCACCTCGCCTTCGGTCTCGACGCCCGCAGCAAGCCGACGGAAGTGCCGGCCGGCCTCGCCGCGCACCGCGGGGAACTGCTCGCCGAGGAGGCCGCCGAGGTGGCCGAGGTGTCGGTGGACGGGCCCCTGGACCGCCTCGCGCACGAACTGGCCGACGTCGTCTACGTCGCGTACGGCACGGCTCTGGTGCACGGGATCGATCTCGACGCCGTGATAGCCGAGATCCACCGCTCCAACATGACCAAGCTCGGACCCGACGGGCAGGTCGCCCGCCGGGCGGACGGCAAGGTCCTCAAGGGCGAGCACTACGAGGCACCGGACGTGTCGGCGGTGCTGCGCCGCCAGGGGTGGGTCCCCGGCGGCGAGGCCTGACGGTTCTCGGGCGGGCGTGGGCGTCGTCGACCGGCGGCAGGCGCCCTCATCGGCCGGTGGGGGCGGCAAACACGCCCCCACGACCGGTGGCAAGGCGCGGTTCCCCGCCCGGCGCCGGTCTTCGTGGTGGGGCCCACCTCACGTGACCGCTGCCGGGCCCGCACCGAGACGACCGGTGCCTACGGTGCGGCGCGCCCCCCCGTGGGCACCGTCACCGTCACCGGCCCGTTCCTCAGTCGCCCACCGGCGCCTCCGCGCGCGTCTCGGCCGCCCGCTCCGGCGACAGGGTCCGGCGCGCTTCGCGCAGGCGGGTCCAACGGGTCGCCAGGGGTTCCGTGTAGCGGGCGGTGAGCGGGCCCAGGACGACCAGGATCAGGACGTACGCCGTCGCCAGCGGGCCCAGGGACGGTTCGATGCCGGCGGTGACCGCCAGCCCCGCGATGACGATGGAGAACTCCCCGCGGGCCACCAGGGCGCCGCCCGCGCGCCAGCGGCCCTTGACCGAGATGCCGGCGCGCCGCGCCGCCCAGTGCCCGGTCGCGATCTTCGTCGCGGCGGTCACGACGGCCAGCACCAGGGCGGGCAGCAGGACCGGAGGAATGCTGGCGGGATCGGTGTGCAGCCCGAAGAACACGAAGAAGACGGCCGCGAACAGGTCCCGCAGGGGACTCAACAGGGTGTGCGCGCCCTCCGCCACCTCACCGGACAGCGCGATGCCGACCAGGAACGCGCCGACCGCCGCCGACACCTGGAGCTGCTGCGCCACTCCGGCGACCAGGATCGTCAGTCCCAGGACCACGAGCAGCAGTTTCTCCGGGTCGTCGCTCGAGACGAACCGGGAGACGACCCGGCCGTAGCGCACCGCCGCGAACAGGACGAGCCCCGCCGCGCCCAGCGCGACCGCCAGGGTCACGCTGCCGGCCGCCAGCCCCACCCCGGCCACCAGCGCGGTGACGATCGGCAGGTAGACCGCCATGGCCAGGTCCTCCAGCACCAGGACGCTCAGGATCACTGGCGTCTCCCGGTTGCCGACCCGGCCCAGATCGCCCAGCACCTTGGCGATCACCCCGGACGAGGAGATCCAGGTGACGCCCGCCAGCACCACGGCCGCCACCGGGCCCCAGCCCAGCAGCAGCGCGGCGGCGGCGCCCGGCAGCGCGTTGAGCGTGAAGTCCACCAGGCCGGAGGGGTAGTGGGCCTTGAGGTTGGAGACCAGATCGCTGGCCGTGTACTCCAGGCCGAGCATGAGCAGCAGCAGGATGACGCCGATCTCGGCGCCGGTGGCCACGAACTCCTCGCTCGCGCCCAGCGGGAGCAGCCCGCCCTCGCCGAAGGCCAGGCCGGCGAGCAGATAGAGGGGGATCGGCGAGAACCGGAAGCGGGCGGCGAACCGGCCGAGCAGTCCGAGGGCCAGAATGATGGAACCGAACTCGATCAGCAGGACCGCGGAGGAGTGCACCGGTTCACTCCCGACCGAGTATCGCCGCGGCCGCGTCCACGCCCTCGCGGGTGCCGATCACGATGAGGGTGTCGCCGCCCGCCAGCCGGAAGTCCGGCGTCGGCGAGGGGATCGCCTCGGCCCGCCGCAGCACCGCCACGATCGACGCGCCGGTCTCCGTGCGCATCCGGGTGTCGCCCAGCAGCCGCCCGTTCCAGCGGGACGTCGCGGCCACCTCGATGCGCTCGGCGACCAGCCCGAGGCCGGTCGTGTACAGCAGGCTCGCGCTGTGGTGGGACGGCTTCAGCGCGTCGATCAGCGAGCCCGCCTCGGCGCCGGAGAGGCGCAGCGACTGGGCGCAGGAGTCCGGGTCGTCGGCCTGGTACACGCTCACCGTCCGGGTTCCGTCACGGTGGGCCACCACGGACAGGTGGCGCTGCTCCCGCGTCACGAGGTCGTACTGGACGCCTATGCCTGGCAGCGGCGTCGTCCGGAGGCGTGGAGCGGACACGGTTTCTTCCCCTTGAGGTCGTGGACGGTCGATGTCGGTGCTGATGCCGGTGCTGATGCCCTCGCGGTACCGGTACGGTACCGGCGCCGCGAGGGCGGCGGTGGCCGGTGCCGGCCGGCCCCCGGGACCGTCGATCATCAGTGCGCCGACGCGCCATGCTGCCATCCCGCCGTACGGTGACGACATGGGTGTCGTCACGGATGGACAAGGCCGACGCAGGACGGAGATGCTGGTCAGGGCGGTGCCATGGTCCCTGACGGGCCGGCCGCGCACGGCTCGGCCGTCGCGGGGGAACCGGCCGAGGACGAGGACCGGGGGAGGAGGAGTCGCGCACGTGTCGTTGTTCTGGCGGATCTTCGCCCTCAACGCCGTCGGCCTGGTGGTGGCCGCCGCGCTGCTCCTGGGTCCGGTCACCGTCTCCACGCCCGTCCTGCCGGCCGAGGCGTTCGTCGTCGTGGCGGGCCTGGCCTCGCTGCTGGCCGTCAACGCGGTCGTGCTGCGCGTCGGGCTGGCACCGCTCGGGCGGCTGGGCCGGGCCATGGGCGACGCCGACCTGCTGCACCCCGGCGCCCGTGCCGTCGTCTCCGGTCCGGTCGAGACGGCCGAGCTGATCACGACGTACAACGCCATGCTCGACCGGCTGGAATCGGAGCGGGCGACCAGCGCCGCCCGCGCCCTGTCCGCCCAGGAACGCGAACGCCACCGCATCGCCCGCGAACTGCACGACGAGGTCGGCCAGACCCTCACCGCCGTACTCCTCCAGCTCAAGCGCGTCGCCGACCGGGCCCCCGACGACCTGCGTGACGAGGTGGGGCAGGCGCAGGAGGCCACGCGTGCGGGACTGGACGAGATCCGCCGGATCGCCCGCCGTCTGCGCCCGGGTGTCCTCGACGAACTCGGCCTGGTCAGCGCCCTGCGCTCGCTCGCCGCCGAGTTCACCACCCACGGGCTGACGGTCCGCCCCGACCTGCGGCCCGGCCTGCCCCCGCTGACCGAGGAAACCGAACTGGTGCTTTACCGGGTCGCCCAGGAAGCCCTGACCAACACCGCCCGGCACGCCGGTGCCGACCGCGCCGAACTCCGTCTCCGTCCCGTCGCCGACGGCGTCGAACTCCTGGTGCGGGACAACGGCCGGGGCCCCGGGCCGACCGCGGGGGAGGGGGCCGGGGTCCTGGGGATGCGGGAACGGGCGCTGCTGATCGGAGCGACGTTCACCTTCGGGCCCGGCCTCGGCGGCGGCACCGCCGTACGCCTGCGGACCGCGCCCGCCGCGGCCGCGCCGCCCACCACCGCGCCGGCCGCCGCTCCGCCCACCACCGCGTCCACCACCGCGCCGGCCGCCCCCGCTCCGCCCACCACCGCGCCACCCGCGGGAGGCGGCCTCCGGTGACCGGGGTCCGTCCGTCCCGGCGCGGGGCCTCGCCGCTCAGCCATCACGCCCGCCCCACCGTCCCCGGAGGCCGCCGATGACCGACGAGTCCGCACCGACCCGCGTGCTCCTCGCCGACGACCACACCCTCGTGCGCCGCGGAGTGCGGCTCATCCTGGACGGCGAACCCGACCTGACGGTCGTGGCGGAGGCGGGAGACGGGGCCGAGGCGGTCGAGCGGGCCCGCGCGGGGGACATCGACCTCGCCGTTCTGGACGTGGCCATGCCAAGAATGACCGGTCTCCAGGCGGCCCGCGAACTCTCCCGGCGGCTGCCCGGCCTGCGGATCCTGATCCTCACCATGTACGACAACGAGCAGTACTTCTTCGAAGCCCTCAAGGCCGGCGCGGGCGGGTACGTGCTGAAGTCCGTCGCCGACCGGGACCTCGTCGAGGCGTGCCGGGCGGCCGTGCGCGACGAGCCGTTCATCTACCCGGGTGCGGAGCGCGCGCTCGTGCGGTCGTACCTCGAACGACTGCACCGCGGCGCCGGCGTGGACGGCCTGCCCGACCGGCCCATCACCGAGCGCGAGGAGGAGATCCTCAAGCTCGTCGCCGAGGGACACACCTCCAAGGAGATCGGCGCGCTCCTCTTCATCAGCGCCAAGACCGTCGAACGGCACCGCGCCAACCTTCTCCAGAAGCTCGGCATGCGCGACCGCCTCGAACTCACGCGCTACGCCATCCGGGCGGGCCTGATCGACCCGTGACCCCGGCCCCGGCCCGGCCCCTGCCCCGGTCCCGTCCCGTGCGGGCACGCGCGCTCACGCGCCCGCGTGCACGTACGCCGCCCGGACGTGCGGGCGTTGCGGCATCCGCTCGCGCAGGGCGCGGACGCTGTGGTGCGCGGCGAGGGCCGGGCCGTGCGCCGGTTCCTCCGCGGCCCGGCGGTAGAAGTCGCGGGTGACGTGGTCGGCGTGCGTGCTGTCGATCTCCCGGAGCGTGCCGACGGCGGTCGGGAAACCGGCGAGCAGGAACGCGCCGGTGATGGGGATCGCCGCGTCGCTGAGCCGCTCGGAGGTACGGGCCGCACCGCAGGCCGCGAGGAAGGCGAGGCGCGCCGCACCCGGACGCGCACGGCAGACGTCCAGCACCGGCAGCGACTCGCCGCTGGGCAGGTGCAGCAGGGCCCCGGACGGTGCCGCGGGGTCGGTCGCCGCGTGGCAGCCGAAGTGCCGCACAGGCCGCGCCGCCCAGCCCGGCCAGGACGGCCTCCCGGGTCGCGGCGGCACCGGCCAGCGGCTCACCCGCGCCCAGCAGCCCGGCGGCGTGGCGGGTGGCGGCCGCGACGCCGGGCGGTTCCTCCTCGGGTGAGGCGACCAGCGGCGCGCCACCGCCACCGCCGCCACCGCCGCCACCGCCACCGGCGTCGGCCGGGCCGCGCCGCTCCGCCCGGTCGCGCGTGGGGGCGAGGGTCGGCTCCACCCTCCCGGCGGCTGCGGAGGAACAGTTGCCCGCCCGCGACGCGCTCGATCCGCCGCAGTCGGGCCGAAAGCGGGCTGGGTGATCCCGAGCTGCCTCGCAGCCCCGCTCGGACTGCGGGCCTCGCCGATCGGGCACACGGCTTCGAGATGCCTCGACTCCCGCCTCATCGGCGCAGCGTACGCACGGCGCCGCACCGTGACCCGCGCCTTGTGGAGATTGGCATGTACTCAACCGGCTGGGTGCGGACCCGTACTCGGCCGCAACGATCCGCCTCCCCGCGGTGAACGGGGCACGACGTTGCGCCCGGCCGCGGTCATTGCCGCTGCCGCTGCGTCGGCACTGGAGCTCTCGGCGAGCCCCGCGGCCGCCCCTGCCCCCGTCCCCGTCGCCCCCGGCGCGGTCGGGAGGGACGGGTCCGGGCCGCTTCCCGGTCGCGGCGGTTCCCTCGCTCTCGTCGCCGGCGAGGCTGCGGCCGGCGGCTCCGGCGAACTGCGGCACGGTGCCCGCAAGGCCTCCGTCCGCACCGCGGTCACCCCGTTCCTGATCGCGAAATGACCGACTCCTTCCCCCGCGGACCCCATTGACGCGAGCTCGCGGCTGCTGCGACCGTCCTCATGTTGAACATGGCCATGTCATGAAATCCGGCTCCCTCCTCACCGGGAGGAGCCGGAGGCGGCACGCCGTCAGGCCCGCGCCACCTCGCCACCTCCGCCCACACAAGGAGCCACGGTGCTACGAAGACTCAGCCTCGCCGGCCTCTCCCTGGCCGTGACCCTGGGACTGGCGTCCCTGCCCGCCGCGTCAGCGGCCGCCTCGTCGCCGACGAGCGGCCCGACGGCCCGGCTCGGCCACGGCGGCACCACCGCCGGCACGACGGCCGCCGTGCTCGCCGCGGCCGCCCCCGACATCGACGTCTCCAAGGTCCAGGCACACCTGACCGAGTTCAGCCGCTTCGCCGCCGACAACGGCGGCAACCGGCGCTCGACCGGCCAGGGCTACCGCGACTCCCTCGCGTACGTGAAGGGCAAGCTCCAGGCGGCCGGTTACACGGTCACCGAGCAGCCCTGCACCTCGGGCTGCACCACCAATGCCGGACCGAACCTCATCGCCGAGTGGCCGGGCGGCGACGCCTCGAAGGTCTACATGTTCGGCGCCCACCTGGACAGCGTCTCGGCCGGGCCCGGCATCAACGACAACGGCTCCGGCAGCGCCGCGATCCTGGAGACGGCGCTGACCCTCGCCGCGAACAATCCGCAGATGACCAACCGGGTCCGCTTCGCCTGGTGGACCGACGAGGAACAGGGCCTCAACGGCTCGGACTTCTACGTCCGTTCGCTGACCTCGACGCAGCGCTCGACGATCAAGGCGTACTACAACTTCGACATGATCGCCTCCACCAACGGCGGCTACTTCATCAACCACGTCACCTCCACGGCCGCCCAGCCGATGAAGGCGTACTGGGACTCGCTGAACCTCCAGCCGGAGGAGAACACCGAGGGCGCGGGCCGCTCCGACGACTACCCGTTCGAGCAGTACTCCATCCCGACCTCGGGCTACGCGATGGGCGCGAGCGCCCGCAAGACCTCCGCGCAGGCGGCCAAGTGGGGTGGCACCGCGGGCTCCGCGTACGACCCCTGCTACCACCAGCCCTGCGACACCGTCGGCAACATCAACGCGACCGGGCTCAACCGTGCCGCGGACGGCATTGCCCACACCCTGTGGACGGTCGCCGTCTCCCAGCAGGTCCCGGCCGCCGACTTCTCCGTCGCGGCGAGCCCGGCCTCCGGCACCGCCGACCGGGGCACCTCGGTGGCCACCACCGTCGCCACGGCCACCACCAACGGCTCGCCGCAGACGGTGAACCTGTCGGCCTCCGGCGCGCCCACCGGCGTGAACGTCTCCTTCAGCCCGGCCACGCTCACCTCGGGCCAGTCGTCCACGGCGACGTTCGCGGTGGGCTCGTCGGTCGTCCCGGGCACGTACCCGATCACCCTGACCGGCACCGGTGCCGTCACCCGCACCGCCACGTACACGCTGACGGTCAGGGGCACCGGCACCTGCCAGCCCGGCCAGCTCGTGGTCAACGGCGGCTTCGAGAGCGGGACCTCGCCGTGGACCGGTGACACCGCGGCGATCGGCGCCTACTCCGGTCAGTCCGCGCACAGCGGCACGCGCTTCGCCTGGCTGGGCGGTTACGGCCGTACCGGATCCGACAGCCTGAGCCAGACGGTGACGGTGCCCTCCGGGTGCGCCAAGGCCACCCTGACGTACTGGCTGCACATCGACACGGACGAATCCGGCAGCACGGTCTACGACCGGTTCACGGTCAAGGCGGGCAGCACCACGCTGGCCACCCTGTCCAACGTCGACGCGGCGAGCGGCTACGTCCAGCGGACCCTGGACCTGAGCCCCTACGTGGGCCAGCAGGTCACGCTGTCGTTCACCGCGACCGAGGACGCCAGCCTCCAGACCAGCTTCGTGCTGGACGACGTGAGCGTGCAGACCGGCTGACACGGGGCCGTCCGGCACCGTCGGCAGGAGGTGGACGGGCCTTCGGGCTCACCCGCCTCCTGCCGCGGTGCCGGACCGCGCCGGGAGACGGCGGCCCCGCCGGTGAGGCGCCGCCTCCTCGTTCCGGGCCGGTGCCCCGGGAACCGCCGTCCGCGACGGCCGTGGCACGGGACGTCGCCACGCGTCCGGATCGAGCATGATCACGGTGCCGCTGCCGGGAGTCGCTTCCGGGGAGGACGGCGGTGCGCTCCTCCCGGCGCAGGAGTGCCGGGGAACGCCCACCGCGGGGCCGTCTAACCTTGAAGGCATGACCAGCAGCAGCGACCGGAGCCTCGCAGTGGACGTTCCCGCACCCAAGAGCTACGAGATTCGCACCTACGGGTGCCAGATGAACGTCCACGACTCCGAGCGATTGTCCGGGCTGCTCGAAGACGCCGGCTACGTGCGCGCCCCCGAGGGGTCGGACGGTGACGCGGACGTCGTCGTCTTCAACACGTGCGCCGTACGGGAGAACGCCGACAACCGGCTGTACGGCAACCTCGGCCGCCTCGCGCCCCGGAAGGCCTCGCGGCCCGGCATGCAGATCGCGGTCGGCGGCTGCCTGGCGCAGAAGGACCGCGACACCATCGTGAAGAGGGCCCCCTGGGTCGACGTCGTCTTCGGCACCCACAACATCGGCAAGCTCCCGGTCCTGCTGGAACGCGCGCGCGTGCAGGAGGAGGCGCAGGTCGAGATCGCCGAGTCCCTCGAGGCGTTCCCCTCGACGCTGCCCACGCGCCGCGAGAGCGCGTACGCGGCCTGGGTGTCGATCTCCGTCGGCTGCAACAACACCTGCACGTTCTGCATCGTCCCGGCCCTGCGCGGCAAGGAGAAGGACCGCCGCACCGGCGACATCCTCGCCGAGATCGACGCTCTGGTGGGCGAGGGCGTCAGCGAGATCACGCTGCTCGGCCAGAACGTCAACGCCTACGGCTCCGACATCGGCGACCGGGAGGCATTCAGCAAGCTGCTGCGCGCGTGCGGGACGATCGAGGGTCTCGAGCGCGTGCGGTTCACCTCGCCGCACCCGCGCGACTTCACCGACGACGTCATCGCCGCCATGGCCGAGACGCCGAACGTGATGCCGCAGCTGCACATGCCGCTCCAGTCCGGCTCGGACACCGTCCTGAAGGCGATGCGCCGCTCCTACCGCCAGGAGCGCTACCTCGGGATCATCGAGAAGGTCCGCGCGGCCATCCCGCACGCCGCGATCACCACCGACATCATCGTGGGCTTCCCCGGCGAGACCGAGGAGGACTTCGAGGAGACCCTGCACGTGGTGCGCGAGGCCCGGTTCGCCCAGGCCTTCACCTTCCAGTACTCCAAGCGGCCCGGCACCCCGGCCGCCACCATGGAGAACCAGATCCCCAAGGAGGTCGTCCAGGCGCGCTACGAGCGTCTCGTCGCCCTCCAGGAGGAGATCTCCTGGGAGGAGAACAAGAAGCAGGTCGGCCGCACCCTGGAACTGATGGTCGCCGAGGGCGAGGGCCGCAAGGACGGCGCCACCCACCGCCTCTCCGGCCGCGCCCCCGACAACCGCCTCGTCCACTTCACCAAGCCCGACCAGGAGGTCCGCCCCGGCGACGTCGTCACGGTCGAGATCACCTACGCCGCCCCGCACCACCTCCTCGCCGAGGGCGCCGTCCTCGACGTGCGCCGCACGCGCGCGGGTGACGCCTGGGAGAAGCGCACCGCGGAGAAGGCGGCCAAGCCGGCCGGCGTCATGCTGGGCCTGCCCGGGATCGGCGCCCCCGCGCCGCTCCCGGTGGCCGGCGGCAGCGGCTGCGGCCGCGACTGACCGGGGCGCCGCCCCTCCCGCACCACGCGGGCCTATGCCGGTGCCGGCGCACACGGGGCCGGCTGCTCGGGGTTACCCTGCCGATCATGCTTGCCGCCGCCGCAGTCTGCCCCTGTCCGCCCCTGCTCGTGCCCGAGGTGGCCGCGGGCGCCGCACCCGAGCTGGACGCCGCGCGTACCGCCTGCTCGGACGCGCTGTCGGTACTCGCCGCCGCCCGGCCGGACCGGCTCGTGGTGATCGGCCCCGTGCAGGAGGCCGGGCGGGGCGCGTATCCCGCGGGCACGCCGGGTTCCTTCCGCGGCTTCGGCGTGGATCTCGCCGTACGGCTCGGCAGGGCGGGCGCGGAGACGGCTTCCGGGCGCGACCTGCCGCCCTCCCTCGCCGTGGGCGCCTGGCTGCTGGAGCGGGCCGGCTGGTCGGACGTCCCGGTCGAGGGACTCGGCGTGGAGGAGTCCCTCGCGCCCGGGCGATGTGCCGAGGCCGGCCGGGAGATCGCCGCCCGGCCCGGCCGGATCGCGCTCCTGGTGATGGGCGACGCGAGCGCCTGCCGCACGCTGAAGGCGCCGGGCTATCTGGACGAGCGCGCGGCCCCTTTCGACGCCGAGGCCGGGCGGGCGCTCGGCGCCGCCGACATCGCGGCCCTGAAGGCCCTCGACGCCGGACTGGCCCGTGAGCTGAAGGCGGCCGGACGGGCCCCCTGGCAGGTGCTCGCGGGTGCGGCGCAGGACGCCGGCCTGTCCGGCACCCTGCTGTACGAGGACGCGCCGTACGGCGTCGGGTACGTGGTCGCGGCCTGGTCCCAGGTGTACTGACGCGCAGGGTCGGCCGTGTGGTCGCGGCCCGGTCCGAGTCCCGGCCGCCACCGGGCGCGCTTCGCTGCCCGGCGCGGTCCCGGCCGCACCGGCGTCGGCGCGCGGGGAACGGCGGACGGCCGCGTGTGCGCACGTGCACCGCGTCCGTCCGTCTCCACCGTGCCGCTGCCGGCCGTCGTTCAGGATGTCGGGGGAGGCGTGCTCGGGGGCGTGAACGTGTCGCCGCCCGCCCCCGGCTCGTCCTTGTGCGCGAGCCGGTCCACTGCGTCCTTGGCCTTCCCGGTCCCCGACTGGATCTTGCCCGAGTGCTTGCCCTTCGTCCTCTCGTCGACCACGTGGGCGGCCTTGTCGATCCCGTGGTGGATCTTGCCCCCGTGCTGTTGCGCGAGGCCGGACATCTTGTCCTTGGCAGGGCTGAGCCTGGCCTTCAGATTGTGCAAAAGACCCATGGGTCACCTTCCCTGGCGGGTCCGTCAGGTGCGGGCGTTCTCGTCGGCCTCACGGTCGGCTGCCTTGCCGGACGACTGCTGCCGCGGGACACCGACACCGTCCTCGGCGGATTCCTCCGTCCCGGTGCCGCCCTCGGACGAACCGGCCGGTGCCTCGGAGGCGGCCACCGCCTCCTGCACGGCGGCCTCCTCCGCGACCGCTTCCTCCGGGGTCGCCTGCCGGGCGGCCTTCGGCCTACGGAAAAGCCATGCGATAACGCCCATATTCACTCCATACGGTACTCGTGCGGGCGAAATCCCGCGTCGCCCGGCGCCTCCGTTTGCGTCACCGGGGCACGCCGTCCCGCGAACGGGTGACGGAAATCCCGCAGCGGGCAACGACCTGGCACGAGTCCTGTCACCTCACTCGTTCGAGGGCACGGGGTGACGTTTGGGAGACTGGTGCGGTGAGCAGCACACCCCCCGCCCCCCGGGTCATCGCCGTCGTCGGACCGACCGCGGCCGGAAAGTCCGATCTGGGCGTCTTTCTGGCTCGACGGCTCGGCGGCGAGGTCGTCAACGCCGACTCCATGCAGCTGTACCGAGGGATGGACATCGGCACCGCCAAACTGACGCCCGAGGAGCGCGGCGGTGTCCCGCACCACCTCCTCGACATCTGGGACGTCACCGTCACCGCCTCGGTCGCCGAGTACCAGCGCCTGGCCCGGGCCCGCATCGACGCCCTCCTCGCCGAGGGCCGCTGGCCGGTCCTCGTCGGCGGCTCCGGGCTGTACGTCCGCGGCGCCGTCGACAATCTGGAGTTCCCCGGCACCGACCCCGAGGTGCGGGCCCGGCTCGAGGGGGAGCTGACACTGCGCGGTTCCGGCGCCCTGCACGCCCGGCTGGCGGCCGCCGACCCGGAGGCGGCGCAGGCGATCCTGCCGAGCAACGGCCGCCGTATCGTCCGCGCCCTCGAAGTGATCGAGATCACCGGGAAGCCCTTCACGGCCAATCTGCCGGGGCACGACTCCGTCTACGACACGATCCAGATCGGCGTGGACGTGACCCGGCCCGAACTCGACGAGCGCATCGCCCGACGAGTCGACCGGATGTGGGAGGCGGGGCTCGTGGACGAGGTGCGCGCGCTGGAGGCGCGAGGCCTGCGCGAGGGGCGCACGGCCTCTCGTGCGCTCGGCTACCAGCAGGTCCTCGCGGCCCTGGCCGGCGAGTGCACCGAGGACGAGGCGCGGGCGGAGACGGTCCGCGCCACCAAACGCTTCGCGCGCCGTCAGGACTCCTGGTTCAGGCGCGATCCGCGGGTGCACTGGTTGAGTGGGGCCGCGGCGGACCTCACGGAACTTCCGCGGCTCGCGTTGGCGTTGGTCGAACGACCGGTCACAGCCTGATCACGTCATGGCATCGGGACGCTCAGGCCGTCATCCGGGCCTCCGGCCCCGTGCCATCATCGAGCTTCGATCGACCAAGTGGAGTCCGAGTTGGGAGGGCGCGTGGCGATGGAGGCCGGCCCTCGTGACACCGCACAAGGCACCGAGCACGTCACCGGCGAGCGTGGCGAACCGGAGCCGGTGGACGGCCGTCCGGGTCCCGCGGGAGCGGACGGCGTCGACGGCTCGAACGGCGACGGTGGTACGGACGGCATCGACGGCACTGACGGCATCGGCGGCACGGACGACATCGACGACACGGACGAGGCCGAGGACGGCGTGACCGCCGACGGCCCCGAGCCGGAGGAGATGTTCGCCGGCGGCCCGGAGGTCGAGGTCGAGCTGCGCCCCCAGCGCAGGCTGCGGATCTGGCAGCTCGCCCCCATCGTCGCCCTGGCCGCGACGGGCTCCCTGATGTTCGCCTTCCCGCTCGCCTTCGACTTCGGTGACAGCGGCGCCGTGATCGCCATGCTGGGCCTGCTGATCTGCTCCTGCGCGGCCGGCTGGGGAATGATGGCCGCCCGCCGCGTCGGACACACCTGGCCCGGCCTGCCGCAGCGCGGCTCCGGCCGCCGTCCCGACTGGCGGGTCGTCCTCGCCTACGTCGTCCTGGTCGCCGCGGTCGTGGCGCTGGCCGTCTGGCGGGTCGCACGGCTGCGTTAGACCTCGTCCGCCCGGCCCCGCGTCGCCGCCGCGCGGGACCGTCGTACCCACCCCTTACGATCGAGGGATGAGCACGCGGATCGCCTTCCTCAAGGGGCACGGCACCGAGAACGACTTCGTGATCGTCCCGGACCCCGAGAACGCCATCGACCTCTCCCCGGCCGCCGTCGCCGTCCTGTGCGACCGGCGCGCGGGCATCGGCGGCGACGGACTGCTGCACGTCGTGCGCTCCGCCGCGCACCCGGAGGCGAAGGACCTGGCGGCCGAGGCCGAATGGTTCATGGACTACCGCAACGGCGACGGCTCGATCGCCGAGATGTGCGGCAACGGCGTCCGGGTCTTCGCCCGCTACCTCCGCCACGCCGGCCTCGTCCCCGAGGGCGACCTCGCGATCGCCACGCGCGGCGGCGTGAAGAGCGTGCACCTCGCCGAGGACGGCGACATCACCGTCGGCATGGGCAGGGCACACCTCCCCGAGGGCGACGTCACGGTCGGCGTCGACGGGCGCAGCTGGCCCGCACGGAACGTGAACATGGGCAACCCGCACGCCGTCGCCTTCGTCGACGACCTCGCGCACGCGGGCGACCTGCACACGCCGCCCCCCTTCAGCCCCGCCTCCGCCTACCCGGACGGGGTCAACGTCGAGTTCGTCGTCGACCGCGGCCCGCGGCACGTCGCGCTGCGCGTGCACGAGCGCGGCTCCGGCGAGACCCGTTCCTGCGGCACGGGCGCGTGCGCCGTCGCCGTGGCCGCCGCCCGCCGGGACGGCGCCGACCCGTCCGTCACCGGTATTCCGGTGACGTACACCGTGGACGTCCCCGGCGGGCGGCTCGTGATCACCGAGCGGCCCGACGGCGAGATCGAGATGACCGGTCCCGCAGTGATCGTCGCCGAAGGCGAGATCGACTCCGAGTGGCTGGAAAGCGCCGCCCGTTGAGGAGGGGTGCGGCTTGGCATCGGAGGCCGTGAAGGACCGGCACTCACAGGAGTGCCGCCAGGTCCGTGGCTGTGCGTTCGAAATCAAGACCGACCCGGTGCCGTGCGGCGTAAAACCGTAAACCTCAAAGGCTTCGCTCGAATGGGTGATCCGTTTCACGCTCGGCGAGAGGCGGTCGGTCGGGCGTGATGGGCTCGGTAGCATCAAGCACCGGCCCGGACGGGGGACTGTCGCCAGCCCCCCGAGCCGTGTCCGCCCTGGGGCACCCCGTCCGCCGGTCGACGCAGCCGGAGGTGCCCATGAGTGCGGAGGCCACGAACCCCGCGACCCCAGGCCCGGTAGTGCCTGCCGCGCCCCGCAGGCGCAGCCGCCCCCGGATCGACCTGCGCCGTCTGGGCCGGGCGGCCCTGCTCGGCCCCGCCTCCCGCGGCAGGCTGCCCGACGCGATCGGCCACGTGGTCGAGGCCCACCGCTTCCACCACCCGGACGCCGACCTCGAACCACTGCGCCGCGCCTACGTGCTCGCGGAGTCCTCCCACCGCGGCCAGATGCGCAAGAGCGGCGAGCCGTACATCACGCACCCGCTGGCCGTGACGCTGATTCTCGCCGAACTCGGCGCCGAGACAACCACGTTGACGGCCTCGCTGCTCCACGACACCGTGGAGGACACCGATGTGACGCTCGATCAGGTCGGCGACGAGTTCGGCGCCGAGGTGCGCTATCTCGTCGACGGTGTGACGAAGCTGGAGAAGGTGGACTACGGCGCCGCCGCCGAACCCGAGACGTTCCGCAAGATGCTCGTCGCCACCGGCAACGACGTCCGCGTGATGTCCATCAAACTCGCCGACCGGCTGCACAACATGCGCACCCTCGGCGTGATGCGTCCCGAGAAGCAGGAACGCATCGCCAAGGTGACCCGCGACGTCCTCATCCCGCTCGCCGAACGCCTCGGTGTCCAGGCGCTGAAGACCGAACTGGAGGACCTGGTCTTCGCCATCCTGCACCCCGAGGAGTACGAGCACACGCGCAAGTTGATCGTCGACAACGCCGCGCGCGCGGACGACCCGCTCGCCGAGTTCGCCGACGTGACGCGCGCGGTGCTGCGCGACGCCGACATCCAGGCCGAAGTCCTCATCCGGCCACGGCACTTCGTCTCCCTGCACCGCACCGCCCGCAAACGCGGACGACTGCGCGGCTCCGACTTCGGCCGCCTGCTCGTCCTCGTCAACGAGGACGCCGACTGCTACGCGGTCCTCGGTGAACTGCACACCTGTATGACGCCCGTGGTCTCGGAGTTCAAGGACTTCATCGCCGTCCCCAAGTTCAACCTGTACCAGTCGCTGCACACCGCCGTCTCCCTCCCCCGGGCCCGGACGGACTCGCCCGGGGGCACCCCCGCCGACGTCCAGGTCGCCGAAGTCCTCATCCGCACCCACCAGATGCACAAGGTCGCCGAGGCCGGAGTCGTCGCGCTCGGCAGTCCCTATGCCTCGCCGGCGGAGGAGCAGGGCGCGCCCGACGGCGAGCGTGTCGACCCCACCCGCCCCGGCTGGCTCTCCCGTCTCCTCGACTGGCAGGAGGCGGCCCCCGACCCGGACACGTTCTGGTCCACCCTGCGCGAGGACCTCGCCCAGGACCGCGAGATCACCGTCTTCCGCCCCGACGGCGGCACCCTCGGCCTGCCCGAGGGCGCCACCTGCGTGGACGCCGCGTACGCGCAGTACGGCGAGGACGCCCACGCCTGCCTCGGCGCCCGCGTCAACGGCCGCCTGGCGACCCTGAGCACCGTGCTGAAGGACGGCGACAGCGTCCAGCTCCTCATGGGCCAGGACCCCGCCTCCGAGCCCTCCAGGGAGTGGCTGGAGCACGCCCACACGCCCGCCGCGCGCATCGCCATCCAGCGGTGGCTCGCGGCTCACCCGGGTACGGACGATGCGCCCGCCGAGGCCGACGGCACGGGCGCCGGCGCGACCCGGCCCCCGTCCGACGGCGCCCCGGCCCAGCCCGCACCGGACGCCCCCGCACCGGACGCCCCCGCGCCCGAGGCCCCCGCGCCCCGCCCCGGCGCCGCGATCACCGTCGTCGACCGCCCCGGTGCCGGAGTCCGGCTCGCCGGGTGCTGCACGCCCGTACCGGCCGACGAGGTCACCGGCTTCGCCGTACGCGGCGGCGTGGTGACCGTGCACCGCGTGGAGTGCGCCGCGGTGGCGCGCATGACGGAGGCGGGGCGCGCGGCGGTCGACGTGCGCTGGGGGGACACCACCGAGTGCCGGGTCACCCTGTTCGCCGAATCGTTCGGCCGCCCCCATCTGCTCGCCGACCTCACCGAGGCGATGGCCCTGGAGGGCGCCGAGATCGTCTCCGCGACCGTCGAACCGCCCAGCCAGCAGCGGGTCCGCCACACCTACACCGTCCAGCTCCCCGACGCGGCCCGGCTGCCCACCCTCATCCGCGCCATGCGCGACGTCCCCGGCGTGTACGACGTGGGACGCGCGCACCACCAGACGCCGTTCTCCTGATCCTCCGAGGCACGGCCCGGCCCCTTACCGCCCCGTCCGTCACCGCACGCGCGCGTGCGCAACCCGTTCGGGTGGGCCGGTCGCGCGTCGGCGCCGCACGGGCGGGGCGCGCTGGTAGCCGTGGTGCATGCTGCTCTCCCCCCGCGCCCAGGCCCACCGGGGCGGCACCGGCACCCGCCGGCCCCGCACCGCCCGCTCCCGCCTCGCCTCCGCCCTCCTCGCCTCGGCCGTCTCCGTCTGCCTCGTCGCCGCGGGCGCCCCGCCCACCCCGCTCGGCGTCGGCGACCGCCTCTACCCCCACCTGGGCAATCCCGGCTACGACGTGGCCTCGTACGACCTGGCCCTCACGTACTCCGGAAGCAACGACAAACCGCTCCAGGCGGTCACCACGATCGACGGCTGGACCACCGCCGTCCTGGACCGGATCAACCTGGACTTCGCCCACGGAGAGGTCCGGTCCGTCGAGGTCGACGGGAAGCCCGCCGACTTCGCCACCGCCGGCGAGGACCTGGTGATCACGCCGGCGCACCCGCTGCCCCGCGGCGACTGGATGCGCGTCACCGTGCGTCACACCAGCGATCCGGTGAGCGCCGACGACCGGGACGGCGGCTGGGTGCGGACCGCGGACGGGCTCGCCATGGCCAACCAGGCCGACGCCGCCCACCTGGTGTTCCCGTGCAACGACCACCCCTCCGACAAGGCCATGTTCACCTTCCGCGTCACCGCGCCCAGCGGGCACACGGCCGTCGCCAACGGTCTGCCGACCGACGTCGGCCGGGCGGGCCGCACGACGACATGGACGTACCGCACCCTGCACCCGATGGCCACCGAACTCGCCCAGGTCTCCATCGGGCGCTCCGCCGTCCTGCACCGCGAGGGACCGCGCGGACTGCCCGTGCGGGACGTCGTCCCCGCCAAGGACCGCGAGGCCCTCGAACCCTGGCTGCGGAAGACCCCCGACCAGATCGCCTGGATGGAGAACAAGGTCGGCCCCTACCCCTTCGAGACGTACGGCGTGCTCGTCGCCGACACCGCCACCGGCTTCGAACTGGAGACGCAGACGCTCTCCCTCTTCGAGAAGGGCCTGTTCACCGAGCCCGCCTACCCCACCTGGTACGTCGAGTCGATCATGGTGCACGAGCTGGCCCACCAGTGGTTCGGCGACAGCGTCAGCCCGCGCACCTGGTCCGACCTCTGGATCAACGAAGGCCACGCCACCTGGTACGAGGCCCTGTACGCGCAGGAGAAGGCCGACCGCACCCTGGAGGCCCGCATGAAGGCGGCGTACGGGGCCTCCGACCGCTGGCGCACGGCCGGCGGCCCGCCCGGCGCCCCCAAGCCGCCGGCTCCCGGCCAGAAGATCGGCATCTTCCGCTCCAACGTCTACGACGGCGCGGCCCTGGTGCTCTTCGCCCTGCGCCAGGAGATCGGCCAGAAGGCCTTCGACCGGCTGGAACGGAGCTGGCTGAGCGACCACCGCGACGCCACCGCGGGCACGGCCGACTTCGTCCGCCTCGCCGCCCGGGTCTCCGGCCGTGACCTCGGGAGCTTCTTCCAGCACTGGCTGTACGACGAGAAGACCCCGCCGATGCCCGGCCACCCGGAGTGGAAGCCGGTCGCGCCGGCCGGCAAGGCGCCCGGACCCGCCGTCAAGGCCTCCGAATAAGGCGATGACGAGACGGGCCGTACCGTGCGACCATCGTCGGGTCGGCGGGGCACGGGACGCGGGAATCTCCCGGACCGCTCGTGCGTTGTGCACTATGACCGCCGAACCGGCATCCCCAACGACGTAAGGACCCAATGACCTCCTCTTCTTCCTCTTCCCAGGACACCAAGCGCCTCGCGCACACCTATCCCGAAGGTCTTCGGGCCGATGCCCTGATGGAAGAGGACGTCGCCTGGAGCCTCGACACCGACGGAGACCGGGACGGCGACCAGCTCGACCGCTCCGAGCGGGCGGCCCTGCGCCGCGTCGCCGGTCTCTCCACCGAACTCGAGGACGTCACCGAGGTCGAGTACCGTCAGCTCCGCCTGGAGCGGGTCGTGCTCGTCGGTGTCTGGACCTCGGGGACCGCACAGGACGCGGACAACTCCCTCGCCGAGCTGGCCGCCCTCGCGGAGACCGCGGGCGCACTCGTGCTCGACGGCGTGATCCAGCGCCGCGACAAGCCCGACGCCGCCACCTACATCGGCTCCGGCAAGGCCGACGAGCTGCGCGACATCGTCCTCGAGACCGGCGCGGACACCGTCATCTGCGACGGTGAGCTGAGTCCGGGCCAGCTGATCCACCTCGAGGACGTCGTCAAGGTCAAGGTCATCGACCGCACGGCCCTGATCCTGGACATCTTCGCCCAGCACGCCAAGTCCCGAGAGGGCAAGGCGCAGGTCGCGCTCGCGCAGATGCAGTACATGCTGCCGAGGCTGCGCGGCTGGGGTCAGTCGCTGTCCCGTCAGATGGGCGGCGGCAAGGGCGGCGGCCTCGCCACCCGCGGTCCCGGTGAGACCAAGATCGAGACGGACCGGCGCCGGATCCGCGAGAAGATGGCGAAGATGCGCCGGGAGATCGCGGAGATGAAGACCGGGCGCGAGATCAAGCGCCAGGAGCGCAAGCGACACAAGGTGCCCTCCGTCGCCATCGCGGGCTACACCAACGCCGGCAAGTCCTCGCTGCTCAACCGGCTCACGGGCGCGGGCGTGCTGGTCGAGAACGCCCTGTTCGCGACCCTCGACCCGACCGTGCGCCGGGCCGAGACCCCGAGCGGTCGGCTCTACACGCTGGCCGACACCGTCGGCTTCGTCCGGCACCTTCCGCACCATCTGGTCGAGGCGTTCCGCTCCACCATGGAGGAGGTCGGCGAGTCCGACCTGATCCTGCACGTGGTGGACGGCTCGCACCCGGCCCCGGAGGAGCAGCTCGCCGCCGTGCGCGAGGTGATCAGGGACGTCGGCGCCATCGACGTGCCCGAGATCGTCGTGATCAACAAGGCCGACGCGGCCGATCCGCTCACGCTCCAGCGGCTCCTGCGCAACGAGAAGCACTCCATCGCCGTCTCGGCCCGCACCGGCCAGGGCATTGACGAACTGCTGGCGCTCATCGACGACGAGCTGCCCAGGCCGTCCGTCGAGGTCGAGGCGCTCGTGCCGTACACCCACGGCAAGCTGGTCGCGCGCGCCCACGCCGAGGGCGAGGTGATCTCCGAGGAGCACACGGCGGAGGGCACCCTGCTGAAGGCGCGGGTGCACGAGGAACTGGCGGCGGATCTCGCGCCGTACGTTCCCGCGACGCTCGGCTGACGCGTCGGTTCACCCGAAGGCCCGCCCCCCGCTCGTCGCGGGGGGCGGGCCTTCGCCGTGCGCCTGTCTACCGGCCGGCGAACTTCTCGCTCACCGAGTCGTACACGCCCTTGGCCACCTCACCCAGCCGCGGACCAGCGAGCCAGCCGGCGTCCACCGGACCGATCGAGGTGTTGGACACCAGCGCGGGCTTGCCGTCCGAGCCCGCGGCCACCCAGCCGCCGCCGGACGAACCGCCGGTCATCGTGCACCCGATCCGGTACATCGTCGGGTCGGTGCCGTTGAGCGACAGCCGCCCGGGCCTGTCCTGGCACTGGTACAGCGTCTCCCCGTCGTACGGCGCCGCCGCCGGGTAGCCGGTCGCCGTGATGCTCTTCACCTTGGTCACCGCCGGGGCCGCGAAGTCCACCGGCAGCGCCGAACCGACCGTCTCCTCCAGCGACTTGCCGGAGCCACCCTCCTCGGGCGTCACATGGATGACGGCGAAGTCGTACGAGGCGCCGTCGCCGCCGGTCTGCCCGCCCTGCTCGATCCACTGGTCGGACGTCCGGGCCCAGTCGCCCCACCAGACCCCGTACGGCGCCACCTCTTCCTTGGTCGCCGTCTGCAGCTTCGCGGCCGACATGCCCGAGTCGTTGTACGACGGCACGAAGGCGATGTTGCGGTACCAGCCGCCCTTCTTGCCGGCGTGCACGCAGTGGCCCGCCGTCCACACCAGGTTGGACCTGCCCGGGTGGGCCGGGTCCTGCACGACCGTGGCCGAGCAGACCATCGTGCCCTCGGGGGAGTCGAAGAACACCTTGCCCGCCTCGGGGGCGTTGGCGTGGTAGGTGGTCGGCACGGCCGCCGCGTCCACCGCCGCCGGCTCGGGGTCGGTCACACCCTGGTCGTCGGAGAGGTCGTTCTCGTCGACGCTGCGGTCCGGGTCCTCCGCCTCACGCATCCGGTCCGGGTCCCACAGGCCCTTGATGATCGGGTTGACGTAGTCCTGCGCCTCGCGCAGCCAGTCGTCCCTGTCCCAGTTCTTCCAGGCGCCGTTCTTCCACTTGTCCAGATCGATCCCGTGTTCCTTGAGCCGGTCCTTGATGTCGTCCGGGATCGTGATCTTTCCGTCGCCCGCGGCCGAGGCGGAGGCACCTGCCCGGTCGTCGGCGTCGGCGCCGCCCGAGTCGCAGGCGGTCGCGGTGAGGGCGAGCACCGAGGCCAGGGCTACGGCACCCAGTGCGGGGGAGATTCTGCGTGAGGCGTTCCTCCCCCGCCGGGCGATGAGGGACGGCCGTATGGATCGCATGGTGTGACTCCCCGTGGTGTCAAGGAACTTGGAGCGGTGGCCGCGCACACCGCGGGAACTCGGCGTCCTCTCATGCCTGGTTCGGGCGGGTCTCACGGCCGGGTGGGACGGCATCACACGATATGCGTTCGCTGTGGGGGAGCACCGACGGAACAGCAACGGTTCCGTCACGGCAAGGATCTTGGGGCAACCCGTAACCCGCAGGACCGTCGGCGGTTGGTAGCCGTGGGGTGGCGGTCCGTGCGCGGCCCTTCCCGCGGGAATCCCCCCCCCCGAGGGCGCGGTGTCGCCGCCCTCGGCCCGGCTCACCGGTCAGGACCCGGCGAGGGGAGCCCCGCGGCGCACCGACTCGCCTGTGGACAGCGGGAGGACAGGAAACCGTGGCCGTGACGCAGCCAGTGCCGGGGGAGACGTCCGCGGGACGTGATGTCGACGGGGGAACTGCTGTGGGCGTCCCGGTGTGCGCGAGTCCGGCCGGTGCGGAGATCCCCGTGCCCGGCACTCCCGGCACTCCCGGTACTCCCGTGCGCGGACGCCACGCCCAGGGGAGTGTCCCGCGCGGGCAGCCCGTACGCGAGCCGGCGGCGCGGACCTACGCCCGGGCCCTGCCGGTCGTACCGGTCCGGGCCCGGGGGCTGACCATCGAGGGTGCCGACGGCCGCCGCTACCTCGACTGCGTCTCCGGCGCCGGGACCCTCGCGCTCGGCCACAACCATCCCGTCGTCCTGGAGGCGGTCCGCAAGGTCCTCGACTCGGGCGCCCCGCTGCACGCCCTCGATCTCGCCACGCCGCTCAGGGACGCCTTCGTCGCCGAGCTGCTGCACACCCTGCCGCCGGGACTGGCCGGCCACGCGCGCGTGCGGTTCTGCGGACCGGCCGGCTCGGACGCGGTGGAGGCCGCACTCGAGCTGGTCCGGGCCGCCACGGGCCGCACCGGAGTCCTGGCGTTCACCGGCGCCCGCCACGGAACGCCCGCGGGTCCCCCCGAAGCCCCCGGCCGCGACCCGGACGTACGGGTGCCCCGGCTGCCGTACCCCCAGGACTACCGCTGTCCCTTCGGTGCCGGTGGCGAGCGGGGCACCGAACTCGCCGCCCGCTGGACCGAGTCGGTCCTCGACGACCCCGGGTCGGGGGTGCGCCCGCCGGCCGGACTGATCCTCGAACCCGTCCAGGGCGAGGGGGGAGTGATCCCCGCGCCGGACGCCTGGATGCGCCGCGTGCGCCGCATCACCGCCGAACGTTCGATCCCCCTGATCGCCGACGAGGCCCAGACGGGCGTCGGGCGGACCGGCGCCTTCTGGGCCGTCGAACACAGTGGCATCACCCCCGACGTGATGGTCCTGTCCGAGGCCGTCGGCGGCGGTCTGCCCCTGGCCGTGATCGTCCACCGGGACGACCTCGGCGTCCGGGAACCCGGCGCCCTCGCGGGCCCGTTCCGCGGCAACCAGCTCGCCATGGCCGCTGGCGCGGCCACCCTCGCCCATGTCCGCGCCAACGGTCTCGCCGGACGCGCGGCCGCCCTGGGCGACAGCCTCCTGCGCCGACTCCGTTTCCTGGCGGACGACTTCCCGTGCGTCGGGGACGTACGGGGACGCGGCCTGATGATCGGGGTGGAGATGGTCGACCCGGAGGGGATCCGGGGCGGACGTGCTGCCGACGCCCGGGGGACTCCTCCCGCGTCGCCCGAACTGGCCGCCGCCGTCCGGCGGGAGTGCCTGAGCCGCGGCCTGATCGTCGAACTGGCCGGACGCCACGCGAGCGTCGTACGCCTGCTGCCGCCCCTGACGATCACCGACGAACAGGCGGCGGCCGTACTCGACCGACTCTCGGACGCGGTGCACGCCGTGGCCCGCACGCGAGCAAAGGAACGACCGTGAACACCCCGCCCCCGTCATCCTCGCCCGCGTCGGTGCTCCCGGCCCCCCGCGGGCAGCAGGGCACCGCGGCCGACCCGCTGCACCACCCCGACCCCCGTCGGGCGGCCCAGGCGGCGGCCGTGGAGAACCTGCTGCGCTGCTGGGTCCGCGAGACCGGCCTGCCGGCCCCCGACGACGGTGTCCTGCGCATCCCGTTGCCCGCCACCGGCACCGCACTCCTCGTCCCCGTGCGCTACTGGTCGCCCACCGGGTGGCACCGTTTCGGGCCTCCGCGCCCGGCAGACGTCCCCGAGCACTCCGCGCCCGTGGACGCGGTCACGGTCGCGGCCCTGCTCAGCCGCGAGGCGCTGCCCGCCAGGCCCGGCGGGACGTTCGGGGCCGCGCCCGGCGCGGCCCTCCGCGTGGCGGACGCCGTGCCCGAGGGCGCACCGCGGGACGACGACCTCGTCGCCCGGGTCGCCGACTCCGTCCGCCACACGGCCACCTTCGTCGGCGCGCACCGTGAACGCCGTGTGCACCGGGAACACCCCGCGGACCGGCAGCGCCCCGCGGACCGGCAGCGCCCTGTGGAGCGAGCCGACCTCTTCCTCTCGGCCGAGCAGGCTCTGACATTCGGGCACCCGCTGCATCCGGTCCCCAAGAGCCGCGAGGGCCTCTCCGACGCGGAAGCCCGGCTGTACTCACCCGAGGCGCACGGCTTCTTCCCCCTTCACTGGCTGGCTGTCGCGCCCCGCGTGCTGGCCGCCGGCTCCGCCTGGACCGAGCGCGGCCGTCCCGTCCCCGCCCGGGCGCTGACGGCCCGGCTCGCCGGCACCCCACTGCCGCTGCCCGACGGGTACGCCGCCCTGCCCGTGCACCCCTGGCAGCTTGGCGAGGCCCGCCACCGTCCCGAGGTCGCGGCCCTGCTCGACGCCGGCCTGCTCCGGGACCTCGGCGCCCACGGCCCTCCGTGGCACCCGACCTCCTCCGTGCGCACGGTTCACCGCTCCGGCGCACCGGCGATGCTCAAGCTCTCGCTGGGACTGCGCATCACCAACTCCCGCCGTGAGAACCTCCGCAAGGAACTGCACCGGGGAGTCGAGGTCCACCGCCTGCTGCGCACCGGCCTCGGCGAGCGGTGGCGGGCGGCCCACCCGGACTTCGACATCGTCCGGGACCCGGCCTGGCTCGCGCTGGACGGGCCGGACGGCCGTCCGGTGGCCGGGCTCGACGTGGTGATCCGGCACAATCCGTTCGCCCCGGCCGACGACGTCTCCTGCCTCGCCGGACTCGTCGCGCCCCACCCCGAGCCGCGTCGGGCGGAGGACGGCGGCTGCGCGCCCTCCCGGCTCGCGGCGCTCGTCGGGCGGCTCGCCGCGGTGACGGGCCGGCCGCGCGAGACCGTGGCCGCCGAGTGGTTCCTGCGCTACCTGGAGCGGGTCGTCCGCCCCGTGCTGTGGCTCGACGGCGAGGCGGGGATCGCACTGGAGGCGCACCAGCAGAACACGCTGGTACTGCTGGACCCCGACGGCTGGCCGAGCGGCGGCCGCTACCGCGACAACCAGGGCTACTACTTCCGCGAGTCCCGCCGCGCGGACCTGGATGCCCGGCTGCCCGGCATCGGCGAGGCCGGCGACACCTTCGTCCCGGACGAGGTCGCCGACGAGCGCTTCGCCTACTACCTCGGCATCAACAACGTGCTGGGACTCGTCGGCGCCTTCGGCTCCCAGCGGCTCGCCGACGAACACATGCTGCTCGCCGCCTTCCGACGCTTCCTCACCACTGCCGACGCCGTCGCGGCTGCCGACGCCGGCTCTCGCACCGGTCCCGGCCTGCGCCCTCGCACCAGTCCCGGCCGGACACGGAGTTCGCTGCCCGCCCGGCTGCTCGACTCACCGCACCTGCGCTGCAAGGCCAACCTGCTCACCCGCCTCCACGGCCTGGACGAACTCGTCGGCCCGGTCGACACCCAGTCCGTCTACGTCACCATCGCCAACCCCCTGCACCGTTGAACCCCGCTTCCCGAGAGGAGTGGAGCCGTGCTCGCAGCCGATGCCGAGGACACCGGGGAGCCGCGTCCGCCCGACGGCGTCCGCACCTCGCCCACCTCACCGGGACAGGGCGCGATCCGGACGCCGTCCGGACCTTCCGCGTCCGGCACGGGCGTCCCGCGCCCCCGGCTCGGCCCCGCCGCCCCGGGGGATCCGCTCGACCACATCGCCGGCTGGGGCCGGGCAGCCACCCCCGTCGGGGCCTTCCGGCTCGTTCCCGTCCGGCTCGGCAGGGACCTGCCCCACATCGCCGGGTGGATGAACGACCCCGAGGTCGCGGCCTACTGGGAACTGGCCGGTCCGGACACCGTGACCGCGGCGCACCTGCGCCGGCAACTGGCCGGAGACGGCCGCAGCGTCCCGTGCCTCGGCGTCCTGGAGGGCACCCCGATGAGCTACTGGGAGATCTACCGGGCGGACCTCGATCCCCTGGCAGGCTTCTATCCGGCCCGACCGCACGACACGGGCCTGCACGTTCTCCTCGGCCGCGGCGCCGACCGGGGCCGCGGCCTCGGTGGCGCACTGCTCAGGGCGGTCGCCGATCTCGTTCTCGACAGCAGACCCGGCTGCGCGCGGGTCGTCGCCGAACCCGACATCCGCAACACGCCGTCCGTCGCGGCCTTCCTGACCGCCGGCTTCCGGTTCTCCGCGGAGGTCGGCCTGCCCACCAAACGAGCCGCTCTCATGATCCGGGACCGGGCTGCGCGGCATCTGCTCTGACACCCTGGCGAGCTGTCCGGTCAGCGGCCGTCCCCATCCGGTCCCGATCGGTCACTCGCGTGCCGAAACCGGCACCCCGTCCCGCCCACCGGGAGGCCCACCGTCTTGATCGCGTCGCTCCCGTCCCCCGTGACCACACCTTTGTCAGTGCCGCCCCGTAGGGTGGTCGCGCTATGACGAAGCCCTCACTCCCCGAACTCCTGCACGCCGCCGTCGCCGCCGTAGGCGGCACGGAGCGCCCCGGCCAGGTGACCATGGCCGAAGCCGTCGCGGAGGCGATCGACGACGGATCCCATCTGCTGGTCCAGGCCGGCACCGGCACCGGCAAGTCGCTGGGGTACCTCGTGCCCGCGCTCGCGCACGGGGAGAGGGTCGTCGTGGCGACCGCCACCCTGGCACTGCAACGCCAGCTGGTGGAGCGCGATCTGCCGCGCACGGTCGACGCGCTGCATCCGCTGCTGCGCCGCCGACCGGAGTTCGCGATGCTCAAGGGCCGGTCGAACTACCTGTGCCTGCACCGGTTGCACGAGGGCATGCCCCAGGACGAGGAGGACGGCCTCTTCGACCAGTTCGAGGCCGCCGCGCCCACCAGCAAGCTGGGCCAGGACCTGCTGAGGCTGCGCGACTGGGCCGACGAGACGGAGGACGGCGACCGGGACGACCTGACCCCCGGCGTCTCCGACCGCGCCTGGGGCCAGGTCTCGGTCTCGTCCCGCGAGTGCCTCGGCGCCACGAAGTGCGCGTACGGCGCCGAGTGCTTCGCGGAGATGGCCCGCGAGCGGGCCAAACTGGCCGAGGTCGTCGTCACCAACCACGCCCTGCTGGCCATCGACGCCATCGAGGGCGCTCCCGTCCTTCCCCAGCACGAGGTGCTGATCGTCGACGAGGCCCACGAGCTGGTCTCGCGGGTCACCGGCGTCGCCACCGGCGAGCTGACCGCGGGCCAGGTCAACAGGGCCGTACGCCGCGCCGCGAAGCTCGTCGACGAGAAGGCGGCCGATCAGCTCCAGACCGCGGCCGAGGGCTTCGAGCGGCTGATGGAGCTGGCCCTCCCGGGCCGTCTGGAAGAGATCCCGGAAGACCTCGGCTACGTCCTCATGGCGCTGCGCGACGCCGCCCGCACGGTGATCTCCGCGATCGGCGCGACCCGCGACAAGTCCGTCCAGGACGAGGACTCGGTCCGCAAGCAGGCGCTGGCGTCGGTGGAGAGCGTCCACGACGTGGCGGAGCGCCTCGTGAACGGCTCCGAGTACGACGTCGTCTGGTACGAGCGGCACGACCGCTTCGGCGCCTCCCTGCGCGTCGCCCCCATGAACGTCTCGGGCCTGCTGCGCGAGAAGCTCTTCGCGGACCGTTCCGTGATCCTGGCCTCGGCGACACTGAAGCTGGGCGGCGACTTCAACGGCGTGGGCGCCTCCATGGGGCTCGCCCCGGAGGGCACCCAGGGCGAGGACGTCCCCCAGTGGAAGGGCATCGACGTCGGCTCCCCCTTCGACTACCCCAAGCAGGGCATCCTGTACGTCGCCAAGCACCTGGCCCGTCCCGCGCGCGACGGCGACCGCGCGGACATGCTGGACGAGCTGACGGAGCTGATCCAGGCGGCCGGCGGACGCACCCTCGGTCTCTTCTCCTCGATGCGCGCCGCCCAGTTGGCCGCGGAGGAGCTGCGCGCCCGCATCCCCGAGTTCCCGATCCTGTTGCAGGGCGAGGAGACGCTCGGGGAGCTGATCAAGAACTTCGCGGCGGACCCGGAGACCTGCCTCTTCGGCACGCTGTCGCTCTGGCAGGGGGTCGACGTGCCCGGCCCGAGCTGTCAGCTGGTGGTGATGGACAAGATCCCCTTCCCGCGTCCGGACGACCCCTTGATGAGCGCGCGCCAGAAGGCGGTCGAGGAGGCCGGCGGCAACGGCTTCATGGCGGTCGCCGCCACCCACGCCGCGCTGCTGATGGCCCAGGGCGCCGGCCGGCTCGTCCGCGCGTCGGGCGACCGCGGAGTCGTCGCCGTGCTGGACCAGCGGCTCGCCACGGCCCGCTACGGCAGCTATCTGAAGGCTTCGATGCCCGACTTCTGGTTCACGACGGACCCGAACCAGGTCCGCAGGTCGCTGGCGGCGATCGACGCGGCCGCGAAGCAGGCCGACGCATAGGCGCGGGGCCATGAGAAGGGGGCCTGTCCCCGTGAGGACAGGCCCCCTTGCGTCCCGACGGGTCCGACCGGTGACCGGACCGCCCCACGGCGCAGGAGCGACCGGGCCCTGGACGGCGCGGGACCGACCGGCGCCCGGACAGCACAGGGCCCCGGAACCGGCGCAGGGATCCCGGGGCCCAGTCAGGGGGGCGGTCGAGGAGGCCCGTCCGCCGCCGCGCTCAGACGCGGCGCAGAACGGCCACCACCTTGCCGAGGATGGTCGCGTCGTCGCCGGGGATCGGCTCGTACGCGGCGTTGTGCGGGAGCAGCCACACATGGCCGTCCTCGCGCTTGAAGCGCTTCACGGTGGCCTCGCCCTCCAGCATGGCGGCCACGATGTCGCCGTTCTCCGCGACCGGCTGGCGGCGGACGGTGACCCAGTCGCCGTCGCAGATCGCGGCCTCGATCATCGAGTCACCGACAACCTTGAGCACGAACAGCTCACCGTCGCCGACGAGCTGCCGGGGCAGCGGGAAGACGTCCTCCACCGACTCCTCGGCGAGGATCGGGCCACCGGCGGCGATCCGGCCGACCAGCGGGACGTAGGACGCGGCGGGCTTGCCGGCGGTGTCCGTGGGCTGCACCGCCGTGGCCTGGTCGGACCCGCGCACCTCGTACGCGCGGGGACGGTGCGGGTCACGGCGCAGGAAGCCCTTGCGCTCCAGTGCCATCAGCTGGTGTGCGACCGACGAGGTGCTGGACAGGCCGACCGCCTGGCCGATCTCCCGCATCGACGGCGGGTATCCGCGCCGCTGCACGGAATCCCGGATGACCTCGATCACCCGCCGCTGACGGTCGGTGAGCCCCGAGCTGTCCGCCCGGATGCCTGGAGGTCGGCCCGGCAGTGAGCGCTTGTGCCCCTCCGGGTTCACGGGTTCGTTCATCGCGTGCACCGGCTCGAGTCGGCCCTGGGAGCGGTCCTGGGCAGTGATGGTGGCACTGTCTGCGGTGGTGGTCACGTCGGCCCCTCTCGGTTGTCTCCCTGCTGCACAACGGTAGTTGCTTTCGAAAGGTTGCGCCAAACACACGTTCGAGTGAAAAAGCCTGGATAGCCTGACTTGATCATGTGTCGGGGTGTATAGCTGACGCGCTGCCCGCCGGACGCAAGAGGTGCTTGTTGTACTCTTCGCCGCCGGAGCCGATCGCCTTGCGAGGGGTGGCCCCAGTCTGCCATTCACGCCGCGGCGGGCCGGGGGCCGGGCCCGGCTCTGTGCGAGAGCCCCACCTCTCCTCCCCCCGGCGCTCACGGTATCCCCGTGCGCGGCCCGGCGGCCCGGCGGCCCGGTCGTGCGCGGGTGACCGCGCGGCCGTACGCGCACGGCGACATGGCCGTACGCGCGCGTGTGCGGCGGTCCGAGCACGGCCGGTTCCGTGTGCTCGCCGTGACCGCCGGAACGCGTCCTGTGAGGGCCGTCGGCGCGACACGCGACACGGCCTGGGTGAATAAGCCAAGCCCTACATCTAGTGGTTGGATGTCCCCCGCAGCCCACAAGTTGTGTTCCCCCGGGACTTCGCACCCTCCGGGATCACCTATGCTGGGGGCTGCTTCGAGGGGCCCGTGAGGCCCGCGAGGCCATGGAGACTGCCGTGAGGAGGGATGGATCATGCACTGCCCCTTCTGCAGGCACCCCGACAGCCGTGTCGTCGACAGCCGTACGACCGACGACGGCACGTCGATCCGCAGGCGCCGCCAGTGCCCTGACTGCTCCCGTCGTTTCACGACCGTGGAGACGTGCTCGCTCATGGTGGTCAAGCGGTCCGGGGTCACCGAGCCCTTCAGCCGCACCAAGGTCATCAACGGCGTGCGCAAGGCCTGCCAGGGGCGGCCCGTCACGGAGGACGCGCTCGCCCAGCTCGGTCAGCGGGTCGAGGAAGCCGTGCGGGCCACCGGGAGCGCCGAGCTGACCACCCACGACGTGGGGCTGGCCATACTCGGCCCGTTGCAGGAGCTGGACCTCGTCGCCTATCTGCGGTTCGCCTCCGTCTACCGGGCGTTCGACTCGCTCGACGACTTCGAGGCCGCGATCGCGGAACTCAGGCAGGCACGGCACCCCGACGCGGACGACGGCGACCGCGAGGAGACGGCAGGCGCTGTCGCGGGGGGCCGGGAGGACGACCGCGGGCGCGGAGGGACCGTCCAGGTCCCCGAGCCCGCCCACTCCGCCGACTGACCGCGGGCCGGAACCGGGACGCAGGCTCCGGACCGGGCCGGGCGGCGGCGGACGAGACCTGCTGCGGGCGTGACGAGTGGTGGTGCCCGCAGCACAAGACAGAACACCGTGTCACGGGAACAGCGTGGCATTTCAGGGCGTTTTCGCCCGTACAGGGAGGCGGCATGACAGAGACGGCGAGCGGTCCGGCACGGGGTTCCCGAGCCAAGGGCGCCAAGGCGACCAAGGGCCTGCGTATCGAGCGCATCCACACGACCCCCGGCGTGCACCCGTATGACGAGGTGGCCTGGGAGCGCCGTGACGTCGTCATGACCAACTGGCGCGACGGCTCGGTCAACTTCGAGCAGCGTGGCGTCGAGTTCCCCGACTTCTGGTCGGTGAACGCGGTCAACATCGTCACCAGCAAGTACTTCCGGGGTGCCGTCGGCACCCCGCAGCGCGAGGTCAGCCTCAAGCAGCTGATCGACCGCATCGTGAAGACCTACCGGAAGGCCGGCGAGGACCACAAGTACTTCACGTCGCCCGCCGACGCCGAGATCTTCGAGCACGAGCTGGCGTACGCCCTCCTGCACCAGATCTTCAGCTTCAACAGCCCCGTCTGGTTCAACGTCGGCACGCCGCAGCCCCAGCAGGTCTCGGCCTGCTTCATCCTGTCCGTCGACGACTCCATGGAGTCGATCCTCGACTGGTACAAGGAAGAGGGCATGATCTTCAAGGGCGGCTCCGGCGCCGGCCTGAACCTCTCCCGCATCCGCTCCTCCAAGGAGCTGCTCTCCTCCGGCGGCAACGCCTCCGGCCCGGTCTCCTTCATGCGCGGCGCCGACGCCTCCGCCGGCACCATCAAGTCCGGTGGTGCCACCCGCCGCGCCGCCAAGATGGTCGTCCTCGACGTGGATCACCCCGACATCGAGGACTTCATCGAGACCAAGGTCAAGGAGGAGGAGAAGATCCGCGTCCTGCGCGACGCGGGTTACGACATGGACCTGGGCGGCGACGACATCACGTCCGTCCAGTACCAGAACGCCAACAACTCCGTCCGCGTCAACGACGAGTTCATGAAGGCCGTCGAGCAGGGCGGCAAGTTCGGCCTGCGCGCGCGGATGACCGGTGACGTGATCGAGGAGGTCGACGCCAAGTCGCTCTTCCGCAAGATCGCCGAAGCCGCCTGGGCCTGCGCCGACCCGGGCATCCAGTACGACGACACCATCAACACCTGGCACACCTGCCCCGAGTCCGGCCGGATCACCGCGTCGAACCCGTGCAGCGAGTACATGCACCTGGACAACACGTCCTGCAACCTCGCCTCGCTGAACCTGATGAAGTTCCTGAAGGACGACGGCCGGGGCAGCCAGTCCTTCGAGGCCGACCGCTTCCAGAAGGTCGTCGAGCTGGTCATCACCGCGATGGACATCTCCATCTGCTTCGCGGACTTCCCGACCCAGAAGATCGGCGAGAACACGCGCGCGTTCCGCCAGCTCGGCATCGGCTACGCCAACCTCGGCGCCCTGCTGATGGCGACCGGCCACGCGTACGACTCGGACGGCGGCCGCTCGCTGGCCGGCGCCATCACCTCCCTGATGACGGGTACGGCCTACCGCCGCTCCTCCGAGCTGGCCGCGGTCGTCGGCCCCTACGACGGCTACGCCCGCAACGCCGACGCCCACAACCGCGTCATGAAGCAGCACTCCGACGCCAACCAGAAGGCCGTCGGCATCGACGACCTGGACAGCCCCGTCTGGGCCGCCGCCACCGAGGCCTGGCAGGACGTGCTGCACCTCGGCGAGAAGAACGGCTTCCGCAACTCCCAGGCGTCCGTGCTCGCCCCGACCGGCACCATCGGTCTGGCGATGTCCTGCGACACCACCGGTGTCGAGCCCGACCTCGCCCTGGTCAAGTTCAAGAAGCTGGTCGGCGGCGGCTCGATGCAGATCGTCAACGGCACCGTGCCGCAGGCCCTGCGCCGCCTGGGCTACCAGGAGGAGCAGATCGAGGCGATCGTCGCCCACATCGCCGAACACGGCAATGTGATCGACGCCCCCAGCCTCAAGCACGAGCACTACGAGGTGTTCGACTGCGCCATGGGCGAGCGCGCCATCTCCCCGATGGGCCACGTCCGCATGATGGCCGCGATCCAGCCGTGGATCTCCGGCGCCATCTCCAAGACGGTCAACATGCCGGAGACGGCGACCGTCGAGGAGGTCGAGGAGATCTACTTCGAGGCCTGGAAGCTCGGCGTCAAGGCGCTCGCGATCTACCGCGACAACTGCAAGGTCGGCCAGCCCCTCTCCGCGAAGACGAAGGACACCAAGGAGCAGGAGAAGGCCGAGATCACCGAGAGGGCCGAGGACACCATCCGCACCGCGGTCGAGAAGGTGGTCGAGTACCGCCCGGTCCGCAAGCGTCTCCCCAAGGGCCGTCCCGGCATCACGACGTCGTTCACGGTCGGTGGCGCCGAGGGCTACATGACCGCCAACTCCTACCCGGACGACGGTCTCGGCGAGGTCTTCCTGAAGATGTCCAAGCAGGGCTCGACGCTCGCCGGCATGATGGACGCCTTCTCCATCGCGGTCTCCGTCGGACTCCAGTACGGCGTGCCGCTGGAGACGTACGTCTCGAAGTTCACCAACATGCGCTTCGAGCCGGCCGGTATGACGGACGACCCGGACGTGCGGATGGCCCAGTCGATCGTCGACTACATCTTCCGCCGCCTGGCGCTCGACTTCCTGCCCTTCGAGACGCGCTCCGCGCTCGGCATCCACTCCGCCGAGGAGCGCCAGCGGCACCTCGAGACCGGTTCTTACGAGCCGTCCGAGGAGGACGTCGACGTCGAGGGTCTGGCCCAGTCGGCCCCGCGCGCCCAGGACCTGAAGGCCGTGGCCACGCCGAAGGCCGAGGTGGAGGCCGCCAAGCCGGCCCCGAAGCAGGCCCACACCAGCGCCGAGCTGGTGGAGATGCAGCTGGGCATCCACGCCGACGCCCCGCTGTGCTTCTCCTGCGGCACGAAGATGCAGCGCGCCGGTTCCTGCTACATCTGCGAGGGCTGCGGCTCGACCAGCGGTTGCAGCTGATACCGGGCGGCCCCGGGCGGTAGGGCCTGCCCGGGGTGAATGACCCGGCGAGAGCGGTGGAGCAGGTTTCGGGCTCCACCGCTCTCGGCGTTAGGTGGTGCGGGACCCGGAGCTGCGGACCTCCCGGAGACCTCGGCCGGGACGGAGTGAGCGGGTGGAGCCGGACCTCGGCTCCACCCGCTCACTCCGTGTCCCACCGGCGTTCAGGACCGGCGCAGTCGGCCCATGATCCTGGTGAAGGCCGCCGGGTCGTCCTCGTAGCCCTGCACGCCGTCGTGGAGCGACCAGCCGTCGACCGGGTCGCGCACGAACTCCGCGACCGTGGCCGCCGTCGCGCCGAGCACGCCGCCGAAGTCGTCCTCGGCCAGCACGGTGTAACCCTCGCGTATCCGGAAGGCCGGATTGCGCACGCTGACGAAGGTCCGTTCCCCGGGACGCTGCTGGATGACGACGCCGACCACCACGCGCGCGTACCGGGCATCCAGCCGGTCGAGTTCGAGTGTCATGACCTCGTCCCAGCCGAAGCCCCTGCCGTCCGTGCTGTCACGGTTGAGCGTGATGGTGCCGTCGGGGGAGCGGCTGTCGAAGTGCACCACGTAGGCGGGCTCGCCCCCCGGGGCGTCCGCGAGGTAGGTGCCGGCCACGATGTCCAGGTCGGTGGGTGGCTCACCCGCCGGACTCGGGTCCCACCTCAGCGCCATCTCGACCTTGCGGATCCCCTTGTTGAGGCCGTTCACCGATCTTCCCCTCCCCGTCCCCGTCTGCTGTCGCGCCGAACTGGCCGCTCTTCGGGGCCGGTTGTCCATCCTGCCACGCGCGTGCGGTAGCCCGCACGAGTGCCTGGTGCCCAGGAGTGACCGACGCCACCCCGTCGGCCGTACCATGGCGCGGTGCTGGTCAAGTGGATTCGCTGCACCGTGGTGGACCGTCGCGGGTTCGAGCGGGGGCAGCGAAAGTGGGCGGGGCTTCTGGGGGAGCCGGGATTTCGGGGACAGGGCGGGGGCTGGAGCAGGGCACGGCCCTCGGTCGCGCATGTCTTCGCCTTCTGGGAGAGCCGAGCCTTCTACGACTCCTTCATGGCGCGCTCCCACGACCGGCTCGCGACCGCCCAGGCGGGCACCTTCAAGGACGCCCAGGTCCGCCTGTTCGACTACCGCTTCGACGTGAAGACGGGCTTCGAGCCCCGCTTCACCGACTCCGACCTGGTCCGGGTGGCCCTGTGCCGGGTCCACGAGGAACGCGCCGAACACTTCACCCTGATGCAGGAGAAGGTGTGGAACCCGGCCATGGCGGGATCACCCGGCATGGTCCGCGGGCTGTTCGCGGAGGCGCCGGGACACGAGTTCCTCGTCCTGTCGATGTGGCGCTCGCAGGCCGAGCACGGCAAGTACCGCACCGAGCGAGTGGAACGGCTCGCCCTGCGTGCCCAGACGGAAGCGGACGTCTCGGCCATGACCGGCGACATCGTGGAGCTGGAGTCCACCTGGACGGTGTGAGATCCGGATTCCCCGACCGCGCGCACCGACGTACCTCCCGGGTGCGGGAATTCGTGTGACCTACGCCGTATGGAGGCCGTACGAGTGCTCGATCGGCCGCCACTCGATCTAGTGTTTTCGCATGGCAAGACCACGGCGCATCGTCCTTGTCCGGCACGGGGAGTCAACGGGCAATGTTGATGACACCGTCTACGAGCGTGAACCCGACCACGCGCTGGCCCTGACCGAGCGGGGCCGGCACCAGGCGGAGGAGACGGGCAGGAGACTGCGGGAGGTGTTCGGCGACGAGCAGGTCAGCGTGTACGTCTCGCCCTACCGACGCACCCATGAGACCCTCCGCGCCTTCCACCTCGACCCCGACCTCATACGCGTGCGGGAGGAACCCCGGCTGCGCGAGCAGGACTGGGGGAACTGGCAGGACCGCGACGACGTCCGCCTCCAGAAGGCCTACCGCGACGCCTACGGGCACTTCTTCTACCGCTTCGCCCAGGGCGAGAGCGGGGCGGACGTGTACGACCGGGTCGGCGGCTTCCTGGAGAGCCTGTTCCGCAGTTTCGAGGCCCCCGACCACCCGCCGAACGTGCTGATCGTGACGCACGGCCTGGCCATGCGACTGTTCTGCATGCGCTGGTTCCACTGGACGGTCGCCGAATTCGAGTCGCTGTCGAATCCCGGGAACGCCGAGATGCGGATGCTCGTTCTCGGGGACGACGGCAAGTACTCCCTCGACCGGCCGTTCGACCGGTGGCGAGTTCCGGAGCCGTACGGGATCACTGGAGAGTGGCAGAGCGATGACCGTTGACTCCTCCCCCGAGGGACGCCTGGGGCGCGCCCTGGCAGCGCTGCGCGGACTCGCGGTGGGGGACGCGCTGGGCTCACAGTTCTTCGTGCCGGCCAATTACCCGCTGCTGAAGCACCGCGAACTGCCGCCGGGACCCTGGCAGTGGACGGACGACACCGAGATGGCCTGCTCCGTCGTCGCCGTCCTGGCCGCCCACCAGCGCATCGACCAGGACGCCCTGGCCCACTCCTTCGCCGCGCACCACGACTTCGACCGCGGCTACGGCCCCGCGGTCAACCGGCTGCTGAGACTGGTCCGGGAAGGCGGCGACTGGCGCGAACTCGCAGCCGCCCTGTTCAACGGCCAGGGCTCCTGGGGCAACGGCGCCGCCATGCGGATCGCCCCCCTGGGCGCCTGGTACGCCGACGATCCCGAGCAGGCCACCCACCAGGCCGAGATCTCCGCCTACCCCACGCACCAGCACCGGGAGGCCGTGGTCGGCGCCATGGCCGTCGCCGCGGCCGCCGCGCTGGCCGGTGCGCCGGGAGGTCCGCCCGGCGCCGACGCCCTCCTGGAGGGCGTCATCGGCCTCATCCCCAGGAGCGCCGTGACGGCAGGGCTGCGCCGTGCCCGGGACATGCTCGACTACGACGACGCCGGCACCGTCGCGGCGGTGCTGGGCTGCGGCCGGCGTACGACGGCCCACGACACCGTGCCGTTCGCGCTCTGGTCCGCCGCCCGCTCCCTCGGCGACTACGAGGAGGCCTTCTGGACCACCGCTCAGGCCGGCGGGGACGTGGACACGACCTGCGCCATCGTCGGCGGCGTCATCGCCTCCGGAAAGGCCGGGGCACCTCCCGCCACCTGGGCGGAGCAGGCGGAGGCCCTGCCGGGGTGGGTCCCCTCCGCGTCCTGAGCGCTACCGCCCGTACCACCGAGTGTTCTCTGCCCTCACCCACCACCCGCCCAGGTGAACTCTTCGTGTTCGACGGGAACTCTGCGTGACCGCTCGCGCGTTGTCCGGGTATTCGCCCTGCGATCGGTGAGCCCGCGATCGGTGAGCCCGGGAGCGGGGAGGCTGTCGAGCGGCTGGACGGAGGCGGGGTGGGCGTGAGGTTCGTGATGTGGGCGGTCGTGACGCTGTCCGTCGTTGCGTACGGGGTGCTCGGCGGGCGGGGGCGCATCGACCGGGGCGGGGCGAGGGGCCGGGCGAGCGGCCGCGGACGCGCGCCCACGAGGTGCGTCGACGCCGGTCCGCGGCCTGCCCGGGGGTCCTCGCGGTCAGCCGACCATGGGGCCCGCCGTGCCCGACAGTGCCTCCAGGTCGCTCTTGCGGACCCGGATGACCAGTGCGGAGATCACCACGGCGAGCGCGGCCATGGCGGCGGCCGGTACGAAGGCTGCCGAGATCCCGTGGGCGAGTACCTCGTGTCCCCATGGAGCGGGCAACTGCCCGGACGCCGCGAACTCGGCCTTCTGCTCCGCCGATCCCTCGGCCAAGAACTTCGGCAGCTGCTTCTCCGCCTCGGCGGTGCCGGCCGAGCCGAAGACGGTGGTCAGAAGGGCCAGTCCGATCGAACCACCCACCTGCTGCGTGGCGTTGAGCAGGCCGGACGCGGCGCCCGCCTCGTGCTGGCTGACGCCGGCCACGGCGGTCACCGTGGCTGTCACGAAGTTCAGGCCCATCCCGAAGCCGAAGACCACCATCGGTCCGAGCACCCCGCCGAGGTAGGAGCTGTCGGGGCTGATGAAGGTCTGCCAGACGAGTCCGACCACCACGAGCGAGGAGCCGGTGAGCATGAACGGCTTGGGGCCGAGGACCGGCAGGAACCGCTGCGACAGACCCGCGCCGAAGGCGATCGCGACCGTGACGGGAAGGAAGGCGAGGCCTGCCCTGATCGGGCTGTAGCCGAGCACGTTCTGCACGAACAGGACGATGTAGAAGAACATGCCGAACATGGCCGCAGCGAGACTCAGCATGATCACGTAGGTGCCGGAGCGATTGCGGTCGGCGAACATCCTCAGAGGGGTGATCGGCTCCTTGGCGCGCATCTCCGTGAACACGAAGGCGATCAGCAGCACCAGGGCCACCCCGAAGGCGGCGAGGGTCAGTCGGTCCCGCCAGCCGTTCTCGGCGGCCCGGATGAAGCCGTAGACCAGGGACGCCATTCCCACCGTGGAGGTGAGGGCGCCCGCGATGTCGAAGCGCCCGGGGTGCCGTTCGGACTCCCCGATGTACACCGGAGTGAGGACGGCGATGAGGACGCCGATGGGCACGTTGACGAACAGCACCCAGCGCCAGTCGAGCCACTCGGTGAGCATGCCGCCCGCGAGCAGGCCGATGGCTCCGCCGCCCGCGGACACCGCGGCGAAGACTCCGAAGGCCCGGTTCCGTTCCGGGCCCTCGGGGAAGGTGGTGGTGATGAGTGCCAGCGAGGTCGGCGAGGCGATGGCGCCTCCGACTCCCTGGAGGGCGCGTGCCGCCAGCAACTGCCAGGGTTCCTGGGCCAGACCGCCGAGCAGCGAGGCGAAGGTGAACAGCAGGATGCCGGCCATGAAGACCCGGCGTCGGCCGAGGATGTCACCGGCGCGGGCGCCGAGCAGCAGCAGACCGCCGAAGGTGAGGGTGTAGGCGCTGACCACCCAGGTGAGGTCGGTGGTGCTGAATGCGAGCGCGTCTTGAATGTGCGGGAGTGCGATGTTCACAATCGTCGCGTCGAGTACCACCATGAGCTGGCACGCCGCGATGACGGTGAGCGCGAGGCCGGGATGCCCCTCCCGGCGGGGCGCTCCCGGTTTCTGGGCCTGAATCAATGGAGAGGTTGTCGCCATGGGTCCCCCACAAGTGCCTTAGTGAACGCTGGCGTTCACTGTCGCGCCAACCGTAGTGAGTCCTCGGTAGTGAACGCAAGCGTTCACTTGTGATGTCTCCCGTCGGCATGCCCCGCACCGCGCCGCCCGGGGCGCCGCCACCTCCTCCCCGAACCGCTCTCCGTTCTCTCCCCCTGCGAACGGACCCCGCTCCCCGTATTGCCCCTGCCCGCTCACTCTGCTCGCTGGAGACATACAGATGGTTACTTCGCGCTGGACGGCCGCTCCCGCTCGGGCGGCCTCCTCCCGTCGGCGCGGCGTCGTGCTCGAACGCGCGATCCTCGACGCCGCCCTGGACCAACTGGGCACGGTCGGGTGGAACGGCCTCACGATGGAAGGAGTGGCGGCCGGCGCCCAGACCGGCAAGGCGGCCGTGTACCGCCGTTGGCCGTCCAAGGAGGACCTCGTCGCCGACGCCCTGCGTGCCGGGCTGCCGAGACTGGATGCGGTGCCCGATCTGGGGAGCGTGCGCGAGGACCTGCTGGCCCTGACGCGCCGGGCGCGCGACGCCATGTACTCCCGGCCGGGTTTCGCGCTGCGCTCGATCATTCACGAGTGTGATCCGAATCAGGCGGAGCGCTTCCACGCCCTGATCCTCGAGGGGGTCGTCGAACCGACCGTTCAGCTTCTGCGTGAGGTCATCAGGCGCGGGATCGAAAGAGGCGAGGTGCGTTCCGACGCGGCGAACGGCTATGTACTGGACGCCGTTCCGGCCATGATGATGTACCGCTCCAAGATGTGCGGCAGCGAATGGGGCGACCGGGAGATCGAGGAGATGATCGACCAGTTCATGCTGCCGCTGCTGCGGCCGGACGCGGGCTGAACGAGCTGCCTGCCAGGGCCTGTCCGGCGGGTCACGTCGGAGGAGACCGGCGGCGCCTTGCGGCCGGGGCGAGCGGGGTCCGGTGCGTCCGGTTGCAAGATCGGGGAGGGCGTGCCGGGCCCCGCGTCTGCGCCATGATTCGCCGGACAGGCGCCAGTCCTTCGGTGATCGCGCGCGGGGTCCTGCGGACCGGGGTGTCGCGAGGGGATCCGGGCGGCGTAGGCTAAGGCCGCCATGCCGTACGAACCACCCACTCACACCGTCGAGCGCTCCCTCCGCGCCACGACCGGAGCCAAGATCGTCGCCGGTGTCGACGAAGTGGGGCGCGGTGCGTGGGCCGGTCCCGTCACCGTCTGCGCGGCGGTCACCGGACTGCGCCGGCCCCCCGTCGGCCTCACCGACTCCAAGCTCCTGTCCGTCAAGCGTCGCAACGAGCTTGCCGTGGAACTGAAGAAGTGGGTGACCTCGTACGCCCTCGGGCACGCCTCCCCAAAGGAGATCGACGACCTGGGGATGACCGCCGCTCTGCGGCTCGCCGCGGTGCGTGCACTGGACGCCCTGCCGGTGCGCCCCGAGGCGGTGATCCTCGACGGCAAGCACGACTACCTCGGCGACCCCTGGAGGGTCCGTACGGTGATCAAAGGCGATCAGTCGTGCGTGGCCGTCGCGGCGGCCTCGGTGCTCGCCAAGGTGCAGCGCGACAAAATGATGGCCGAACTGGGTATCGACCATGCAGACTTCGGTTTTGCGGACAACGCCGGGTATCCGTCGCCCGTCCACAAGGCCGCACTGGAGGAGCGGGGCCCCACCCCGTACCACCGGTTGTCGTGGGCGTATCTTGATGCGCTGCCCCAGTGGCGGCACCTCAAGAAGGCCCGCAGCTGGGCGAACGGAAGCGCGCCGGAGATCGAGGGCCAGCTCGGCTTCGACTTCTGACCATTCCGCTCGCACTGATGTGCCACCCGCTGGCGCGAGCCGCACCACCGTTTGATAGACATCAGCCCATGCCTCTCATTCCCGAGGAGCCTCAGATTCACGAGAGTGCCCAGGGTCCCCGCGCCACTCCGGCCAGTGGCCGCACCGCGCCGACCCCTCGACCCGTACCCGGTCCCCGTCCCGCGGCTCCGTCGCGTCCCGGTCGGCCTGGTCCTGTCCGGCCCACGCCGCCCGTGCAGCGCACGTCGCGCGATGCGGCCGCCGTGCCCGGGCCTTCGGCCCCGGCCACCCCTGCCGCTTCCCCTTCCGTACCCGCTTCGGCGACTCCCCAGATCCAGCTGATCCCGGCTTCGGCCGCGGGGGCGCTGGACGCCGCCGAGGAGGCCGTCGATCTGCTGCTCGAGTCGGGCCGCGCCCCGGGTGAGGTGCTGGTGGTCACCACCGGCGAACAGCACCCGTGGGCCGCCCACGAACTGTCCTTCGGTGAGGCGTCCTACTGGGCGCAGCACGACTCGGGCGACGACGTCTTCTACGCCGATGCCTCCGCTCTGGACCGGGCGGCGGTGCGACCCGTGGTCGTCGTCGCGGTCAACGGAGGTCCCGCTGCCGTCGCCGCCCTTCCGGCGGCTCGCGCCCGGGCCGGTGCCCTGCTGATCGTCTGCGGTGACCCGCAGCAGATCAACTCGGTGCTCGGCGCGGGCATCTGAGCCCGCTCCCGGTCGTCTCCCGGTCGTCCGGGAGAGCACCCGGGGCGGGGGGAGGCGCCGCCCGCGGCACCTTCGCGACGGTCTTCGGACGTGCGGACCCGTAAGTCCGGGCGCGCCCCCTCGGCGTGCGCGTGGCCGCGGCCTCGCACGGGCTCCGGCCTCGCACGGCGGACGAACCGGGATGCGGCGTCGTTCGGGGGCGTCATGATGCGTCGCGCGCGACATCGTGATGTGCCGTGCCGACGCGTGACACTCGGTGCCGACGCGTGATGCGCGGTGCCGGCGTCCGGTGTCGTGCGGTACGACGCGGCACCGCGCAGTCGGTTCTTCGGGACCGCTGTCCGGTGAAGGCGGATCGTTTCTGCCGACTCGGCGGGGAAGTCGGCAGCCCTCAGCGCGCGGCCGCGCGGCGCAGCACCTCCGAGGCTGCGCCGCCGGTCCGCGGCAACGGCGGCGGCGCCTCGGACAGCGCGAAGGGCTCCGGCGGTGAGCCGGCGTGGGGACGACGGCCTCCGCGGCCCTCGCCGAGGACCTGCCAGCCGTCCTGGGTCAGCGTGATGTACGCCCCGCAGCGCAGCCCGTGCAAGGTGCAGGCGTCACGCAGACCCCACATCCAGGCACCGTCCTCCTCCGTCCAGCGTGCGTCGCCCTCGCGGCAGTAGAGCAGCACGGCGGTGCGCACCGGCGTGCGGCGCCGCAGATCGTGCGGGATGACCCGGCGCAGCTGGGCGAGCAGCGCGTTGCGGAACATCCAGCCGTCGGCCTGCGCCTGGCGCCGTGTGAACGAGGCGCTGGCCAGAAGCCGTTCGTCCGGATCGAGCACGGCCACGATCGCGGTGGCCGGCTTCGGCAGATGACGCGCGTGCAGGCCGCTGACGACCTCCCGCGGGTTGCGCAGCAGCGGAATGCCGGCCGAAGCCCACTCCGCGGGTTCGAGCAAGCGGTTGGCGGAAGCGGCGGACGTGGACGTCGACAGCGATGCCGACGACGGAGCGAATCCGAGGGTCACGAGCCTCCCTTCGGCTACGGCCCACACCTGCGGGCGGGTCGGATTCGGGGGCACGCACACCGCAGCAGAGCCCTGCCGGACCACGGGCGAGCCGTGCGGGGAGCGGAACTCAATTCTTCCTGTCGAACTTGGATGCGGCAACGAGCAATTGGGGCCACCGACCCTTATGTGGCGGAGAGTGTCTTATATCCTTACCCCATGAACGCAGGGTGACGCGTGTGCCGGCCGTACACCGCTCGTTCATCTGCCCCAGGGGTGGCGTTTCCCGACCGGTGCGCGGGGCCTCCCCCGCCGACGCGCAGGCGGTGTCGGCCGGCGCACGCGGTGTCGCCCTCGGTTCCTGGCGGTTCCGGCCGCACGGGTGCGCCACGTTCGCTCACGCAGAGTGAGGTGGCCGATTGTCAGTGCCATCGGGTTGCATGGGGGCATGGACAACCTGGAGCTCCGCACCGAAGCAGACGCCATCCTCGCCGAGCTGGTGGGAGTGCCGGGGGCGCGGCTGCGGGAGGACCAGTGGCAGGCGGTGGCGGCCCTCGTCGAGGAGCGCCGGAGGGCCCTGGTGGTGCAGCGCACCGGCTGGGGCAAGTCGGCGGTCTACTTCGTCGCCACCGCGCTGCTGCGCCGACGCGGTTCCGGGCCGACGGTGATCGTCTCACCGCTGCTGGCGCTGATGCGCAACCAGGTCGAGGCCGCGGAACGGGCGGGCATCCAGGCGCGCACCATCAACTCCGCGAATCCGGAGGAGTGGGCCGCGATCTACCAGGAGGTCGAGCGCGGCGAGACCGACGTTCTCCTCGTCAGTCCGGAACGCCTCAACTCCGTTGACTTCCGGGACCAGGTGCTCCCCAAGCTGGCGGCCACGACCGGTCTGCTGGTGGTCGACGAAGCGCACTGCATCTCCGACTGGGGCCACGACTTCCGTCCCGACTACCGCCGACTGCGGGCCATGCTCGGCGACCTCGCCCCCGGCGTGCCGGTCCTCGCCACCACCGCGACCGCCAACGCGCGCGTCACGGCCGACGTGGCCGAACAACTCGGTACCGGCGCCGGCGAGGCCCTGGTGCTGCGCGGCTCGCTGGAGAGGGAAAGCCTCCGGCTCGGAGTCGTCCGGCTGCCGGACGCCGCGCACCGCCTGGCCTGGCTCGCCGAGCACCTGGACGAACTGCCGGGCTCCGGGATCATCTACGCGCTGACCGTCGCCGCGGCCGAGGAGGCCACGGCCTTCCTGCGGCAGCGCGGCTACACGGTGGACTCGTACACGGGCCGCACGGAGAACGCCGACCGGCTCCAGGCCGAGACCGACCTCCAGGAGAACAGGGTCAAGGCACTCGTGGCCACCTCCGCGCTGGGCATGGGATTCGACAAGCCGGATCTGGGATTCGTCGTCCACCTCGGCTCGCCCTCCTCGCCGATCGCCTACTACCAGCAGGTGGGCCGCGCGGGCCGAGGCGTGGAGCACGCCGAGGTGCTGTTGCTGCCCGGCAAGGAGGACGAAGCCATCTGGCGCTACTTCGCCGACACCGCCTTCCCGCCCGAGGCACAGGTGCGCCAGACCCTCTCGGCCCTCGCCGACGCGGGACGGCCGCTGTCCGTGCCCGCCCTGGAGGCGGTGGTGGACCTGCGGCGCACCCGGCTGGAGACGATGCTGAAGGTCCTCGACGTGGACGGGGCCGTCAAGCGGGTCAAGGGCGGCTGGGAGGGCACGGGGCAGCCCTGGACGTACGACACCGAGCGGTACTCCTGGGTGGCCCGGCAGCGGGCCGCCGAGCAGCAGGCCATGCGTGACTACGTGAGCACGACCGCATGCCGGATGGAGTTCCTGCGCCGGCAACTGGACGACGAGGGCGCGGCCCCGTGCGGCCGTTGCGACAACTGCGCCGGTGCCTGGATCGCTTCCTCGGTCTCGGCAGAGGCCCTCACCGGGGCGACGAAGGAACTGGACCGCCCGGGGGTGGAGGTCGAGCCGCGCCGCATGTGGCCGACCGGCATGACCGCCCTCGGCATCGACCTCAAGGGACGCATTCCCGTTCGCGAGCAGTGCTCCACCGGGCGCGCCCTGGGGCGCCTCTCGGACATCGGCTGGGGCAACCGCCTGCGACCCCTGCTGGCCGAGAACGCCCCTGACGGAGCCGTCCCCGACGAAGTCCTGAAAGCCGCGGTGGCCGTCCTCGCCGACTGGGCGCGCTCCCCGGGCGGCTGGGCGGCCGACGCCCCCGACGCCTCCGCCCGGCCGGTGGGCGTCGTCGCGGTCCCGTCCCTGGCCCGCCCGCAGCTGGTCGGCTCCCTCGCCCAGGGCATCGCGGCCATCGGCCGCCTCCCCTTCCTGGGCACCCTGACCTACACCGGCCAGGGCGGTGCCCACGCGGTCCGCCGCAGCAACTCCGCTCAGCGCCTCAGGGCGCTCTCGGAGGCCTTCACGGTCTCCGATGAGCTGGCCGCCGCCCTGGCGGCCGCTCCAGGTCCCGTGTTGCTCGTGGACGACTACACCGACTCCGGCTGGACCCTCGCGGTCGCCGCCCGCCTCCTTCGCCGGGCAGGCAGCGAGGCGGTTCTTCCGCTGGTCCTCGCCGCGACGGGCTGAGCACCCCCTGCGAACGGCTTCGGCCCGGCCGGAGGGGAGTTGCGAACGGCTTCGGTCCGGCCGGAGGGGAGTTCGGCGTGCAGTCGGGCCTCGCGCCGATGACGTGTCCCTGTCCAGACTTATCCACAGGATCAACCGGAATTCCGCAGTCCGCGAGATCGTCGACGCATGACGAACCACAGCGAAACCACTGGATCCTCCGGAAACGGCGACATCATCGGACGCGGGGGACGTACCGGTCCCGGACCGCACGAGGGCCGGGCCGCGTACGACCACGAGACCGCCTGCGGCCGTGCGGCCTCGTACGACCACGGGACCGAGACCGCGTACGACCGTGAAGCCGCCTACGAAGGTCACGTCCCGTACGACGGGCGCCCCGCCCACGACGGAGGCCCCACCTCTCACCAGGTCACCCTGCGCACCCCGGCCGAGTTGGCCGACGCCCTGCCCTACCTGCTCGGGTACCGGCCCGAGGACAGCATCGTTCTCGTCGCCCTCCACGACCGGGGCGGCCGGGGCAGGTTCGGCGGCCGGGCCCGCCTCGGCATCCCGGCCCACCCGGAGGACTGGCCCGCGGTGGCCCGGCAACTGGCACAGGGGCTCGTGACCGGCAGCGAACGCAGGGGAGTCCGCCCCGCACAGATCGTCGCCTACCTCTGCCAGGAACCGGCGAAGGGCGAGACGGGCGGTCGGGTCAGGGAGCGCCTCCAGCCGCTCGCGCACGCGCTCCGCGTCGAATGCGGTCGGCTCGACATCCCGGTGATCGAGGCGCTGTGCATCTCTGACGGCCGCTTCTGGTCGTACTGCTGCTCCGGCGAGGGCTGCTGCCCGGTCGAGGGGGTGCCGATGGGCCTGCCGGGCACATCTGTGCTGGCCGCGGCGGCCACCTATGCCGGCATCCAGGTCCGCGGCACGCTGAGGGAGTTGAGGGCCCGGCTGCTTCCGCTGGAAACGGGTGTCGCCGTGGAGCAGGAGTCGGCCCTCGACACGGTGGGCATGGACCTGCTTCCCCGGATGCTCCACGACACGAGCCGCGCGGCCGTCGAGGAGGAGACCATCGCACTGGCCGCACGCGTGATTCGCAGGTTCTCCGAGGCGCCCTCGGTGACAGGCGCTCTTCCCGCGGACCGCCGGGACGACGAGCTCGTGGTTTCCGACGAAGCCGCTGCCCTCATTCTGGGCCTCCAGGACCGGGTGACCCGTGACCGCGCCGCCGAGTGGATGGAGGGCGACGAAGCGGCCCCCGCCCTGCGGCTCTGGCGAGCGCTGGCCCGCCGCTGCGTCGGCCCCTACGGCGAGCACGCGGCGGCCCCGCTCACCCTCGCCGGCTGGGTCGCCTGGTCCAGCGGTGACGAACTCGAGGCCCGGGAAGCCCTCGCCATGGCCCTGGGCGCGGACCCGAGCTACCTCTTCGCCCGCCTCCTGCACCATGCCTGCAACGAGGGTCTGGACCCCGAATCGGTCCGACGCTGCCTGCGCGCCGAGCGCGAGGTGCGCGAGCAGCAGGCCGGAGGAGGAACCGACCGTCGGGGGAAGGCCGGAGCCGGAAGTGGGACCGCGGCCCGAACCGGGGCCGTATCCGGGACTCGTGGTCACGACCGGACCGCTGCTCAAGTCCAGGGAGGGACGCAGCCCCGAGCAGGCGCGCAGGCCGCCCAGATCGCCGTCAACAGCCACGAAGGCGGTGCTGGCCGGACCGACGGCCGGGGCGAAGCCCAGCCCGGTGCGGCATCGGATGCCGACAGTGCGACCGGTTCCGCTCCGGGACCGGAGCGGCCCCCCTCACCGAGTGCCGACCGTCGCCGACGCCGTGCGCGTTCCGCCGGTGTCGCCGGCTCCCCGGCACGGACGACGGCGAGGGCGGCCCAGGAACGGGGAGCGAGGACCCTCGGCGCCCGTGCGGCCGGCTCGACGCGCCCCGCCGCTCCCGGCCGGGTCGACGCGCGCTCGCGCACCCGTCGTACCTCCGGCGAGGCCGCCGCACGGCGCAGGAGCGGCTGCGTCGACGGCGACGAGAGCAACGGGCAGGGGTGAGCCGGTACCCACCCGGAGCATGGAGGCGGGAGGTGGCCGGCCGTTCGTCGTACCGGACCGGCCGGGAGGCCGCTCACAGCCGGACAACAGTGGGAGCGGCCGACCGTCCGCCGCGTCGGCGCCATTCGGTGGGCCGGCGCCCGCGCGGGCGTGACCTGGTGGAGTCCGGCTCCGTTCCCCCTGTGCGGGGGCACAGCCCGCCCGGGTTGTGCCGCTGCGCCCTGCCGGAGACGGCCGTCGACCACGCCAGAGGCGTCCAGAGAGCAGAGGAAGTCACCTCATGCATCAGCCGACTCCGCCCTCAGCCACCGACGAGCGCCGCCCGGTGCTCCCGCCGCCTGGTCCGGCACCTCGGTCCCCGCGACGGGAGACGCCACCGGCTCAGGGGGCGACCCCGCCGCGCCCCGCCGATCTGCCCCCCGTCCACACGGCGATGATCTGTGTCTCCCTGCCCGGTCTGGCCATCTCCACCGGTGAGGGACAGCTGACCGGGCGCGGACTGGAGGGGTTCTACCGGGCGGGCCGCCGCGTCCTGTCCCGCTGCCAGGTGCGGGTCGCCGGACGCGAACCGCTCGTCGTCCAGGCACGGATGACATCGGCCGACCGGGCTCGTTTCGTCGGAACCCTGCGGGCCACGCCCCATGGGGGACCGGACCCGGACGTCGTCGTCGAGCGAACCCGTTCCGCGGACGGCGTCGAGCGGATCACGTTGCGCAGCGCCGCCACCCGCCCACTGCGTCTGCCGGTGGAGGTGGCCCTCGGCACGGACCTGGCCGACCTTGGCGCCGTCGCGGCCGGCGCCGCCGGGCCCGAGCTGCCCGCCAGCGTGCACGACTCCGGCCTGCGCTGGGCCGGCCCCACCGGGAACGCCTGCGTCACGGCCCACCCACCACCCACCGACGCGCTCGCCTCCGCGGGGCTCCTGCGCTGGGAGTTCGACGTGCCTGCCGGAGGCAGCGTGACCGTCGAGCTGAGAGTCCGCCTGGAAGGTGCGGGGCCGATGCGGGCCGTGAGCCGGGCTGCGACGAGCCCCCTGGCCGCCGCGCGGGCGACCGGCGACGACCCCCGGGTCCGTCGGTTCCTGGACACGAGCATCCAGGACCTGGAGGCCCTCCTCGTGCGGGACCCCGTACACCCCACGGACGCCCAGCTCGCCGCAGGAGCACCGTGGCGCTGCGGGCCGGCCCCCGCCGAGGCCCTGGCCGCGGCCCGTATGACCCTGCCTCTCGGCACGCGGCTCGCCGCCGGCACACTGCGCGCCCTCGCCCGCACCCAGGTCAGGGGCAAGGGGCCACGCACGGGCATGATCCCTGGACCGCGGCGTGACGCGGGCGCACACCTGCCCCCGGCCTGCACGGGGACGGAGGCGACGCTGCTCTTCCCCGTGCTCCTGGCGGAGGCCCGCCGGTGGGGGCTGCCCGATCGGGAGACGGAGGAACTGCTGCCGACGGCCGAGCGCTGTCTGGCCTGGCTGCGGGCCGCGGCGGGGGATGGCGCGTACCTGCGCGATCCCCAGCCCGGCGGGCCCGTCCGATGCGAGACGCAGGCCCAGGCCCACCGCGCGGCACTGCTCGGCGCCGACCTGCTCGACGCCCTGGGCAGACCGGGCGGCAACGGACTGCGGGAATGGGCGCAGGCCCTGCGGACCGCGTTCCGCGAGGACTTCTGGGTCGACGATCCGGCAGGCGGCCGCCCCGCCGCCGCCCGGACCCCGGACGGTCGCCCGGTCACCCATCTGGGGGCGACCGCCGTCCACCTCCTGGACACCGGCCTGCTGGGCTGCGGGGAGTACGCCCCGGGACTGCTCGACAAGGTGCGGACCGAACAGCTCGCCCGGCTCCTCGGCAGCCCGGGCATGGACTCCGGCTGGGGGCTGCGCGGACTCGGCGTGAGAGAGGCGGGTCACAACCCCTTCGGTCATCGCGGCGGGGCCGTACGGGTCCACGAGACGGCGATCGGAGTCTCGGGGCTGGCGGCGGCGGGACACGAGAAGGAAGCGGGGGCCCTGCTGCGGGGCGTACTGGCGGCGGCCGAGGCCTTCGGCCACAGGCTCCCCGAGATGTACGGCGGGGAGCAGCGAACGGAGGGGAGTGCTCCGCTGCCCCACCCGGCCGCCTGCCGCCCCGCCGCCACTGCGGCCGCCGCCGGGGTCCTCCTCCTGACCACGGTGGCGGGCATCCGGCCCGACGTCCCGGCCGGGACCGTGACCCTGCGCCCGCTGCGCGGTGCACCCCTGGGCGAGGTCGGTCTGACAGGTCTGCGGGTCTCCGGTGCCGCCTTCTCCGTACGGGTCAGCCGACTCGGGCTGGCCATGGTCGAGGAGGCGGCCGACGGGCTGCAATTGGGCGCGTGACCTGGCGGGACGCGGGATGGCCGACAGCCCCGGGTGCGTGGAGACGGCCGCGTGGGACCGCGGTGCATCAGCCGTCGCTGCGGCGGACGAAGGGCGTGTTTATCGTCAGGAAGACGACTATGATCGCCCCATGCCCTACGACCCGTCAGCATTTCCGCCCTTCGCCGTCACTGTGGACCTGGTCGTGCTGACCGTGCGCCGCCACGCCCTGTGCGCGCTGGCGGTGCGCAGGGGGGAGCCGCCGTTCCAGGGGTGGTGGGCCCTTCCGGGCGGCTTCGTGCGGGACGACGAGGACCTTTCCCAGGCCGCGGCACGCGAACTGGCCGAGGAGACCGGACTGCGCGCCCACGGTCCCGCCGCCCCCGACCAGGACAACGGCGCTCACCTGGAACAGCTCGCCACCTACGGCGATCCCGGGCGCGACCCCCGGATGCGTGTGGTCAGCGTCGCCCACCTCGCCCTCGCCCCCGACCTGCCGGCACCGCGCGCCGGCGGCGACGCGAGCAACGCGCGCTGGGCCCCGGTCGAGGAGCTGCTGCAGCAGGGTGGCTACGGCCGTGACGGCGAACCGGTGGCGCCCCTCGCCTTCGATCACGCGCAGATCCTTGCCGACGGGGTCGAGCGGGCCCGCTCCAAGATCGAGTACTCGTCACTGGCGACTGCTTTCTGCCCCACCGAGTTCACCGTGGGCGAGCTGCGCCGTGTGTACGAAGCGGTGTGGGGGGTGGCGCTGGACCCGCGCAACTTCCACCGCAAGGTGACGGGCACACCTGGCTTCCTGGTCCCCACGGGCGGCACCACCACCCGCCAGGGTGGCCGCCCCGCGCAGCTCTTCCGCGCCGGCGGCGCGACCCTGCTCAACCCGCCGATGCTGCGCCCCGAGGTGTGATCCCGGCGCACGTACCAGGATGTGCGTGACAGGGCCGCGACAGCCGCGGGACGTGCCGACCGGGCTGTGACCGCTCCGGGGTGCCGACCGCCCGCTCGGTGTTCACTTCGCGCCTCCCGCGCATCAGGCGTCCGTGTCGATCGCCCTTTCGGACAGGGTGGTTGGCGCCCCGCGACGATCAGGATTCCGCAGCCAGTCGCGCTGCCCCGCAAAACAGGACATAGAGCGCTATCTTGCTACGGGTGATCCAGGCCTTCGGACTGACGAGCAATCCCCGCAAGGGCCTCCCGCCCGCGCTCGACGACGTTTCCTTCGAGGCGCGCTCGGGACACGTGACCGTGCTGCTCGGAGCGCCGGGCGCGGGTAAGACCACGGCGCTGAGACTCATGCTCGAACTCCAACAGGGCCGTGGTCTGACCTACTTCAGAGGCCGCCCCCTGCACCGCATCGCCCACCCGTCCCGGGAGGTCGGTGTCCTCCTGGGGGATGTGCCGGGGCATCCGGCCCGCACCGTCCGGGGCCATCTGCGCATGTTGTGCGCGGCCGCCGGTGTCCCGGTCCGACGGGCCGACGAAGTCCTCGAAGCGGTCGGCCTGGTCAGCCTGCGCGATGAGCGCCTGGGCACCCTCTCCCGCGGCATGGACCGCCGGCTCGGCCTCGCCTGCGCCCTCCTCGCCGATCCGCACACCCTCGTGCTCGACCACCCGGCCGACGGGCTCTCCGAGCGCGAAAGCCGCTGGCTGCACGATCTGCTGCGTGCGCACGCTGCCCAGGGTGGCACCGTGCTCTCGACCACGGCCGACCCCAAGGAGGCCGCCCGCACGGCCGACCGGGTCGTCACCCTGGACCAGGGCAGGCTCGTCGCCGACCAGGAGGCCGCACGCTTCGCCCGCACCCGACTGCGGCCCCGCGTCGCCGTCCGCAGCCCGCACGCCGCGCGCCTGGCGGCTGTGCTCGCCAAAGAGGCCCGTACCGCTCGCCGCTCCGTCGAGGTCGTGCAGGAGGACGGCAACCGCCTCTCCGTGTACGGCAGTACCTGTGCCGACATCGGGGAGGCCGCGTTCCGGCACCGCATCCTCGTCCATCAACTCGCTGACGAGGTAGGCGACATGGGTCCCGGGGCCGACGGCGGCAACGCGGACTCGACACACGCCGGGCGGGAAACCGGCGGCCAGGACGGCGAACCCGGCCCGACCCGCGCCCGCGACGACCGCCCGTCCGGCGACGCACCCCACGAGGAACAGCCCACCGCAGCCGCCGACGGCCCCTCCCCGGAACCGGCCCGCCCGACCCCGAACCGGCCCCCCGACTCCACCGGAGCCGGACCCCGGCCGACCTCCATCGCGCCGGGGCCGGCCGCCACAGACACGACGCCGGTGCCGGTCAAGGGGGCGGTCGCGCCAGGAGGTGCGGGATCGGGATGGGGCGCCGCGGAGCCGGCGGCGATGCCGGTCGGGGAATCGGTCGGGGAATCGGTTGCGTCGGGAGGCGTCGGACCGGGACCGGCCCCCGCGGCCGGGACGACGCCCGCCGCGCAGCCGACTCCGCCGGAAGGCGTCCCCGACGACTCCACGGCCGTCCCCGCTCGACCCGCCCGCGCCTCGGCCAGTGGCCCCTCGGATCCCTCTCGGACTCTCGAGGGCTCCCTGCCCGCTCTGCCACCCCCCATCGCCGTCCGTTCCGCCCCCAGCCCGCTGCGCCCGCTCCGCTACGAACTGCGCCGTGCCGCAGGTATCAGCACCGGCTTCCTCACCGGTGCCGTCGTCCTGCTCGTCTCCGTCCTCACCTCGCTCGTCCTGGCCCGTGTCGGGCACACCTCGCAGGCGCGACTGCTGGCCGCCTGGCCCGTGCAGCTGCCGCTGCCCCCGGCGGCGCTCGGTGCGGGCCTGCTCGGCGCGCTCGCCTTCGGAGACGAGTTCCGCCACCCCGCCCTGGCGGCGGATCGCGGGAGCGTGCCGCGCAGGCTGGGCCTGCTCACCGCCAAGCTCCTCGTCTCCGCCCTCACCGCGCTGATGCTCGCCTTCCTCACCGCGGGCTGTGACGCCGAAGCGCTCTATCTCGTCCACGGACGGGAGTTCACGCAGGTTCCCGCCGACTGGCTCCGGTTGAGCGCGAGTTGGCTCGCGCTCACGGTCGGCTGCGCCTGGGCCGGCGTCCTGGCCGCGGGCGTCTTCCGGTCCACCACTGCCGGACTCGCGGCGGTGGTCGCCGTACCGGTGGCCGTCGTGCCGCTCGTACAGAAGGCCGTGGAGAGCGCATCCGTGCGCACTGCCGCCGGATTCTCGGTGCGGCTGCGCGAGGTGCTCCTTTCGCAGTGGCCCTTCGGCGGGGACCGCTATGTGGCGGCTGTGCTGCGCGTGGTCGCTCAACCCGTGGGTGGAGCACTGGTGTTTTCGCTGAGCGGTCTGCTCTGCGCGTATCTGCTCACAACCATGCGCAGTCGTGCCCGATGACGATCGCCCGTTCCCGCCTGGGAACGGATTGTGCACAACTCCCCGCAGGACGCCCATTTCTTTCCGATAAGGCGTCAATTGCGACGGTGTGAGCGATCACCCTTTCGTGTGCTTTTCACCAAAGACCTCAAGGGAGTTGGAGGCGACGCCGACAAAGGATCCGTGAGTACCCTTGCGCACACCATGATGACCGCCGCCCGCTCCACCGACTCAGGTCTGGCCGGCCCGGGCGAACACGACCGCTATCCCTTCGGGGAGGGCCCCGCCGCCGACCGCGTCGGCACCCCTGTCTGGGAGGGTGCGGATCCCGAGCTGGGCCGTGTGGGCCGGCGTGGCGCGGGCAGCCGCGGACGCGGGCTGCACGGCCAACTCGTCCAGCAGCTCGGCCAGATGATCGTTTCCGGTGACCTGGGGGCGGACCGTCCCCTCGTGCCGGAGGAGATCGGCCAGCGCTTCGAGGTCTCCCGCACCGTCGTCCGCGAGTCGCTCCGGGTCCTGGAGGCCAAGGGACTCGTCAGCGCCCGGCCGAACGTCGGCACGCGCGTGCGTCCCGTGAGCGACTGGAATCTTCTCGACCCGGACATCATCGAGTGGCGGGCCTTCGGTCCGCAGCGAGACAACCAGCGGCGCGAGCTGAGTGAGCTGCGCTGGACGATCGAGCCGCTCGCCGCCCGTCTCGCGGCCGGGCACGGGCGCGAGGACGTCCAGCAGCGCCTGTCGGACATGGTCGAGATCATGGGGCACGCCATGGGGCAGGGGGATGCGCTCACCTATTCCCGGGCCGACGCCGAGTTCCACTCGCTGCTCATCCAGGTCGCGGGCAACCGCATGCTGGAGCACCTTTCCGGCATCGTGTCCTCCGCGCTTCAGGTCTCCGGCGGTCCGGTCACGGGATGTGACCGGCCGACCGAGGCTTCGCTGGGCCACCACGGCAGGATCGCCGACGCCCTCGCCGCGGGTGACGGCGCCGGCGCCGAAGCAGCCATGCGGCAGTTGCTCACCGTCCACCCCGAGGTGGAGCGGGTCGTCCCGGCGCCCCGCGAGCACTGACCGCACAACACGGTCGGCGCGGCCGGACGTCCCACTCTCCTCCCCCCCTCCTGTGTCGTGCCCCGCCCGCCCTTCCTCCTCCTGCGTCGCGCCTCCGCCTCCCCGCCCTCCCGTCGGACCCCGCAGGACCCGCCTCGGGTCTGCGGGGTCCGACCGCGCGTCGAGGCCGATTGACTCGCAACAGTGTGGGTAGACACTGCGGGTGACCTTATCTGCCCGCGTCTGACCGTCTTTGAGCGCTTACGGGGTGTGACTCGGGCCACGAAGATTGGGCGTAACGCTCATGGAAGCAACGCGATGACCTAAGAGGTGACTGCCGCGGAAGGAATACGGACGCCATAGAAGGCGCTGTGCAACTTCCCGGCCCCCGCCCGCACCGTCGGCCCACCCCCAAGGCCGGTGGTCGGCTCCTGTCCGTCGTGGACGGGGCCGGAAGCCGTTTTCCAACGTTCCGAGAGGTTGTTCGTGTCGGCCAGCACATCCCGTACGCTCCCGCCGGAGATCGCCGAGTCCGTCTCTGTCATGGCGCTCATTGAGCGGGGAAAGGCTGAGGGGCAGATCGCCGGCGACGATGTGCGTCGGGCCTTCGAAGCTGACCAGATTCCGGCCACTCAGTGGAAGAACGTACTGCGCAGCCTCAACCAGATCCTCGAGGAAGAGGGTGTGACGCTGATGGTCAGTGCCGCGGAGCCCAAGCGCACCCGAAAGAGCGTCGCAGCGAAGAGTCCGGCCAAGCGCACCGCCACCAAGACGGTCGCGGCGAAGACGGTGACCACCAGGAAGGCCACCGCCACTTCTCCCACCGCTCCGGCCGCCCCCGCTGTGGAAGACCCCACAGACGAAGCCGCCACCGAGAAGAAGGCGGCTGCCAAGAAGACCGCCGTCAAGAAGGCGACCGCGAAGAAGGCGGCCCCCGCCAAGAAGACGGCGGCGAAGAAGACCGCCGGCAAGAAGGACGACGCCGAGCTGGTCGAGGACGAGGTCCTCGAGGAGACCCCCAAGGCGGGCGACGAGCCCGAGGGCACCGAGAGCGCCGGATTCGTCCTCTCCGACGAGGACGAGGACGACGCGCCGGCCCAGCAGGTCGCCGCTGCCGGCGCCACCGCCGACCCGGTCAAGGACTACCTCAAGCAGATCGGCAAGGTCCCGCTGCTCAACGCCGAGCAGGAGGTCGAGCTCGCCAAGCGCATCGAGGCCGGTCTGTTCGCCGAGGACAAGCTGGCCAACGCCGACAAGCTCGCCCCCAAGCTCAAGCGCGAGCTGGAGATCATCGCCGAGGACGGCCGCCGCGCCAAGAACCACCTCCTAGAGGCGAACCTCCGTCTGGTGGTCTCCCTCGCCAAGCGCTACACCGGCCGCGGCATGCTCTTCCTGGACCTCATCCAGGAGGGCAACCTCGGTCTGATCCGCGCGGTCGAGAAGTTCGACTACACCAAGGGCTACAAGTTCTCCACGTACGCCACCTGGTGGATCCGTCAGGCGATCACCCGCGCCATGGCCGACCAGGCCCGCACCATCCGCATCCCGGTGCACATGGTCGAGGTCATCAACAAGCTCGCGCGCGTGCAGCGCCAGATGCTCCAGGACCTGGGTCGCGAGCCCACCCCGGAGGAGCTGGCCAAGGAACTCGACATGACCCCGGAGAAGGTCATCGAGGTCCAGAAGTACGGCCGCGAGCCCATCTCGCTGCACACCCCGCTGGGCGAGGACGGCGACAGCGAGTTCGGTGACCTCATCGAGGACTCCGAGGCCGTCGTCCCGGCCGATGCGGTCAGCTTCACGCTCCTCCAGGAGCAGTTGCACTCCGTCCTCGACACCCTGTCCGAGCGCGAGGCGGGCGTGGTCTCCATGCGCTTCGGTCTCACCGACGGCCAGCCGAAGACCCTCGACGAGATCGGCAAGGTGTACGGCGTGACGCGCGAGCGCATCCGCCAGATCGAATCCAAGACGATGTCGAAGCTGCGCCACCCGTCGCGTTCCCAGGTGCTGCGCGACTACCTCGACTGAGTCGGCTCCGTACGACGCCGAAGGCCCGGTCCCCCCGTGGGGGGCCGGGCCTTCGCCTTGCGCCCGGGTGCGCGGCGACAGGAGCTGGATCACTCTGAGTGTCCCTTGGTCACTCGAGAGTGAGGAGCGCGCATGCGTCGTCCCTTTGTCCGGGTACTGACCCGGCCGTTGGTCCTGGCGGTCGCGGTCATGGTCATACCGCTGGTCTCCGCCGCTCCTGCGGCCTCCGACGGTGTCGTGGTGGGCGGTTTCCCGGTCGATGTGTCGGACAGTCCCTGGACCGTCGCCCTGTCCAGCCGTGACCGGTTCGGAGGTATGCGGTCCGGGCAGTTCTGCGGGGGAGTGGCCGTCGGCCCGACCACGGTGCTCACCGCGGCCCACTGCATGGGGGAGGAAGCCCTGGGGGTCCCCCCGGACCGGGCGCACGACCTGAAGGTCGTCGCGGGGCGCACGGACCTCTACTCGGACGCGGGCCGGGAGATCGCCGTGAACGAGATCTGGGTGAACCCGGCCTACGACACCTACAGCAACTCGGGCGACTTCGCCGTGCTCAAGCTGGCCGAGCCGCTGCCGCAGACTTCGGTCATCGCGATGACCGGCGTCGGCGATCCGGCGTACGAGCCGGGGACCGAGGCCATGGTGTACGGCTGGGGGGACACCACGGGGAGCGGTTCCTACGCCCACAGTCTGCGGGCCGCTCGCGTGCATGTGCTGCGGGACAGTGTCTGCGCGAACGCGTACCCCGGGCCGGCCGACGGCGCGTACCAGGCGCGGACGATGGTGTGCGCGGGGGAGGCCCAGGGGGGCCGCGACTCGTGTCAGGGGGACAGCGGCGGGCCGCTGGTCGCACAGGGCCGGCTGATCGGTCTCGTGTCCTGGGGAGACGGATGCGGGCGGGCCGGAAGTCCTGGCGTCTACACGCGGGTGTCCGACATCGTCAGCACACTGCGCTGGGAGGCCGCGCTGCCGGGTGCCGCGCGGGCGCCACGCGCGGGCTGAAGCGGGACGACGAACGAGTGCGGGCGGGCCCCCCCCGGGCGCCCGGGGGGGCCCCCCCCCCCCCCCCGGGGCGGGGTGGGGGGGGGGGGGCCCCCCCAAAGTGAGCCCGCGTATTTTGAGGCGGGGCCGGCGGGGACGGGCCGCCGCGCCGCCAGGTTATA
>NZ_JBIVKQ010000017.1:0-75491 GCF_044750845.1 Streptomyces sp. NPDC088766 | reverse complement strand
TCACCCCCTGGGGGGGGGGGGGCGCCGGGGGGGGGGGCCGGGGGCCCCCCGGGCGGGGGGGGGGGGGCCGCCCCCCCGGGGGGGGGGGGCCCCCCCGGGGCCCCCGGGGGCCCCCCCCCGCTACCAGCCTGTGCCGGTTGTGGCTCGTCGTCGAACGCGAACTGTCAGCGCTCTTCTTCTGAGGCGGGAACGGCGGTCAGTCGCTCCGTCTCGTCCTGTATCTCAGCGGCGATCTTCTTGAGTTCCGGCTCGAACTTGCGACCGTGGTGGGCGCAGAAGAGCAGTTCTCCGCCGCTGAGCAGGACGACGCGCACGTACGCCTGGGCGCCGCAGCGGTCGCAGCGGTCAGCGGCCGTCATCGGGCTCGCGGGGGTCAGAACAGTAGTCACGTCGCCTCTTCTCTAGCTCGACGAGCTGTCGTACCAGGGTCAACATCCAACCAGCCCCAAACGTTCCCGCTCGTGGCTTCTCCTCGAAAAAATCTTCCGAGGCGGCCGTCTGCTGCCGGTTTGGCGGCGAATGTGCCGTATTACGTGTCTGTCGTGTCGTACGGTTTCGCGCTGTCGGTCATGGTCCGGCCCTCCCGGCTGGATTGCCGGTTTGTTCATGAGGACGTGCCCGGAGCCTAAATGGTTCATGCCTCGAAGGGAACGTGATATGTACTTCACTCCATCGAGGGATCGAACACGCATGCGACGCTGGACTAGTGTGAGTTCGGGGGAGGGTGGCGTGACAACGGCTCTACCAGGCCTCGGTACCCTCTTTGCGGCGACCGAAGCCGCGCCCTTACCCCGTGAGGGCCCATCTGAAATTCAGCGAGGAGCGAACCGCGTGACCGCCGATACGTCCGTGCCGTCCACAGCGCTGCTGGCAGGAGCAGACCGGGACGGTTCCAACTACACCGCGCGGCACCTGCTCGTCCTCGAAGGCCTCGAGGCCGTACGCAAGCGCCCGGGTATGTACATCGGGTCCACCGACAGCCGTGGCCTCATGCACTGCCTCTGGGAGATCATCGACAACTCCGTCGACGAAGCCCTCGGCAGCTACGGCGACCACATCGAGGTGATCCTTCACGACGACGGCTCCGTCGAGGTGCGGGACAACGGCCGGGGCATCCCCGTCGACGTCGAGCCCAAGACCGGTCTGTCCGGTGTCGAGGTCGTCATGACCAAGCTGCACGCCGGCGGCAAGTTCGGCGGTGGCTCGTACGCCGCCTCCGGTGGTCTGCACGGTGTCGGTGCCTCGGTGGTGAACGCCCTGTCCGCCCGGCTCGACGTCGAGGTCGACCGGGGCGGACACACCCATGCGATCAGCTTCCGCCGCGGCGTCCCCGGGGCGTTCGCCGGCGCCGGGCCCGACGCGAAGTTCGAGCCCGCCAGTGGACTGCGCAAGACCAAGCGGATCCCCAAGACCCGCAGCGGCACGCGCGTGCGCTACTGGGCAGACCGGCAGATCTTCCTCAAGGACGCCAAGCTCTCCCTGGAACACCTCCATCAGCGCGCCCGCCAGACCGCTTTCCTGGTACCCGGCCTGACGATCGTCGTCCGCGACGAATACGGCCTGGGTGACGGCGGCAGCAAGGGCGAGGAGTCCTTCCGCTTCGATGGCGGCATCAGCGAGTTCTGCGAGTACCTCGCCGCTGACAGGCCCGTCTGCGACGTCCTCCGCTTCACCGGGCAGGGCTCCTTCAAGGAGACGGTGCCCGTTCTCGACGACCACGGCCAGATGACGCCGACGGAGGTCACCCGCGAGCTGGGCGTCGACGTCGCGCTGCGCTGGGGCACCGGGTACGACACCACTCTCCGGTCCTTCGTCAACATCATCGCCACCCCCAAGGGCGGCACCCACGTGGCGGGCTTCGAGCAGGCCGTCGCCAAGACGATGAACGAGGTGCTGCGCGCCAAGAAGCTGCTGCGCGTCGCCGAGGACGACATCGTCAAGGACGACGCCCTGGAGGGCCTGACCGCCGTCGTCACGGTCCGGCTCGCCGAGCCCCAGTTCGAGGGCCAGACCAAGGAGGTCCTCGGCACCTCGGCGGCCCGTCGCATCGTGAACACCGTGGTCTCCCGGGAGCTCAAGGCGTTCCTGACGTCAACCAAGCGGGACGCGGCGGCCCAGGCGCGGGTCGTCATGGAGAAGGCGGTCGCCGCCGCGCGCACGCGTATCGCGGCCCGGCAGCACAAGGACGCCCAGCGCCGCAAGACGGCTCTGGAGTCCTCCTCCCTGCCCGCCAAGCTCGCGGACTGCCGCAGCGACGACGTCGACCGCAGCGAGCTGTTCATCGTCGAGGGCGACTCGGCTCTCGGTACGGCGAAGCTCGCGCGGAACTCCGAGTTCCAGGCGCTTCTGCCGATCCGGGGCAAGATCCTCAACGTTCAGAAGTCGTCCGTGACCGACATGCTCAAGAACGCCGAGTGCGGTGCGATCATCCAGGTCATAGGAGCGGGCTCCGGGCGGACCTTCGACATCGACGCGGCCCGTTACGGCAAGATCATCATGATGACCGACGCCGATGTGGACGGCTCCCACATCCGGTGCCTGCTGCTGACGCTGTTCCAGCGGTACATGCGGCCCATGGTGGAAGCGGGCCGGGTGTTCGCGGCGGTGCCGCCGCTGCACCGCATCGAGCTCATCCAGCCCAAGAAGGGCCAGGGCAAGTACGTGTACACGTACTCGGACCGCGAGCTGCGGGACAAGCTCATGGAGTTCCAGAGCAAGGGGGTCCGGTACAAGGACTCCATCCAGCGCTACAAGGGTCTCGGCGAGATGGACGCCGATCAGCTGGCCGAGACCACGATGGACCCGCGTCACCGCACCCTGCGGCGGATCAACCTCTCCGACCTGGAGGCGGCCGAGCAGGTGTTCGACCTGCTCATGGGGAACGACGTGGCGCCGCGCAAGGAGTTCATCTCCAGCTCGGCTGCGACGCTGGACCGGTCGCGGATCGACGCGTAGCAGTTGACGCCGGGCCGGGCGGGCCACCGGGCGGGGCCGACCCGGCGTCCGGGGTGGGCCCCGCCCGGCGTTCCGGCCACGCGCGGTCGGTGGGGCTCCACCCGTGGGTGGAGAGCGCGGCTCGCTGAGATCCACCCATGATCCACCCGGAGTCCGATCTGCGGACTCGCGCCTTTCCGTAGCGTCGAAGGCGTCGACGGCACTCGCTGTCGGCGGCCCTTCCCGCTCACGGAGGCTGAGATGCCCGGGCTCGTCAACGCACTGCTGATCGCGGCCGTGGCCGCCGTGGCCGCCGTGGTCATCGTGCGGCAGTTCCGCGCCGGCCGCGTCGACAGGCACCGGCGCTGGTGGGTGCTGCCCGGCATCCTGGCCGTCGTGGCCCTGCGTGAGCCCGACCTCCTCGACGCTCGCCATCACGCCGCATCCGCCGCGATACTCGCCGGGGAACTGCTCGTGGGTCTCGCCGTGGGAGCCGGCTGGGCCTGGACCACGCGCATATGGCTGGAGGCGGACGGCTTGGTGCGGAGCAGGAGCACCAAGGCGAGCGCAGCTGTCTGGGCCGTCGGTACCGGCCTGCGTACGGGTCTGTTCGCGTGCGGCGTGATGGTGGGCATCCACCAGGGCGGCTCGGCCCTGCTGCTCGCTCTCGCCACCACCCTGCTCGTCCGCTCCGGCATCCTGACGTGGCGGGTGCGGTCCCTGGAGCCGGCCTCCGTCCTGGCCCCGGCATACGGTGACGGCGCGTCCCGGTCCCGGTGGAAGGAGCGCGTGTGATGCGGGACGCCTTCCTGCGCTGGCCCTCCCGGGAGGCGCTCGGCCGAGAGGGGATCCCACGACCGAGGCGTCTGCTCGCCTGGGCCGTACGGCTGCTGGTGGCCGGTGTCCTGCTCTGGAGCGCTTTCCACGACGACCGTGTCCATGGCCGGACGGCAATGGCAGGGACCGGCGGAGTCCTCGTGGCCGCCGTGCTGGCCCGGGCGTTCTTCCGCCTGACGATCGAGCACCGGCTGTGGCCGTCCGTGACCCTGTTGCTTCTGTTGCTGGGGCTGGCCGCCGGAGTCCATGCCGTGGGATTCGAGACGCCGGCCACCGTTGTGTGGTGCGGGTCCGCCATCGCGGCTCTGGAGCGACTGCCCCTGACAGCCGCGCTTCCGACGGCGGGCGCGGGCTTCGCGGCGTTCGCACTGGTCAGCGGCGGCGAGTGGCTGAGCGCAGCCGCCACGACCGGTGGCATGGCCCTCGCGGGGTACGCGCTCCGCCTGGACGCGGAGGCCCGGGGCAATGCCCAGCGGCTGCTGGTCCAGGAGAGAGCCGCGCGGGCCGCGGAGGCGGAGTCCGCCGCGCTGGCCGAGCGGGCCCGGATCGCCCGGGAGATCCACGACGTGCTGGCGCACAGCCTCTCGGCGCAACTCGTGCACCTGGAGGCCGCCAGGCTGCTGATCGAGCGGGGCGCGGGCCGCGACCGGATTCTCGAGCGGGTGGTCGCGGCGCGTGGGATGGCGCGCGACGGTCTCGACGAGACACGGCAGGCACTCTCCGCGCTGCGGGGTGAGCTGACTCCCCTGGAGGAGTTCCTGACCGGGCTGGTGCGGGCGACCGCCGGCGCGGAGGTCACCGTGGCGGGGGAACGCAGACCGCTGCCGGCCGACGTGTCACAGACCGTGCGCAGGGTCGCCCAGGAGGCCCTGACCAACGTCCGCAAGCACGCGCCCGGAGCCAGAGTGCGTCTGCGCCTCGACTACGAGCCCGACCAAGTGTCCCTGCACGTAAAGGACTCAGGGGGTCCGCCGGGCGAACTCGCCGGGGCGGGAGGCGGGTACGGTCTGCTGGGGATGCGGGAGCGCGCCGAGCTGTTGGGAGGTTCGCTCGAGGCCGGACCGGGTGAGGAAGGGTTCGTGGTGACGCTGAAGGTGCCGGTATGACCGGGGAGTCGGGGGCGGAGCCCGCCCGGGTCGTGGTGGCGGACGACCAGACCGTCGTCCGGGAAGGCATCGTGATGCTGCTCGGGCTGCTGCCGGGTATCGAGGTCGTGGGCGCCGCCGCGGACGGCGAGGAGGCGGTGCGGCTCGTCGCCGAACTCGCCCCGGACGTGGTGCTCATGGACCTGCGGATGCCCCGCTGTGACGGAGTCGAGGCGACTCGGCGCATCCGTGCCGAGCATCCCGGAACCCAGGTCGTGGTGCTCACGACCTTCGGGGACGACGAGTCCTTGTTCCCCGCGCTCAGAGCGGGTGCACGGGGTTACCTGACCAAGGACGCGGGCGGAGACGAGATCCTGCGGGCCGTGCGGAGCGTGCTGTCCGGGGACGCGGGACTGTCGCCGAGCGTTCAACGGCGGCTGCTGGAACGCCTCTCAGAGCCCGAGTCGGAACCGACGGCGCCCGTCGGACCGCCCGACGGGCTGACCACGCGGGAGACCGAGGTGCTCGTCCTGATCGCGGAGGGACTCAGCAATCAGGAGATCGCCCGCGCACTGCAGGTGTCCACGGCGACGGTGAAGACCCACATCAACAACATGTTCACCAAGACAGGCCTCAAGGACCGTGCGCAGGCGGTGCGTTACGCGTTCGGGAAGGGGTTGGTGCGGCCGCCGACGGGGTGAACGGGGCTTTTCGTCACCTGATGGGGTGAAGTGGGAGGGGAAGAAGAGTCGGGGATCTTCCCGTTCTGTCCATCCTTGGGCATGCAGTCAAGCAACGGCCGTGCCCGCGGCAGCGACCAGGGTTCCGAGAGTTCGGGCGACCGACGGCAAGGCGCGGGCCTGGTATCCGCCGAGGCACCCGGGGACATGCGGTACGACGACCCTTGGTATGACGCACTGGCCTCCGGCTGGGGCGAGTCGGGCACCATGGGCCCGCCCGCGACCGAGGTTCCGGCAGCCCGCCGACAGCGTACGGACGGGGCCGCCGCGGCGGCTCTCGTGTACCTCGAGGTGCAGCGGAGCGACGCGTTCCAGGAGGTCCGCAGCCGGTACCGGCGGTTCGTCGTTCCCGCGGTCATCGGATTCTTCCTCTGGTACGTGGCCTACGTCGTGGCGGCGACGACCGCGCCCGGAGTCATGGCCCGCCCCGTGTGGGGCGCGGTGAACGTGGCGCTTCTGGCGGGACTCGGGCAGTTCCTCAGCACGTTCCTGCTCACCTGGGCCTACTCCCGGCACGCGCGGCTGCGCAGGGACCGTGCGGCCCTCGAACTGCGCTGGGACACCCAGGAACTGACGCGCGAGGCACGAGGCGGTGCGGTGTGACCGGTGACCATCAGACGCTGGCGTTGCTGCTGTTCAGTGTCTTCGTCGCGATCACCCTGGGAATCACGACGTGGGTGAGCCGCAGCCGGCATGGTTCGGCGGAGGAGTTCTACGCGGGCGGGCGGCTGTTCTCGCCCATGGAAAACGGTTTCGCCATCGCGGGCGACTACATGTCGGCCGCCTCCTTCCTGGGCATCTCGGGACTCATCTCCCTCTTCGGCTACGACGGGCTGCTGTACTCGGTGGGCTTTCTCGTGGCCTGGCTCGTCGTGCTGTTCCTCGTGGCCGAACTGGTGCGCAACTGCGGGCGCTTCACGCTTGCCGACGTCATCGCCGCGCGGATGAACCAACGCCCCGTGCGGATCGCGTCGGGGACGGCCTCGGTCACCGTGTCGATCCTCTACCTGGTGGCGCAGATGGTGGGCGCAGGCAGCCTGGTCGCGCTCCTGCTCGGCGACACGGGCGAGGCCGCCCGGGCATGGGCGGTGATCGGGGTCGGCGCGCTCATGGTGATCTATGTGTCGCTGGGCGGGATGCGGGCCACCACATGGATCCAGATCGTGAAGGCGGTTCTGCTGCTCGGCGGCACGATCGTGCTCACCGTGCTCGTCCTGGTGCGCTTCCACGGTGATTTCGACCGGTTGCTGCGCACGGCGGCCGAGCGCAGCGGGCACGGGGCCGCGTTCCTGGCACCCGGCCTGAAGTACGGCGGGGACTGGATCTCACGGTTCGACTTCATGAGTCTGGGGCTCGCACTGGTACTGGGGACGGCGGGCCTGCCGCACATCCTGTCCCGCTTCTACACCGTGCCGACGGCGCGGGCCGCCCGGCGTTCCGTCGTGTGGTCGATCGGACTCATCGGCGGCTTCTACCTCATGACGATCGTCCTGGGCTTCGGCGCGGCGGCCATCGTCGGCCCGGACGCCGTACGCGGCTCTCATGCCTCCGGCAACACGGCGGTACCGCTCCTGGCACTCGACCTGGGCGGCGGAGCCGGCTCCACGGGCGGGACCGTGCTGTTCGCGATCGTGGCGGCCGTCGCCTTCGCCACGATCCTCGCCGTGGTCGCGGGGATCACGCTCGCCTCCTCGGCGTCGGTGGCCCATGACCTGTACGCCTCCCTGCGACGCAGGCGTGTCGCACCGCGCAGCGAGGTGACGGTGGCGCGGATCGCCGCCGTCGGCATCGGCGCGATCGCGATCGGCCTCGGTCTGCTGGCCCGCGATCTCAACGTCGCGTTCCTGGTGGGACTCGCCTTCGCCGTAGCCGCGTCGGCGAATCTGCCGGTCCTGCTGTACTCGCTGTTCTGGCGGGGCTTCACCACCCGCGGTGCCGTCTGGGCGATCTACGGCGGGCTGGTTCCGTCCCTGGTGCTCGTGGTGCTGTCGCCCGTGGTCTCGGGCAGCCCCCAGGCGCTCTTCCCGGACGTCGACTTCCAGATCTTCCCGCTCGAGAACCCCGGGCTGGTCTCGATCCCGCTGGGCTTCCTCGCCGGCTGGCTCGGCACGGCCACCTCGGCCGAGGTGCCGGACGCGGCCAAGCACGCGGAGACCGAGGTCCGGTCGCTGACGGGTGCGGGGGCCGTCTGAGGTCTTGCCCCGAACAGCCGCCGCCATCCTGGACGAGGAGGGCCTCAGGGGCTCGTCCGCCGTCCACGGGCCGCGTCCTCAGGCGCGGGTCGCCCACACGTAACGGTGTTCCGGGCGGCCCGCGTCGCCGTACTTCAGGGTGAGCCGGGCTCTGCCGGTGCGCTCCAGGAGTTTCAGATAACGCTGCGCGGTCTGGCGGCTCACCCCGGTGCGCTCGGCGATCTCCAGGGCGGACAAGGGCCCCTCGGCGTTCATCAGGGACTGGCGCACGAGTTCCGCCGTGGTGGGGGAGTGCCCTTTCGGCAGCCCCGGTTCCGAGGGCGCGGACAGGGCCCCGAAGATGCGGTCGACGTCGGCCTGTTCGGCCTCGACGCGGCTGTCGAGCGTACGGCGCAGTTCCGCGTACGCCTCCAGCTTGCCGCGCAGACCCGCGAAGGTGAACGGCTTGACCAGGTACTGCAGGGCGCCTTGCCGCATCGCTGCCTGCACCGTCGTGACGTCCCGTGCGGCCGTGACCATGATCACGTCGGTCTGGTGGCCGCGTCCCCGTATCTCCTGAACGACCTCCAGGCCCGTCTCGTCGGGGAGGTGGTGGTCGAGCAGGATCAGGTCGAGTCGCGGCAACTGCTCCACCTGGCGGAGCGCTTCGGCCGCGCTGTGCGCCACGCCGGCGACGTGGAAGCCCGGCACCTTCTCGACGTAGGCCGCGTTGACCCGGGCCACCCTGGTGTCGTCGTCCACGACCAGGACCTCGATCATCGCGCCTCCTCCTCGACAGTGCTGCGCGCGGACGCGGCCAGGGCGGGTTCTGGCCCGGCCTCGGTCAGTGCCTCGGTCAGTGCCTCGGGCAGTACGACGGTGAACTCGGCGCCCCCGCCGTACGCGTCGCTCACGGATGCGCGCCCGCCCTGCCGCTCGGCGAGCCTGCGCACCAGGGAGAGCCCGATGCCACGCTTGCCGTGGGCCGGCGGCTTCTTCGTGGACCAGCCCTCCGTGAAGATCAACTCGTGCTGTTCGGCCGGGACTCCCGGTCCTGTGTCCCGTACGCGCAGAACGGCGGTGCGGCCCTCGGCGCGCAACTCGACCTCCACGCGCGCGTGGGAAGCGCCCGCCACGGCGTCCAGGGCGTTGTCCACCAGATTGCCCACGACCGTCACCAGCCCGCGCGGGTCGACCAGCCGGTCGGGCAGCCGCGTGCCCTCCGAGATCCGCAGCGCCACGCCGCGTTCGGCCGCGACGGTCGCCTTGCCGACCAGCAGGGCGGCGAGCAGCGGATCCCCGATCTTCTCCGTCACCTGCTCGGCCGTCGCCCGGTGGTCGCCGACCACCTCGCCGACGAAGTCCACGGCGTCGTCGTACATCCCCAGTTCGAGCAGCCCCAGGAGCGTGTGCATGCGGTTGGCGTGCTCGTGGTCCTGGGCCCGCAGGGCGTCGATCAGCCCGTGCGTGGAATCGAGTTCCCGGCCCAGCTGTTCCAGCTCGGTGCGGTCGCGCAGGGTGGCCACGGCGCCGCCGTCGTCGGTGGGCATCCGGTTGACGACCAGCACGCGCTGCCCGCGGACGGCGACCAGGTCCGTGCCGGTCACCCGGCCGGCCAGGACGTCGGACGTACGGCCCTCACCCAGCGCTTCGTCCGGTGACCGGCCCACCGCCTCGTCCCCGATGCCCAGGAGACGCTGGGCCTCGTCGTTCAGCAGACGGACGCGGCCGGTCCGGTCCAGCGCCACGACGCCCTCCCGGATGCCGTGCAGCATCGCCTCGCGCTCCGCGAGCAGCGCCGAGATGTCGGAGAACGCCAGGTCCCGGGTCTGCCGCTGAACCCGCCGGGAGATCAGCCAGGCGGCCAGCGCCCCCACGGCGAGCGCGCCTCCCGCATAGGCGAACAGGCCCGGGATGGCGTGGATCAGCCGGGCGCGCACGCTGTCGTACTCGATGCCGACCGAGACCGCTCCGACGATCCGGCCCGTGCTGTCGCGCAGGGGTACCTTGCCGCGAGCCGAGCGGCCCAGAGTGCCGTTGTCGATCTCCATGACCTCCCGGCCGGCCAGGACCTCGCTGGGATCCGTCGAGACGTGGCCGCCGACCTCCTGCGGCTCGGTGTGGGACCAGCGGACGCCACGGAGGTCCATCACCACCACGTACTCGGCCCCGCTCGCCGCACGGATCCGCTCCGCCTCGCGCTGCACCGGGCCGTCGGCCGACGGCTGTGTGCGCCGCAGGTCCTCGGCGATCTGGGGTACGGCCGCGGTGGTCTGCGCGATGGCGAGCGCGCGGCGCATGGCCTGGTCGTCCAGCTGTTCGCCGAGCGGTGCCAGGAACAGTCCGGTCGCGAGCACGGCGACTCCCGCGGCGATCGCCAGCTGCATGAGCAGGACCTGCGAGAAGACGCGCCGGGGCAGGCCGAGGCGCAGGCGACGGACGGGGGGAGTGGGGCTCATACCCACGACGGTACGTGGGCGGCCCCGCAGAGCCGTAGGGGTGTGTGGTGTGGATCTCCTGATCGGCTCAAGAGGGAACGGTTCGGCGGTCGGTTCACGGCATGAGCTGCCGGTACGGGCCGGCCGATCAGCCGACCAGGACCGCGGGCCTCAGTTCGTGCACCGCCACCACGTCCATCCGTGCGGGTGATCCCAGGACCGCCGCCCCGCAGCTCTCCGGGCGGGGTGGCAGGGACGCGCCCTGGGCCACGACGACCCGCCAGTGCCGGCCGTCGACGTGGGTGACGGTCACCTCCCAGCGCGGCGCCTCGCCCTGTGTGCGCGCGACGGCGATGGCCTCGGCCGCGTACTCGCCGGCCGCCCTCCGTACGGCCAGCTCCGCCGCCTGGGCGGGCCGTTCCCAGGCTGAGCTCCCGCGGCAGCCGTCCACGACGATGCGGCCCTCCCGGGCGCCGTGCAGCACCTCTTCGACGGAGTGGGCCCGAGCGCGGCCGTAGGCGTAGCCGTACGGCAGGACGAGCACGGTCGGTGAGAACCGGTGACCGCCCAGATGGGTGACCTCCCAGACGCCGTCCACGCCCGACGCGGCGAGTTCGGCGGCGAGGGGGCGGCCGAGGAGGGCGCAGCAGCGGTCACGCTTGCCGTTGGTGCAGACGAGGGCGAGCGGGTCGCCGGTGTGCGGGGTGCCGCCGAGCGCGGTGCCGAAGGTCCGGTGGTCGCCCCGGCCGAGTGCGGCGAAGTCGAGGTCCAGCAGCCGGCCCGGGTCATCGGTCCTGGCACTGTGCAGCCACACCCCGCCGGGCACGGTGTGGGCCGCGTACACCTGGCGCAGGGCAGGGGTGCCGAGGTCGGCGTGAGGTCCGGGGCGGCGGATGAGCGCGACGCGCACGCCGGTGCCCTGCGCGGCGGCCTCCAGGGCGCGGCCCAGCGAGGGATCCAGGTGGCTCGACGTGAGCGCCTTGGCACCCCAGGGGCCGGGCTGTTCCAGCAGCAGCCAGGTCGTCGCCGTGGCCGCGGTCCCCGGCATGGGCTCGTCGAGGTCCCGCGAGACGGTCGTGCACGTACTCACAGAGGTGAGCCTAACCTGACTTGGTGCCCAGTGGCCTCCGGCGGGGCGCGTGTCCCTCGACACGGCACGCGCGCACGTGCCGCCCGGTTTCCGGCACCGCCGCGTCGCGGCTGTTCGGCGCGGTGCGGTGGGCCTACTCGGGGATCGGCCGGGGAGGTTTCGGGCCCACATAGATTCCGCTCGGACGCATGCGCAGGGGACGTTCGCCGTACTCCTCCAAGGCGTGCGCGATCCAGCCCGCCGTCCGGGCGACGGCGAAGACGGTCTCGCCGGCCGACGCCTCCATGCCGCAGGACACCGTCAGGACCGCCAGCGCGAGGTCGACGTTGGCGTGCAGCGGGGTGTGGCGGGCCGTCGTGTCCACGATGTCGCGGGCGGCGGCCAGTGCCGGCGCCGCCTCGGGGATCTCCGCCAGGCGGGCGAAGAGGACGCGCGCGCGGGGGTCCTCCCGCGTGTAGAGCCGGTGTCCCAGGCCGGGGATGCGGCGGCCGGCCCGCAACTCCTCCGCGATCACGGGGCCCGCCGAGCCCCGGTCGAGCACGTCGAGCACCAGCCGGTGCGCGAGCCCGCTCGCCGCGCCGTGCAGAGGGCCCTCGATCACTCCGAGCCCCGCGGTGACGGCCGCGTACGCGTGTACGCGGGCGCCGGCCGCGACCCGCACCGCGAGCGTCGACGCGGCCAGGTCGTGGTCGACGAGCAGGGCGAGCGCGGTGTCCAGGACGTGCAGGGGCGCCTCCGCCGCGGGCTGCCGGCTCAGCCGCCCCCACAGCCGCTGGGCCAGCGGGCCGCCGTCCCGGTGGGTGGACAGTTTCGGCGGCAGGGCGGCGACGAGGGTCGGGATGAGGCCGCGGGCGGCGCCGAGCACCGCGTCCGCGGACAGGTCGAAGCGGAGCGGGTCCGCCACCGCGGCGGCGATCGCTGCGACGCGCAGGCGGTCGGTGGGGCCTGCGTGTTCGGGCAGGGCGTCGACCACGCGGCGGGCGGCCTCGACGGCAACCCGTGGCGCGGTGAAGGTGGCTCCGTGCCGCATCCGGCCGGTCCAGAGCCATTCGGCGACCTCTTCGTACGAGTGCCGGGCGGCCAGCTCGGTCGCGTCGACGCCCCGGTAGTAGTACCGGTCCTCGTGGATGAGGGTGAGGCGGGTGCGTACGGACTGTTCGGCGCCGGTGCCCGGACTCCCTTTGCTCTCCCGCCTGTTGCGCCGCGCGAGCGCCTCGACCTCCTGGGCGTCGAAGGTGCTGCCCCGGCCGCCGGGCACGCGCCGGCTGCCCAGTTGGCCGCGGCTGACGTAGGCGTACACGGTCTCGGGCTTCACACCGAGCAGCTCGGCGGCCTCCTTGGTGGTCAGCCGTCGTTCCGGGTGGCCGGGGCCGGGTTCCTGATCGCGCATGGGGTCACCGTATCCACAAGATACATATATTGATTCAATCAATATTGACACTTCATTAGTCAACCATGGACAGTCGAATCAAGTTCGAGGAGGAAACCATGTCCGTCAACAGGTACGCAGCCACACCCGTCGAGGTGCCGCGCGGGCTGGCCGGTGTCGTCGTCGCCGACACCGAGGTCGGTGACGTCCGGGGACGCGAGGGCTTCTACCACTACCGGCAGTACTCGGCCGTCGACCTCGCCCGCAGCCGCCCGTTCGAGGACGTCTGGCATCTCCTCGTCCACGGCCACCTGCCGGACGCGGGCCGCGCCGCCGCCTTCGCCGCGCAGACCGCCGCTCTGCGAAGGCTCCCCGACCGGGTGGCGGCCGCCCTGCCCGCCGTCGCGGCGGTCGGCGCGGGCGCCGACCCGCTCGCCGGCCTGCGGACGGCCCTGTCGCTGCTGGGCGCCGCGAAGGGCTTCCGGCCGGTGTACGACATCGACGCCGACCGGCGCCGGGAGGACACCCTCGCCGCGGCGGCCGCCGTGCCCACACTGCTCACCGCGCTCCACCGGCTGGGCAGGGGCCTCGAGCCCGTCGAGCCGCGCGACGACCTCTCGTACGCGGCGAACTACCTGTACATGTTGACGGGCGCCGAGCCGGAGCCCGAGCGGACGCGTGCCGTCGAGCAGTATCTGATCTCCACCATTGACCACGGATTCAACGCGTCCACTTTCACCGCCCGGGTCGTCACCTCGACGGGCGCGGACGTGGCCGCCTGCCTGGTCGCCGCCGTGGGCGCCCTGTCGGGACCCCTGCACGGCGGTGCCCCCAGCCGTGCGCTGGACACCCTGGACGCGATCGGCACGCCCGACCGCATCGACCCGTGGATCCGTGAGCGGGTTCTCGCCGGCGATCGCATCATGGGTTTCGGGCACGCCGTCTACCGGACGGAGGACCCGCGTTCGCGCATGCTCCGCGAGATCGCCCAGGGTTTCGGGGGACCGCGCGTGGACTTCGCCGTGGAGGTCGAGCGCCAGGTCGAGGCGATCCTCGCCGAGCTGAAGCCGGGCCGGGAACTGCACACGAACGTGGAGTTCTACGCGGGCGTGGTCATGGAGCTGTGCGGGCTGCCCCGCGAGATGTTCACCCCAACCTTCGCCGCGGCCCGCGTCGTGGGCTGGAGCGCCAACATCCTGGAGCAGGCGGAGGACAAGAAGATCATCCGGCCCGCGGCCCGATACGTGGGACCTCGGGCGCCCGTTCCCGTATCGGCGGCCTGAGCCGGAGCGCGACCGTCCCGGTGGGCGACCGACCCGGTGGGCGACTGCCTCCGCAGGCGGCCGGAGAACGCGTGTGGCCTGGTGCCGTTCCGGCGCCAGGCCTCATCGGTGGTGATCGAGCAGGGACGGGGTGCCGGGCTGCTCGCCGGGTGACCGCGGCTCGCCGAGCGGTTGCGTGCGGCCGGGGCAGGGGCCACGGGACGGGTCTTCGGGTGGACGCGTGCCCGGGCGGTGGGTCAGGCGTCGGGGATGTCCGCCTTGGCGCGGATCAGGGTTTCCCTGCTCACGACGACGATGCGTTCGTAGTCGGCGCGTGCGGCGTCCGCGGGCAGTTCACCGTCCAGTGCCTCGGTGGCCTCGGTGCCGATGGCGGCGAAGTTGCCGTCACTGAGCTCGAACACGTCGGGGCAGGTTGATCCGGACGAACTGCCACGGGCGCTGGGGGGGGGGGCACACCGATGCGGCGCACGATCTTCAAAGCCACCGGTCCTTATGAACAATCAACTCGGACAGAGCGGTGGAGGCCACACGCTACTGGTGCTTGAGAGACCTCTGTGGCTGCATGGCCGAAAACGCCCCGTCGTGTCGCCGGTGTCGGGGTGTTGGCCCGTTCGGCGGGACCGCTCTGCGTCAGTCGGTGGGAGGAGTGCCGACGACCCACCATTCGTCCGTGTCGGCTTCGTCGAGGTCCTGGACGAGGCGGTCGACCATGCGGCCCACGCGCGCCTCCTCCGACCCGCGGGCGCTGCCAACAATCGTTCACTTCGCGGTGATTCCTCCAGCTCGTATCCTGGCTGCGCATTCCATCCCCGACCGCGCGCCGGACCGCGAGCCGGTGCACGCGCAGGTGTCAGAGAGGTCGCACGTTGACGCAGAGCCGCACTCCGCAGCAGATCCCGGTCGTCGTACTCGCCGGATTCCTGGGTTCCGGCAAGACGACACTGCTCAACCACCTCCTCCACCGCAGCGGAGGCAGCCGTATCGGCGCGATCGTGAACGACTTCGGCTCCATCGAGATCGACGCCATGGCCGTCGCGGGCGCCCTCGGCGACTCGACCGTCTCCCTCGGCAACGGCTGCCTGTGCTGCGCCGTCGACGCCGGTGAGCTGGACGGGTACCTCGAACGCCTCGCGCGCCCCTCCACCGGTATCGACGTCATCGTCATCGAGGCCAGCGGGCTCGCCGAGCCGGAGGAACTCGTCCGGATGGTCCTCGCCAGCGAACATCCGGGAATCGTGTACGGCGGGCTCGTCGAGGTCGTCGACGCCGCCGAGTTCGACGAGACCCGCGCCCGGCACCCGGAGGTCGACCGGCACCTCGCCCTCGCCGACCTCGTCGTGGTGAACAAGCTCGACCGGACGCCCGACGCCGACCGCGTCCTGGACCTGGTCCGCTCCCTTACGGACCGGACCGCCGTCGTACCCGCGACCTACGGCCGTATCGACCCCGAGTTCCTCTTCGACTGCCGGCCGAACGAGGAGCGTGTGGGGCAGCTCTCCTTCGACGACCTGCACCGACAGGACGGCGACGGTCACGACGGCGGCGACGGCCACGAGGCCCACGACGGGCGGCACGCCCATGACGAACAGGGCGGCCCCGACGGGCCGGAAGGTCGCGGCGATCACGCAGGCCACCTGCACACCGCCTACGACAGCGTGTCCTTCGTCTCCGAAGTCCCGCTGGACCCGCGCCGGTTGATGCCCTTCCTCGACAGCCGTCCCGAAGGGCTGTACCGCATCAAGGGGTACGTCGACTTCGGGCCGCACGACCCTGTCAACCGCTATGCCGTGCACGCCGTCGGGCGCTTCCTGCGCTTCTACCCGGAGCCCTGGGGCCCCGCCGAGGAGCGCCGCACCCAGCTCGTCCTCATCGGTTCCGGCATCGAGGCCGCCGCCCTGGCCAAGGAACTGCAGGCCTGCGAGAGTGACGCCCCGCACGCCGACGAGCGCGGCATGTGGGGCGTCCTCCGTTACGTCCGGGATCCCGACGACGAGGCGGTCGAGGCGGTCGACGCGGTCGACGCGGTCGAGGAGGCCTAGAGCGGCCCGGCCACGACCGACACCGGCTTGCCCAGCGACACGCCCGAGCCGTCCCGGCGCGGGTCGATCTCCGGCAGGTCGACCGGGGTGCCGTTCTTCTGGGCGGCCCGCGCCGGGACGGGACCCGCCCAGGCCAGGGACAGGCAGTCCTCGCCCTTCAGGAACCGCTGGCAGCGCACGCCGCCGGTCGCCCGCCCCTTGCGCGGGTACTGGTCGAACGGGGTCAGCTTGGCGGTCGTCTGGACGGAGTCGTCCAGGGTGCCGCGCGAGCCCGCGACCGTGAAGACCACCGCGTCGGCCGCCGGGTCCACGGCCGTGAAGGAGATCACCTTCGCGCCGTCCGTGAGCTTGACGCCCGTCATACCGCCGGCCGGGCGGCCCTGCGGGCGGACCTGCGAGGCCTGGTAGCGCAACAGCTGGGCGTCGTCCGTGATGAAGACCAGGTCCTCCTCGCCGGTACGCAGCTCGACCGCGCCGACGATCCGGTCACCCTCCTTGAGGGTGATGACCTCCAGCTCGTCCTTGTTGCTCGGATAGTCGGGCACCACACGCTTGACGACGCCCTGCTCCGTGCCGAGCGCGATACCGGGGGAGGTCTCGTCGAGCGTGGTCAGGCAGACCACTGTCTCGTCGCCCTCCAGGGAGACGAACTCCGCCAGCGGCGCGCCGCCCGAGAGGTTCGGCGCGGACGCCGTGTCCGGCAGCTGCGGCAGGTCGACGACGTTGATGCGCAGCAGCCGGCCCGTCGAGGTGACCGCGCCGATCTCCCCGCGCGCGGTGGCCGGCACGGCCGACACGATCACGTCGTGCTTGGTCCGCCGGGCGTCCGCGTCCTCCCCGAAGGGCTCGGCGTTCGCCGTACGGGCCAGCAGACCCGTCGAGGAGAGCAGCACCCGGCACGGGTCGTCGGCGACCTGGAGCGGCACGGCGGAGGCCGGCGTGCCCGCCGACTCCAGCAGGACCGTACGACGCTCGGTGCCGAACTTCTTCGCCACCACGGCCAGTTCGGCCGAGACCAGCTTGCGCAGCTCCGCGTCCGACTCCAGGATCCGGGTCAGCTCGGCGATCTCCTCGCTGAGCTTCTCCTTCTCCGTCTCCAGCTCGATCCGGTCGAACCTGGTCAGCCGGCGCAGCGGCGTGTCGAGGATGTACTGCGTCTGGATCTCCGACAGGGAGAAGCGCTCGATCAGGCGCTCCTTCGCCTGCGCGCTGTTGTCGCTGGAGCGGATCAGCCGGATGACCTCGTCGATGTCGACGAGCGCCGTGAGCAGGCCCTCGACCAGGTGCAGGCGGTCGCGGCGCTTGGTCCGGCGGAACTCGCTGCGCCGCCGCACGACCTCGAAGCGGTGGTCGAGATAGACCTCGAGCAGCTCCTTCAGGCCCAGCGTGAGCGGCTGGCCGTCCACCAGCGCCACGTTGTTGATGCCGAAGGACTCCTCCATGGGCGTCAGCTTGTACAGCTGTTCCAGGACCGCCTCCGGCACGAAGCCGTTCTTGATCTCGATGACCAGACGCAGCCCGTGCTCGCGGTCGGTGAGGTCCTTGACGTCGGCGATGCCCTGGATCTTCTTCGAGCCGACCAGGTCCTTGATCTTGGCGATGACCTTCTCGGGGCCGACGGCGAAGGGCAGTTCGGTGACGACGAGGCCCTTGCGGCGGGCCGTCACGGTCTCCACCGACACCGTGGCGCGGATCTTGAAGGTGCCGCGGCCCGTCTCGTAGGCGTCCCGGATCCCCGAGAGGCCGACGATCCGCCCGCCGGTGGGCAGGTCCGGGCCCGGGACGTGCTTCATCAGCGTGTCCAGGTCCGCGTTCGGGAACCGGATCAGGTGGCGGGCGGCCGAGACGACCTCGCCCAGGTTGTGCGGCGGCATGTTCGTGGCCATGCCGACCGCGATGCCCGAGGAGCCGTTGACCAGGAGGTTCGGGAACGCGGCGGGCAGCGCCACCGGCTCCCGCTCCTGGCCGTCGTAGTTCGGGTTGAAGTCGACCGTGTCCTCGTCGATGGACTCGGTCATCAGGCTCGTCGCCGCGGCCTGACGGCACTCGGTGTACCGCATGGCGGCCGGCGGGTCGTCGTTGCCCAGCGAGCCGAAGTTGCCGTGGCCGTCGACCAGGGGCACGCGCATGGAGAAGGGCTGGGCCATGCGCACCAGGGCGTCGTAGATCGACGCGTCGCCGTGCGGGTGCAGCTTGCCCATGACCTCGCCGACGACCCGCGCGCACTTCACGTAGCCGCGGTCGGGGCGCAGGCCCATCTCGTTCATCTGGTAGACGATGCGGCGGTGGACGGGCTTGAGGCCGTCGCGGGCGTCCGGCAGGGCGCGGGAGTAGATGACCGAGTACGCGTACTCGAGGAAGGAGCCCTGCATCTCGTCGACGACGTCGATGTCGAGGATCCGCTCCTCGTACGAGTCGTCGGGCGGCGGGGTCTTCGTGCTGCGGCGGGCCATCGCTGCCGGCTCCTCCTGTTTCCTGGTCGCTCGCCTGCGGGGCGCTCACGTCGGTGTCGACGCGCGTCCTTCGGCTCACTCTTGCTGAGGCGTGTGACGGGATCTCCGCGGACCATTGTGGACCGTGGCACCGACAGTGCGTCCCGGGGCCCGGGCGTCGGCGACCGGACCGGCCGGAGAGGCACCTCGTCCACGGCTGTCCGCAGGCTACGCGATCTCGCTCTCGGCGTACGCCGCCCGGGAACTCCACCGCCGCTCCGCACGCTTGCATACAGTGGCAGGACCGGCAGGAAAAACTGGCAGGACCGGCAGGAAAAACGCGGTTTCGACGACCGCGCCCGCGATCGGAAGGACGTACATGCCCATGGGTCACACGGCCACAGCCCAGGCAGGCTCCGGGGGCCTGACAGCGACCGAGCACCGCCTGGCCAACGGCCTGCGCGTGGTGCTCTCCGAGGATCACCTGACCCCCGTCGCGGCGGTGTGCCTCTGGTACGACGTGGGCTCGCGCCACGAAGTCAAGGGCCGCACCGGCCTTGCTCACCTCTTCGAGCACCTGATGTTCCAGGGCTCCGCGCAGGTCAAGGGCAACGGTCACTTCGAGCTGGTCCAGGGCGCGGGCGGCTCGCTCAACGGCACGACCAGTTTCGAGCGCACCAACTACTTCGAGACCATGCCCACGCACCAGCTGGAGCTCGCCCTCTGGCTGGAGGCGGACCGCATGGGCTCGCTGCTGGCCGCGCTGGACGACGAGTCCATGGAGAACCAGCGCGACGTCGTCAAGAACGAGCGCCGCCAGCGCTACGACAACGTCCCCTACGGCACGGCGTTCGAGAAGCTGACCGCCCTCGCCTACCCCGAGGGCCATCCCTACCACCACACGCCGATCGGCTCGATGGCCGACCTGGACGCGGCGACCCTGGAGGACGCGCGCGCGTTCTTCCGCACGTACTACGCGCCCAACAACGCCGTGCTGTCGGTCGTCGGCGACATCGACCCGGAGCAGACGCTCGCCTGGATCGAGAAGTACTTCGGCTCCATCCCCGCCCACGACGGCAAGCCCCGGCCCCGTGACGGCTCCCTGCCCGACATCATCGGCGAGCAGCTGCGCGAGGTCGTCGAGGAGGAGGTCCCGGCCCGCGCCCTGATGGCCGCCTACCGTCTGCCGCAGGACGGCACACGCGCGTGCGACGCGGTCGACCTGGCGCTCACCGTGCTCGGCGGCGGCGAGTCCTCCCGCCTCTACAACCGCCTGGTCCGCCGCGACCGTACGGCCGTGGCCGCCGGCTTCGGCCTGCTGCGCCTGGCCGGCGCGCCCTCCCTGGGCTGGCTGGACGTCAAGACGTCCGGCGACGTCGAGGTGCCCGTCATCGAGACGGCCATCGACGAGGAGCTCGCCCGGTTCGCCGAGGAGGGCCCCACCGACGAGGAGATGGAGCGCGCCCAGGCCCAGTTGGAGCGCGAGTGGCTGGACCGTCTCGGCACGGTCGCCGGCCGCGCCGACGAACTGTGCCGGTACGCGGTGCTGTTCGGCGACCCGCAGCTCGCCCTGACCGCCGTCCGGCGCGTGCTGGACATCACCGCGGAGGAGGTCCGGGAGATCGCCCAGGCCCGCCTGCGCCCGGACAACCGCGCCGTACTGGTCTACGAGCCCACCGAGCCCGCCGAGAACACCGCCGACGAGGACGAGAACGAGGAGGCGGCCCAGTGACCGAGCTCGCCGCGATGGACTTCCACCCCCAGCCCCGTGCGGGCGAGGCCAGGCCCTGGGCGTTCCCCGCTCCTGAGCGCGGGACGCTCGACAACGGCCTGACCGTCCTGCACTGCCACCGCCCCGGACAGCAGGTCGTCGCCGTCGAGGTCGTCCTCGACGCGCCCCTGGACGCCGAACCGGCCGGCCTCGACGGCGTCGCCACGATCATGGCGCGGGCCTTCTCCGAGGGCACCGACAAGCACTCCGCCGAGGAGTTCGCCGCCGAGCTGGAGCGCTGCGGCGCCACCCTCGACGCGCACGCCGACCACCCCGGCGTCCGCCTCAGCCTGGAGGTCCCGGCCTCCCGCCTGGCCAAGGCCCTCGGCCTCGTGGCCGACGCCCTGCGGGCGCCCGCGTTCGCCGACAGCGAGGTCGAGCGCCTCGTCCGCAACCGCCTGGACGAGATCCCGCACGAGCTGGCCAACCCCTCCCGGCGCGCCGCCAAGGAGCTCTCCAAGGAGCTGTTCCCGGCGACCGCGCGCATGTCGCGCCCGCGCCAGGGCACCGCGGAGACCGTCGAGAAGATCGACTCCGCCGCCGTACGCGCCTTCTACGAGAAGCACGTCCGCCCCGCCACGGCCACCGCCGTGGTCGTCGGCGATCTCACCGGAGTCGACCTCGACGCGCTCCTGGGCGACACCCTGGGAGCCTGGACCGGTTCCGCGGCCCAGCCGCGTCCGGTGCCGCCGGTGACCGCCGACGACACCGGACGGGTCGTCATCGTGGACCGCCCTGGCGCCGTCCAGACGCAGCTGCTGATCGGCCGCGTCGGCGCCGACCGGCACGCGCGCGTGTGGCCCGCGCAGGTGCTCGGCACGTACTGCCTGGGCGGCACCCTCACCTCCCGGCTGGACCGCGTCCTGCGCGAGGAGAAGGGATACACCTACGGCGTGCGTGCCTTCGGCCAGGTCCTCAGGTCCGCGCCGGACGGCTCGGGCGCCGCGATGCTCGCCATCAGCGGCTCGGTCGACACCCCCAACACCGGTCCCGCGCTGGAGGACCTGTGGAAGGTGCTGCGCACCCTCGCCGAGGGCGGGCTGACCGACGCCGAGCGGGACGTCGCCGTGCAGAACCTCGTCGGAGTGGCGCCCCTGAAGTACGAGACGGCCGCCGCCGTGGCGGGCACGCTGGCCGACCAGGTCGAGCAGCACCTGCCGGACGACTACCAGGCCACGCTGTACCAGCAGCTCGCCGCGACCGGCACCGTGGAGGCCACGGCAGCGGTCGTGAGCGCCTTCCCGGTGGACCGCCTGGTGACGGTCCTCGTCGGCGACGCGGCGGCGATCAAGGCGCCGGTCGAGGCCCTCGGTATCGGTGAGGTGAAGGTCGTCTCCGCGGAGTAGGAACGCGGACCGGCGGCCGTGAGGCCGCGCGCAGGAGCCCTGGTGGACTGATGTGTCACCAGGGCTCCCTGATGCCCGAATTGAGGGAAAGGCTGCCTGTCTGCCCTGTGGCATGCGCTACAAAAGCCGCGTTCCGTTTGGGGATCGACGGCCGTCGCGTCTAGTTTCAACCGGGCTGTTCGTCAGGCAGTGCGCCGCGTCCGCGGCACCGGACAGTCATCGCCGAGTCCCCGCACGGCGCGAGCCAGGGGAGCCGGGGACCCAACCAGACAGTCCCTGGGGTGAATCGGACGCCCGCGCGAGCCGCGAGGGGGTCCGTAGGAGACCTTCCTGCTCCGAACCCGTCAGCTAACCCGGTAGGCGAGAGGGAAGGAAAGGACCGCTCAACTTCATGGCGTCCACTTGCGCCACCGGGAAGCACCGTCGTCCCAGCAGGATGAAGCGCACCACCGCCCGCGCCGCGGGCATCGCGGCGCTCACCACCACCGGCGTCATTGGCACCGTCGCCTCCGGCCCCGCCCTCGCCGCGGAGAAGGCCGTCGAGCAGACCGGCCTCATTCCGGTCGTCACCATCGGTGACACGGTCGCCGAGCGGATCGACGACCAGGCCGCCGCGCAGAAGCAGGCCGCCGTGGCGGAAGCCGCGCGCAAGGAGGCCGCCGCCCAGGCCGCGGCGAAGGTCGAGGCGGAGCGCGAGGCCCGGGTCCGCGCCGCCCGCGCGGCCGAGCGCGAGCGCCTGAGCACCTTCGTCTCACCGATCAGCGGCTCCTACGTCTCCACCGGCTACCGGTCCGGCGGCTCGCTGTGGTCCTCCGGCAGCCACACCGGCATCGACTTCCACGCCGCCAGCGGCACCCCCGTGCACGCGGTGGGCCTCGGCACCGTCGTCGAGGCCGGCTGGGGCGGCGCCTACGGCAACCAGGTCGTGATCCGGATGAACGACGGCACGTACACCCAGTACGGCCACCTGTCGTCCATCAGCGTCTCGGTGGGCCAGAAGGTGGCCCCGGGGCAGCGCATCGCCCTGTCCGGCGCCACCGGCAACGTCACCGGCCCGCATCTGCACTTCGAGGCCCGCACCGGCGTGGAGTACGGCTCGGACATCGATCCGGTCGCCTACCTCCGCAAGCACGGCGTGAACATCTGACGACGTACGGCGACAGATCGTACGGCCCCGGCCCGCACGGCCGGGGCTTTCGTCGTTTCCGGGACCTTACTGTCCAAAAAATATCCCTGGATTCCGGCCCGCCATCGGAAATTCCCGCTGATTGCAATAGAGTCACGGAACACACGTCAATCGTCGACGTTTCACGGGGATTAAGGCGGAGGTCGGTCATGCGTATTCCGGCACACTCGGTGTGCACGGCCATCCGGGACGACATCGTCGCGGGTGTCTACGAGCGCGGCAGCCGCCTCACCGAGGAACTCCTCGCGCGCCGCTACGGCGTCTCGCGCGTCCCCGTCCGGGAAGCGCTGCGCACGCTGGAGGCGGAGGGATTCGTCGTGACGCGGCGGCACGCGGGCGCGTGCGTCGCCGAACCGACCGAGCAGGAGGCCGCCGACCTGCTGGACATGCGCATGCTCCTGGAGCCGCTCGGCGCCGCCCGCGCCGCCCAGCGGCGCACCGAGGCCCACCTCAAGGTGCTGCGCGGCCTCGTCCGGCTGGGCCAGGAGCGCGCCAGGCGCGGCAACAGCGAGGATCTGCGCTCCCTGGGGGGCTGGTTCCACGAGACCCTCGCACAGGCCTCCGGCAGTCACACCCTCACCTCGACGCTCACCCAGCTGCGCCACAAGATCTCCTGGATGTACACGGTGGACGCGTCGGCCACCCCGGTGGAGTCCTGGGCGGAACACGGCGCGATCGTGGACGCGGTGGCACGCGGCGACGGAGAACGCGCGCGGGCGGTGACGGCGCTGCACGCCGAGCGCGCGACCTCCGCGCACCGGCTGCGCTTTCCGGGCGGTGACCGCCAGGACCGTGTGAGGACTTCGCAACACGTCGTCAACATGTCCGGCCTCCGGCATTAACACGAGGGCCGTATACAAAGAAGGTAATTCGGCGGAGAGGTATTTCCGCTGCCTTTTTCCGGCGTGCCTCCGCATTTACGGTGGTGCGCCCTTCGCGTGCCCGTCGTATGTTCTTCGCGTGCCCTCCGCGGGCCCGCGGAATATCCGTGACGCGCGGCCGGAGATTTTCGCCGGGCCCGCCCGGCTCCGGAAGCAGCGGAGCCGCGCCGCCCGGACCGGGCGGCGCGGCTCCTGCCTGCTGCGTGTGGCAGCCGGCTCAGACGGTCTCGGGAAGCTCCTCGAGACCCTCGGCGACCAGCTTGGCCAGGCGGTCGAGGGCTGCGTCCGCACCCTCGGCCTCGGAGGCGAGGACGATCTCCTCGCCGCCCTGGGCGCCCAGGCCGAGAACGGCCAGCATGGAGGCCGCGTTGACGGGGTTGCCGTCGGCCTTGGCGATCGTCACCGGGATGCCTGCGGCCGTGGCGGCCCGGACGAAGATGGAAGCGGGGCGGGCGTGAAGGCCCTCGGCCCAGCCGACGTTGACGCGGCGCTCAGCCATGTGATGCTGCCCTTCGGTGTTCAGGTTGTCTAGACCAGTGTTCCACACGTGAAGCGTGGGGGAGAGGGCCGTGCGGCCCCCTCCCGGCGTGGTCGTCGGATCGCGGCCTCGATCCGACATCCGTCCTCCACAGACTGCCTCGCGCCGTTGTCGTACGCGAGCCGTACTCTGGGCCCCATGCAGAGCGCGTCGGACCGCCACGAGTACCCCGCCCACTGGGAAGCCGACGTGGTGCTGCGCGACGGCGGCACCGCGCGCATCCGCCCCATCACCGTCGATGACGCCGAGCGCCTGGTCAGCTTCTACGAGCAGGTGTCGGACGAGTCGAAGTACTACCGCTTCTTCGCGCCCTACCCGCGCCTGTCCGCCAAGGACGTCCACCGCTTCACGCACCACGACTTTGTGGACCGGGTGGGACTCGCGGCCACGGTCGGCGGCGAGTTCATCGCCACCGTACGCTACGACCGCATTGGTGCCGACGGGGCGGCCGCCTCGGCGCCGGCCGACGAGGCCGAGGTCGCCTTCCTCGTGCAGGACGCCCACCAGGGCCGCGGCGTCGCCTCCGCCCTCCTCGAGCACATCGCGGCCGTCGCGCGCGAGCGCGGCATCCGGCGGTTCGCCGCCGAGGTGCTCCCGGCCAACACCAAGATGATCAAGGTGTTCACGGACGCCGGCTACACCCAGAAGCGCAGCTTCGAGGACGGCGTCGTGCACCTGGAGTTCGGCCTCGAACCCACCGAGCGCTCCCTCGCGGTGCAGCGCGCGCGGGAACAGCGCGCCGAGGCCCGCTCCGTACGGCGGTTGCTGGTGCCCGGCTCGGTCGCCGTCATCGGCACCGGCCGCACCCCCGGCGGCGTCGGCCGCAGCGTCCTCGGCAACCTCCGGGAGGCCGGCTTCACCGGCGACCTGTACGCCGTGAACAAGGCCTTCCCCGAGGACATCGAGGAACTCGACGGCGTGCCCGCCCACCGCTCGGTCCGCGACATCGACGGGCACGTCGACCTCGCGGTCGTGGCCGTACCGGCCGACCACGTGCCCGAAGTCGTCGCCGAGTGCGGCGCGCACGGCGTGCAGGGACTCGTCGTCCTGGCCGCCGGGTACGCCGAGAGCGGCCCCGACGGGCTGGAGCGCCAGCGCGAACTGGTCCGGCACGCGCGCGCGTACGGGATGCGGATCATCGGTCCCAACGCCTTCGGGATCATCAATACCTCCCCGCAGGTACGGCTGAACGCGTCACTGGCCCCGCAGATGCCGCGCCCCGGCCGGATCGGTCTGTTCGCCCAGTCCGGCGCCATCGGCGTGGCCCTGCTCTCCCGGCTGCACCGGCGCGGCGGAGGCGTCACCGGGATCACCGGCGTGTCGACGTTCGTCTCCTCCGGCAACCGCGCGGACGTGTCCGGCAACGACGTCCTCCAGTACTGGTACGACGATCCCGACACCGACGTCGCTCTCATGTACCTGGAGTCCATCGGCAACCCGCGCAAGTTCACCCGGCTCGCGCGGCGCACGGCCGCGGCCAAGCCGCTGGTGGTGGTCCAGGGCGCAGGCTCGGCCCCCCAGGGCCACGCCGTACGGGCCACGCGGCTGCCCCGCGCCACGGTCTCCGCCCTGCTCCGCCAGGCCGGGGTGATCCGCGTCGACACCATCACCGAACTGGTCGACGCGGGCCTGCTGCTGGCACGCCAGCCGCTGCCACGGGGCCCGCGCGTGGCCATCCTCGGCAACTCGGAGTCCCTGGGGCTGCTCACGTACGACGCGTGCCTCTCCGAGGGCCTGCGCCCGCAGCCGCCGCTGGACCTCACCACACAGGCGTCGGCGGAGGAGTTCCACACCGCGCTGGCGCACGCTCTGGCCGACGAGACGTGCGACGCGGTCGTGGTGACCGCGATCCCCGCCATCGGCGAGGCGTCCCCCGACGACGCGGAACTGGCGCAGGCGCTGCGCTCGGCCGCGGCCGCCGGTCCCGCCAAGCCGGTGCTCGTGGTGCACGTGGAACTGGGCGGCCTCGCGGAGGCCCTGTCCGCCGCGACGAGCACCGCCCCACGCACGCGTACGGCGACCCCGGTCCCGGCAGCGGCCGAGACCGGGCCGACGAAGGCCGGGCCGACGGAGACCGGGCCGACGGAGACCGGGCCGACCGAGGCGGGGACGACACCGGCCGGGGCTACCGGCCCCGGCTCGGTGGCGACCGCGACGACGACGACCGGGGCGTCGGGAACCGGGACGACCGGGACGACCCGCCCCGGCGCGGCGGCGGCCGTGTCGGCGACGCCGACCGGCACACCCCCCGCTCCCGCCGCCGTGCCCGGCGAACCCGCCGAGCGCTCCCAGGCCCCCGAGGGCGCCCACCTCATCCCCGCCTACCCCGCCGCGGAACGCGCGGTCCGCGCCCTCGCCGAGGCCGTGAAGTACGCGCAGTGGCGACGCGAGGCCGCCGAACCCGGCAAGGTGCCCGAGCACGAGGACATCGACGAGAAGGGCGCCGCCGCGCTGATCGGCAGGCTCCTCGCGCGCGGACAGGGCCTCACCCCAGGCACCGACGAGACCTGCGAGCTGCTCGGCCGGTACGGCATCCCGGTCCGCCGGGCCATCCCCGCACCCACCCCCGACGAGGCCGCACAGGCCGCCGACGCCCTCGGCTACCCCGTCGCCCTCAAAGCCACCGCACCCCACCTGCGCCACCGCGCCGACCTGGGCGGCGTCCGCCTCGACCTCGCCGGCGAAGAGCAGCTCCGGAGGGCGTACGCCGAGCTGACCGAGCTGTTCGGGGACCCGCAGCAGCTGCGCCCGGTGGTCCAGTCGATGGCCCCGCGCGGGGTGGACACCGTCGTCCGGGCGGTCATCGACCCGGCGGCCGGAGCCGTCCTGTCGTTCGGACTCGCCGGCGCCGCCTCGCAGCTGCTCGGCGACATGGCGCACCGCCTGATCCCGGTCACCGACCGGGACGCCACCTCCCTGGTCCGGTCGATCCGGACGGCACCCCTGCTGTTCGGCTGGCGCGGTTCGACGCCCGTCGACACCCCCGCCCTGGAGGAGCTGCTGCTGAGGGTGTCCCGCCTGGTCGACGACCACCCGGAGGTCGTCGCGGTGACGCTGGAGCCGGTCGTCGTGGCCCCGCACGGCCTGAGCGTTCTCGGCGCCTCCGTCCGCCTCGCGCCCCCGCCCGCCCGCGACGACCTCGGCCCGCGGACGCTCCCCGTCTACTGAGACGGCCGTGACCGGTCCCTCGCAGTCAGTGGGTCCCCGTAGGATGGAGGACATGGCCAAGACCAGTACGACGACCCAGGGGCTGCGTGCGGCGATCGAGCGCAGCGGCTACTACCCGGCCCTCGTGGCCGAGGCGGTGGAGGCCGCCGTGGGCGGCGAGCCCATCCGGTCGTACCTGGTCCACCAGGAAACCACGTTCGACCAGAACGAAGTCCGCCGGCACGTGACCGTGCTGGTCCTCACCGGCAACCGCTTCATCGTCAGCCACACCGACGAGCAGGCCGCCGACTCCACCTCCCCGACGCCGTACGCCACCACGTCCACCGAGTCCGTGAAGCTCGGCCGGATCTCGTCGGTCGTGCTGAGCCGTGTGGTCGCCAACCCGGAGTCGTACACGCCGGGCAGCCTGCCGCGCGAGGTCGTGCTGACGATCGGCTGGGGCGCGGTCTCCCGCATCGACCTCGAGCCCGCCGCCTGCGGCGACCCGAACTGCGACGCCGATCACGGCTACACCGGAAGCTCGACGGCGGACGACCTCAGCCTGCGCGTCAGCGAGGCCGGGGACGGCCCGGAGACGGTGCGCCAGACCCTCGCCTTCGCACAGTCCCTCTCCGAGGCGACCGCGGACCAGACCGCGTAATGGCCCAGCCCGCAGTCTGGGACGACCCGGAACCCCTCGCCGTCTCCTCCGCACCCGTCCCCCAGTACGGCTCCGGCTCCCTCGCCGACCTGCTGCCCACGCTGGCCGCCGGCATGGGCGTCCCGGGCACGACCGCGGCCATCACGGAACTCACGCCGGCCGACCGCAACTGCGTCTTCCTGATCGACGGCCTCGGCTGGGAGCAGCTCAAGGCCCACCGTGACGAGGCACCCTACCTGCACAGCCTCCTCGCCGGCTCGCGGGGCGGCACCGGGCGCCCGCTCACCGCCGGCTACCCGGCGACCACCGCGACGTCGCTCGCCTCCGTCGGCACCGGCCTCCCGCCGGGCGCGCACGGCCTGCCCGGCTACACCGTCCGCGACCCCGCCACCGGCGAGCTGATGAACCAGCTCCGCTGGCAGCCGTGGACCCCGCCGCACGCCTGGCAGCCGTACCCCACGGTCTTCCAGCTGGCCGACGCGGCCGGCGTGCACGCCGCACAGGTGTCCTCGCCCCACTTCCAGAGCACCCCGCTCACCAAGGTCGCCCTCAGCGGCGGCACGTTCCACGGGCGCCTCACCGGCGAGGAGCGCATGGACTTCGCGGCCGAGCAGCTCGCGGCCGGCGACCGCTCCCTGGTCTACACGTACTACGCCGAACTCGACGGCGCCGGTCACCGCTACGGTGTCGCGTCCGACACCTGGCGCGGCCAGCTCATGTACGTCGACCGGCTCGTGCAGCGCCTCGCCGAGCAGCTCCCACCGCGCAGCGCGCTCTACGTCACCGCGGACCACGGCATGGTCGACGTGCCCTTCGACGAGGACCACCGCATCGACTTCGACGCGGACTGGGAGCTGCGCGCCGGGGTCGCCCTGCTGGGCGGCGAGGGCCGCGCCCGCCACGTGTACGCCGTGCCGGGCGCCGAGGACGACGTCCTGACCTGCTGGCGCGAGGTGCTCGGCGAGCAGTTCTGGGTGGCCTCGAGGGACGAGGCGATCGCCGCAGGATGGTTCGGCCCGCACATCGACGAGCGGGTGTACGCCCGCCTCGGCGACGTGGTCGCGGCCGCCCGGGACGACGTCCTGCTCATCGCCTCGGAGCGCGAACCGAAGGAGTCGGCCATGGTCGGCAACCACGGCTCCATGACCCCGGCCGAGCAGTTCGTCCCGCTGCTCGAAGTACGCTCCTGACGCCCGTCGCCCCGACCACGCCACCGACATCCCACCGAAAGGTGCTCGACTCCCCATGCCCGAGCTGGTGTTCTTCTCCGGAACCATGGACTGCGGGAAGTCCACGCTGGCTCTCCAGATAGAGCACAACCGCTCCGCGCGCGGGCTCCAGGGCATCATCTTCACCCGTGACGACCGTGCGGGTGAGGGCAAACTGTCCTCCCGCCTCGGCCTGGTCACCGACGCGGTGGAGGTCGAGGACGGCCAGGACCTGTACGGACACCTCGTCGACCACCTCTCGCAGGGCGGCCGCGCCGACTATGTGATCGCGGACGAGGCGCAGTTCCTCGCGGAGGAGCAGATCGACCAGCTCGCGCGCGTCGTCGACGACCTGGAGATCGACGTCTACGCCTTCGGCATCACCACCGACTTCCGCTCCAAGCTGTTCCCCGGCTCCCAGCGGCTCGTCGAGCTGGCCGACCGCGTGGAGGTCCTCCAGGTCGAGGCCCTGTGCTGGTGCGGCGCCCGCGCCACGCACAACGCCCGCACGGTCGGCGGAGTGATGGTCGTCGAGGGCGCGCAGGTCGTGATCGGCGACGTGGACCAGGCGGACACCGTCGGCTACGAGGTCCTGTGCCGGCGCCATCACCGCCGCCGCATGACGGCCGCGTCGGCCCGCGCGGCGGTCCTGTCCCCGGACGTGCTGCCGGTCAACTCCGGCTGACCGCGCACCCGCGGCCGCCACCAGGCGGACGGGCGGGCACCTCCCTATGGCTTACGGGCCAGTCCGGCGGCGATGAGGCGCTCCCAGACGGTGAGTTCCCGTTCGCCGTCGCCGCTCCACGGGCTGTCCACCACCTCGGGCCGCCAGTGCGACGCGGGCACTATGCCGGGGGCGAGGATCTCCAGGCCGTCCAGGAGGGATGCGATCTCCTTGTCGGTGCGCCACCGGCCGCGGCCGAACGTCTCCTGGAGGACCCGCTCGGCCTCCGCCGTCTCCGGGTTGTTGCCGGAACGGAAGTGGCTGACGAAGAAGTAGCTGCCGGAGGGCACCTGGTCGCGCCAGTAGCGGACGATCCCGGCCGGGTCCTCCTCGTCGTTGACGTGGTGGAGGATGGCGCTGAACATCACGGCGACGGGCCGGCCGAAGTCGATCAGCCCCACGGTCTCCGGGTGCGTGCGTATCGCCTCGGGGTCGCGTACGTCGGCCGGGACCACCCGTGTCCGGTCGTTCTCCTCCAGCAGGGCGCGCCCGTGGACCAGTACCTGGGGGTCGATGTCGACGTACACGACCCGGGACTCCGGGGCATGCCGCTGCGCGACCTGGTGGACGTTGTCCGCGGTCGGAAGACCACTCCCGAGATCGATGAACTGCCGTACGCCGGTGGTCGTCGCGATCTCCCGGACCGCCCGGGTCAGAGCCGCGCGGTTGGCGAAGGCGATCGCCAGCGAACCGGGGAGATCACGCTTGAACACGTCGCCGACCTGTCGGTCCACGGCGTAGTTGTCCTTGCCGCCGAGCAGGTAGTCGTAGACACGGGCGATGCTCGGCCTGGTGGGGTCGATCGGTAAGCCTTCAACCGTCATACCGGCCATCTTCTCCCGCGGCCCCGGCCGCCGACCACCGTTTCGCGAGCGGCGGCCCGGCGGATCTCACGGCTCGTCAGGCTGATTGCCGGGCAGCAGCGTTGGCCCCGGCCGGGCAGCGCGCCGGCCTCAGTGAGGCTCCTGGACCAGCGCGAAGCGGGCCCCCTCCGGATCGTCGACCGTCGCCACGCGCCCGTGCGTGCTGTCCCGGGCCGGCGCGAGGAGCCGGCCGCCGAGGCCGACGGCCCGCGCGACCGCCTCCTCCACGTCGTCCACCTGGAAGTACGTCATCCAGTGCGGTCCGCGGTCCCGGGGCAGGGCGTTGCCCAGGCCGTGGACGCCGGCGACCGGACGTTCCGCGACGTTCAGGGTGACGTAGTCGAAGTCGTCGGCCACCGCGGCTTCCCGGCGGTAGCCGAACACCGTCTCGTAGAACTTGACGACGCTCGCCGATTCGAGGGTCAGCAACTCGTTCCAGGCGGGGGTGCCGTGCACGCCCGTGACGCCGGTGCCGAGGCGGGCCGTCGCCTGCCAGATACCGAAGACCGCGCCGACCGGGTCGGAGCCGATGGCCAGGCGTCCGGCGTCGGCTGCGCCCAGCGGGCCGACCCCGATCGTGCCGCCGCTCAGGCGTACCGTTTCGGCGGTGGTGTCCACGTCGTCGGAGGCGAGGTAGGGCGTCCAGGCCACGGGGAGGTGGCGGTCCGGGGGGAGTTGGCCGACGCCGGCCACCTCACGACCGTCGAGCAGGGCACGTACGCACGGGCCGGGCTGATGCGGTCCGGGTTGGAACGTCCAACCGAACAGCTCGCCGTAGAACTCCTGCGTGGCCGTCAACCCGTGCACCATCAGGCTCACCCAGCAGGGTGTGCCGGGTGCGTACCGAGTGTGTGCTTCGCCGTTCAGGCCGGCCGGCCCAGGTGCCTCGGGCATCGTCACTCTCTCCTCGGCCACTCGCGGTGGCCGCGTCGCTTCCGCACCCCGGGGCCGATGTTCGCACCACCCACGGTGCCGAACGCTCCGGGCGCGCCGCCGTGGTGCGGCGGGCGTGTCGGGAGGACGCCCGGTGTGCGGTTACTCATCCGTCTTCGTGCGATTGCCGAAGGACGTCGATCGGCTGTACGGCATGTGCCCGGTCCCGTACGCCGGGTGATCGGGCCCGTCCGGCCGAGCAGAGTAGCCGGACCTGGACGGCGGGGCCACCCCGTGCGCGAGGATGGGGCCATGAACGCCATCATCTCCGCATCCGAACTCGCGACCGCCCTGACGGGGGAGGACCCGCCGGTCGTGCTGGACGTCCGCTGGCAGCTCAGCGTGGCGAAGGCGGCCGGAGAGCCGCCGTTCGACGGCCGCGCCGCCTACGCGTCCGGGCACGTGCCGGGCGCCGTCCACGTCGACCTGGACCGGGAGCTGGCCGGGGCGCCCGGCGCGGGCGGCCGCCATCCGCTGCCGGACCTGGCGGAGTTCGGCGCCGCCATGCGCCGAGCGGGTGTGTCGGCCGCCCGGCCGGTGGTCGTGTACGACGGCGGACAGGGCTGGGCGGCGGCCCGCGCGTGGTGGCTGCTGCGCTGGACAGGTCACCCGGACGTGCGGGTCCTCGACGGCGGGTTGACGGCGTGGCAGGGAGAGCTGTCGGTCGACGTCCCCGCGCCCGGAGGGGGCGACTTCGAGCCGCGGCCGGCCGCCGCGGGACTGCTCGACGCGGACGCGGCGGCGGCACTGGCCCGCTCCGGCGTGCTGTTCGACGCGCGCGCGGGCGAGCGGTACCGGGGCGAGGTGGAGCCGATCGACCGGGTCGGCGGACACATTCCGGGCGCCGTCTCGGCGCCGACCACGGACAACGTCGGCCCGGACGGTCGTTTCCTGCCCGTCGAGGACCTCAGGGACCGCTTCAAGTCGCTCGGGGCGACCGACGGCAGCGAGGTGGGCGTGTACTGCGGCTCCGGCGTCTCCGGCGCCCACGAGGTGCTGGCGCTCGCGGTCGCGGGGATTCCGGCTGCGCTGTACGTCGGCTCCTGGTCGGAGTGGTCCTCGGACCCGTCCCGCCCGGTCGCCGTCGGACCTGACCCCCGGTAGGACCGTCGCACGCGGCAAGGAAACGCGACGAGGAAGCGCGACAAGGAAGGAGGGTCCGCACCGAACAGGTGCGCCCCCTCCGTACGTATGAACCCGTGTGAGAACACACTCCGGCGAAGTGCCGGCCACCACCGGGCCGCCGCACGGCGGCCCGGTCCCTTGCTCCTGCTTACTCCTGCTTCTTGCGCCGGGTGCCGAACACGATCTCGTCCCAGCTGGGCACCGCCGCGCGGCGGCCGGGGCGGACGCCGTCGGCCTCGGCCTGACGGTCCGTGGAACCGATGAGACGATCGCGGTGGCTGCCCACGGAGCGGGGCATGAGGACGTCCGCGTAGGCGGAACCGGCGGACGCGGCGGGCGCCGGAGGCTCCTCGAGGTCCGCTTCCTCGGCGGGCTCCTCCGGTTCCTCGGAGGGGATCTCCGGGACGACCATGTCGCCCCGGAAACTCGGTACCGCTTCCAACAGGCTGGTCAGGGAGTCCCGTTCGCGCTCGCCGGTGCTCTCCTCGGCGGGCTCGGAGGGCTGTGCGGGCAGGCTCGCCCGGTCGAGAGCGCGGTCCATCGTGCGGTCGCGGGGCAGCCGGGCGATGCGCGGGACGAACGGGAAGCTGGGCTCCGGCGCGGCGAGGTCGTCGGACTCGCCGATCAGCGAGCGCGCCTCGTCGTCGACGGCCTGGACGAGCCGCCTCGGCGGGTCGTACGTCCAGCTCGCCGAGTGCGGTTCGCCCGCCACCAGGTAGACGAGCAGGACCTCCCAGGTGCCGTCGTCGCGGCGCCAGGAGTCCCACTGGACGGTGTCCTTGTCGGCGCCGCGCAGCGTCAGCCGCTCCTGCACGGACTCGCCGAGCTGCGGTCCGGCGTTCTCACCGGGCCGGCGGACCGGGGTCTTGCGGGCGCGCTCGGCCATGAACGCGCGCTCGGCCAGCACGGGGCCCTCGAAGCGGCGTACGCGGTCCACGGGGATGCCCGCCATCTGCGCGACTTCTTCCGCGGTCGCACCGGCACGTATACGCGCCTGGATGTCGCGGGGGCGGAGATGGCTCTCCACCTCGATCTCGATCTGGCCGAGGCGGGGACGGTCGCCGCGGACGGCGGCGCGCAGACGCTCGTCAATCGGAAGCGTGTACTCCGTGCTGTCCGCAGCCTTCAGCACCAGCCGTGTGCCGTCATTCGAGACGGCCACGACACGCAGTTCGGGCATGGGGACCTCCCGGGTGGTGCCTGCCGACGTCACGTGCGTCGCTGCTTCCGCTAGTCGAGTGTGGCCTGCCCGGGTGCAGCCTGCCACAACCTTGCCGAGTTGCCCGGCGTGTCGCGCGCGGGCCCTTGATCGCCGTTATGGCACGGTTATCAATTCGCCACGCTAAGTGATCAACTCCGTAACCCTGTGCAACTGGCCCCCTCCTGGCTGTCCGTCAAGGCTCCGGACATCCTGGTGGGAGACCGGACCCAGGGTTCGCAACAGTACTCCATTCGGGCCACGTGCGTGGATTGGCGCGCCGCCCAACTTCTGGCAAGGAGTGCGACTTGTTGGTTCGGCAAGCGCTTTCTGCGATCTCGGGCGTGGCGTACGTCACGCAGCCGCCGGAGGTCGGGAAGGCGGCGAGCGAGGGGGCGGAACGACCTGAGCGCCCCTCGGGTCGCGGGCACCGCGGGGGCGGAACCGACGGTCACCGCCCCCCCGCGTGCCGGCGGGTCCGCTACTGCCCCAGAACCCTCCGCAGGTAGTCGTTCTGGAAGCGCCGGTCGGGATCCAGCCGATCCCGCAGCGCCGTGAACTCGCCGAACCGCGGGTAGACCTCGGCGAAGTACTCCGCGTCCCGCGTGTGGATCTTCCCCCAGTGCGGCCGGCCTCCGTGCGCGGTGAAAATGCGCTCGGCGGCGGTGAAGTACCCCCGGTACGGCGAGCCCTTGGCCATGTGGACGGCGATGTACGCGCTGTCGCGGCCGGAGGCGGTGGACAGGGTGATGTCGTCGGCCGGCGCGGTGCGCACCTCCACGGGGAAGCTGATCCGCAGCGGAGAGCGTTCGATCATGGCCCTCAGCTCGCGCAGCGTCTCGGTCACCGCCTCGCGCGGCACGGCGTACTCCATCTCCACGAACCGGACCCGGCGCGGCGACGTGAAGACCTTGTACGGGATGTCCGTGTAGCTGCGTGCGGAGAGCGCCCTGCTGGACACCTCGGCGATGGCCGGGACGGTGGCCGGCACCGCCCGGCCCACCCACTGGGCCGCCTGGAAGACGCCGTTGGAGAGGAACTCGTCCTCGAACCAGCCGGTCAGTCGCCCCACCGGCCTGCGCGGGCCCGCGCTGCGGTTGTTGCGCTTGGTGTTGGTGTTGCCGGTGTGCGGGAACCAGTAGAACTCGAAGTGCTCGTTCTCGGCCCACAGTTCGTCGAAGTCGGTGAGGACCTTGTCGAACGGCATCGGTTCCTCGCGCGCGGTGAGCAGGAAGACCGGCTCCACGGCGAAGGTGATCGCGGTGACGACGCCGAGGGCGCCGAGGCCGATGCGGGCCGCCGCGAAGACGTCCGGGTTCTCCTTCTCCGAGCAGGTCAGCACCGAGCCGTCGGCCGTGACCAGCTCCAGGCCCCTGATCTGCGCGGCGATGGAGGCCGACTCGCGGCCCGTGCCGTGGGTGCCCGTAGCGGTGGCCCCCGAGACGGTCTGCTCCATGATGTCGCCCATGTTGGTGAGCGACAGCCCCTCGCGCGCCAGCGCCAGGTTGAGTCTCTTGAGCGGGGTGCCCGCCTCGACCGTGACGGTCATCGCTTCGCGATCGATGTCGCGGATACCGGTCAACAGCTGAGGGCGGATCAACACGCCGTCCGTCGCGGCGATCGACGTGAAGGAATGGCCCGTGCCGACCGCCTTGACCGGCAGCCCGTCCTCGGCCGCCCGGCGCACGGCCGCGGCCAGCTCGTCGACGGAGGCGGGCGTGACCTCCCGCGCGGGACGGCAGACGACATTGCCGCCCCAGTTACGCCACGTGCCGCTCTTCCCGCTCGCTGTGCTGCTCAACGGTGCCTCCACGACCCGGCGCCGGCCTGCTGAGCCGACGGTACCCGAGGAAACCGACCGCGACCGCGACGGCCCCGGACACCGCCGGAACCCCGTACCCGGCCCGCGCGCCCGCCGTGTCGATGACCCAGCCGGCGATCGAGGAGCCCAGCGCGACCCCGACCGCAAGCCCGGTACTCACCCAGGTCATGCCCTCGGTCAGCTGCGCGCGTGGTACGTGCTCTTCGATGAGGGACATCGTCGTGATCATCGTGGGAGCGATGGCGAGGCCCGCGACGAAGAGCGCCACGGCCAGAAACGGCAAGTTCCCGACCAGTAGGAGGGGGATCATACTCACGCCCATCATGAACACGCCCAGCAACCAGCGCCTCTCCGGGGCTCCCTGGGGATGCAGCAGACCGAAGACCAGGCCCGCCGCACAGGAACCGGCCGCGTACAGCGCCAGGACGATGCTCGCGGCGGCCTTGTGCCCCTGCTCGTCGGCGAACGCGACGGTGACCACGTCGACCGCCCCGAAGATCGTCCCCGTCGCCACGAACGTCGCCACCAGCACCTGCAGGCCGGGCGAGCGCATCGCCGTACCGCCGCCCTTGTGCTCGCGCGGGTGGGGCTCGGGCTCGGTGGCCCGTTGCGCGGTCAGCCAGAAGACGCCGACGGCGAGGAAGCAGGCCGCCAGCAGCGGGCCGGCCTCCGGGAACCAGGCCGTGGACAGGCCGATGGAGATGATCGGGCCGAAGATGAAGCAGACCTCGTCCACCACGGACTCGAAGGAGTACGCGGTGTGCAGCTGCGGGGTGCCCCGGTACAGGGCCGCCCAGCGGGCCCGGATCATCGCGCCGAGAGAGGGCACCGCACCGATCGCGGCGGCGCACGCGAACAGCACCCAGTCCGGCCATGCGAAGTGCGCCGCCAGCAGCAGCCCCGCCGCGGCGGCGAGCGCGACCAGCGTGGCGGGCCGCAGCACCTTGCGCTGCCCGTGCCGGTCCACCAGGCGCGAGATCTGCGGCCCGATCGCCGCCGCCGACAGCGCGATGGTCGCCGAGAGGGCGCCCGCGAGGCCGTAGCGCCCGGTGAGCTGGGAGACCATCGTGACCACGCCGATGCCCATCATCGACAGCGGCATCCGGCCGAGGAACCCCGCGGCGGAGAAACCCCTCGAGCCTGGGGCGGCGAACAGGGCGCGGTAGGAGCTGGGCACGGAGGTCTCCGTCGGGTCCGGTCACGCGTGCGTGGCGGCTCGGCACGGCGCGAGGAAAGGTGGTGCTGCGGGGCTCGGCAGGACATGCGGGAGTGCGCTGCCCGCCCGGTAAGGCGCGTATGCAGCTGATACAGCTTACGAGTTAGGTAACCCTAACGCACCCCCGCGCGCGTTCCTCCGCCGGGGAGCCGCCCGCCACGGCACCCGGAGTCTCCGGGCCGCCGGCGGCGGATGGCAGGATCGAGACATGCCAGACGCGCTCGATGCCACCCCCTACGACGCCCTGCTCCTGCTCTCCTTCGGCGGACCTGAAGGCCCGGACGACGTGGTCCCGTTCCTGGAGAACGTGACACGCGGGCGCGGCATCCCCAAGGAACGCCTCAAGGAAGTCGGCCGGCACTACTTCCTGTTCGGCGGGGTCAGCCCCATCAACGACCAGAACCGCACCCTGCTGGACGCCCTGCGCCGGGACTTCGCGGACCACGGACTCGACCTGCCGGTCTACTGGGGCAACCGCAACTGGGCCCCGTACCTCACGGACACGCTGCGCGAGATGGTCGCCGACGGCCGCCGCCGCTTCCTCGTCCTCGCCACCAGCGCCTACGCCTCGTACTCGGGCTGCCGCCAGTACCGCGAGAACCTCGCCGACGCGCTGGCCACGCTGGAGGCCGAGGGCCTGGAGCTCCCGAAGATCGACAAGCTGCGGCACTACTTCAACCACCCGGGCTTCGTGGAGCCCATGGTCGACGGCGTGGTCCGGTCCCTCGCCGACCTCCCCCAGGACGTCCGCCACGGCGCCCACATCGCTTTCACGACCCACTCCATCCCGACGGCCGCCGCCGACACCTCCGGCCCCGAGGAGGGCCACGGCGACGGCGGTGCGTACGTCGCGCAGCACCTGGACGTGGCCCGGCTCGTCGCCGACGCCGTCCGTGAGCGCACCGGCGTCGACCACCCCTGGCAGCTCGTCTACCAGTCCCGCTCCGGCGCCCCCCACATCCCATGGCTGGAGCCCGACATCTGCGACCACCTGGAGGAGCGGCACGCCGCCGGGGCACCGGCCGTCGTGATGGCCCCCATCGGCTTCGTCTCCGACCACATGGAGGTCCTGTACGACCTCGACACCGAGGCCACGGCCAAGGCCGGGGAACTGGGCCTGCCGGTGCGCCGCTCGGCCACCGTCGGCGCCGATCCGCGCTTCGCCGCCGCCGTCCGCGACCTCGTCCTGGAGCGCGCCGCGGCCGAGAGCGGCCGGGACGTCACCCCGTGCGCCCTGGGCGCCCTCGGGGCGAGCCACGACGTCTGCCCCGTCGGCTGCTGCCCGTCCCGCGCCCCCAGGCCCGCCGCGGCGGGCGCCGACAGCCCGTACGCGTGAGGAGCGCCGTGACCGACCCCCTGCACCGGGAACTGCTCGAACTCGCGGAGGAGGCCGCCCGCCGGGCCGGTGAGCTGCTGAGGGACGGCCGGCCGGCCGACCTCGCGGTCGCCGCCACCAAGTCGAGCCCCATCGACGTCGTCACCGAGATGGACATCGCGGCCGAGAAGCTGATCACCGACCTGATCTCCGGACACCGCTCCGACGACGGCTTCCTCGGCGAGGAGGGTGCCTCCAGCGAGGGCAGCAGCGGCATCCGCTGGGTGATCGACCCCCTCGACGGCACCGTGAACTACCTGTACGGCCTGCCCACCTGGGCCGTCTCCATCGCCGCCGAACAGGACGGCGAGACCGTCGCAGGCGTCGTGGCGATCCCGATGCGCGGCGAGACCTACCGTGCGGTGCGCGGAGGCGGCGCGTGGGCGACCGGAGCCTGGGAGGGCGAACGCCGCATCGCCTGCCGGCCGCCGGCCCCGCTCGAACAGGCGCTGGTCTCCACCGGCTTCAACTACGTCACCGAGGTCCGCACCCACCAGGCCGACGTCGCCCGGCAGCTGATCCCGCTGCTGCGCGACATCCGGCGCGGCGGCTCCGCGGCCGTCGACCTGTGCGACGTGGCCGCCGGCCGGCTCGACGGGTACTACGAGCGCGGTCTGCACCCGTGGGACCTCGCGGCGGGCGACCTGATCGCCCGGGAGGCGGGCGCCCTGACCGGTGGACGCCCCGGAGAGCGCCCCTCGCGCGAGTTGGCGATCGCCGCGACGCCGGGTGTCTTCGAACCTCTCCAGAGGCTCCTGGAGGCTTTCGGCGCCTGGCACGACTGAACGCACGACGACGCGTCCGCGGGGCCGTCCGGCCGCATTCCCGGCCGGACGCCCGACGCGGGCGCACGAAGGGGCCCCGGCGCTGGATTCGCCGGGGCCCCTCCGTCGTGCGTGCGAACTGCTCAGACGCTTGTCGCGCCGACCTGCACACCGTGCTCGGCGGCGAGACGGCGCAGGTCGTCGAGCTCGCCTTGTTCGACCTCCACGAGGAAGTCGTCGCCCTCGCTTCGAGCCCGCGTCAGGTCGGACTCGGTCGCCCTTATGCGCTGCAGAAGTCCTGCGGTGAATGCGTCCATGCTGCGCCCCCTCGTCCTTGGTCGTGGGTCTGTGGCACGGGGGTGTGCCGATTGGGAAGGGGCGATCACGTCTCCAGTAGGTGCCCAGCGCTGCCCGGCCGGGCGGCGACGGTGCCGGACACCCACGCCCACTCTGCGGAAAGCGGATCGCGGAGTGCCGCATGGTGCTGCGGCACATGCAGAGCGTGATCGCGGGGTGTAAAGCCGTCCTCCCCCCGCTCCCTCCCGCAGAAACCTGAACCCGGCGAGAAAATCCGGCATTCCCGGGCTTCACACCTGCCCCTCATGGCCCCGCACCCGCCTTACCGCCGACTTATGGCCGAAAAGGGCAGGATGGAAGCCCACACTCACCGGACCCCCTGCCCGCGTGCGCCCACAACGCGCTACGCGGGTGGACACAGGAAGGACAAGCGACGTGCGCGTACTCGTCGTCGAGGACGAGCAGCTGCTCGCCGATGCGGTGGCCACCGGACTGCGCCGGGAGGCCATGGCCGTCGACGTCGTGTACGACGGTGCGGCCGCCCTGGAGCGCATCGGCGTCAACGACTACGACGTGGTCGTCCTCGACCGTGACCTCCCGCTCGTGCACGGCGACGACGTCTGCCGGAAGATCGTGGAGCTGGGCATGCCCACCCGCGTGCTCATGCTCACGGCCTCCGGTGACGTCAGCGATCGCGTCGAGGGCCTGGAGATCGGCGCCGACGACTACCTCCCGAAGCCCTTCGCCTTCAGCGAGCTGATCGCACGCGTGCGGGCCCTGGGCCGGCGCACCAGCCTGCCGCTGCCGCCCGTGCTGGAGCGCGCGGGCATCAAGCTCGACCCGAACCGCCGCGAGGTCTTCCGGGACGGCAAGGAGGTGCAGCTCGCCCCCAAGGAGTTCGCCGTCCTGGAGGTGCTGATGCGCAGCGAGGGCGCCGTCGTCTCCGCGGAGCAGCTCCTGGAGAAGGCCTGGGACGAGAACACGGACCCCTTCACCAACGTCGTGCGCGTGACCGTCATGACCCTGCGTCGCAAGCTCGGTGAACCGCCGGTGATCGTCACCGTCCCCGGCTCCGGCTACCGGATCTGATCCCATGGCCACGACTCCGGCGCATCCCCAGGCGCCCCCGAAGCCCACCTGGGACCCCAGGAGGCCGCAGGCGCCCTTCCCCTGGCTGCGCCCGACCATCCGGATACGGCTCACGCTGCTCTACGGCGGGATGTTCCTGATCGCCGGCATCCTGCTGCTGTCGATCATCTACCTGCTGGCGGCGAACGCGCTCAACGTGGGCAGCGAGCTGCCCTTCAAGATCCTCACCGGCCAGGTCGCCAGCGACATCTGCAACTTCCCCAACCAGCCGACCGCCAGCGAACTCAACCGCGCGATGAACGAGTGCGCCAACCAGCAGCGCCAGCACGCCCTGGACGATCTGCTCAGCCGCTCGCTGCTGGCCCTCCTCGGACTCGCGGTGATCGCCTTCGCGTTCGGCTACGCCATGGCCGGCCGGGTGCTGGCCCCGCTCGGCCGGATCCTGCGCACCGCGCGCTCCGTGGCGGGCTCGGACCTCTCCCGCCGTATCGAGCTGGACGGGCCGGACGACGAGCTGAAGGAGCTGGCCGACACCTTCGACGACATGCTGGAGCGGCTGCAGCGGGCCTTCACCGCCCAGCAGCGTTTCGTGGGCAACGCCTCGCACGAGCTGAGAACGCCGCTCGCCATCAACCGCACGCTCCTCGAGGTCCACCTCTCCGACCCGAACGCGCCGGTGGAACTCCAGCAGCTCGGCAAGACGCTGCTGGCCACCAACGAGCGCAGCGAGCAGCTCGTGGAGGGTCTGCTGCTGCTCGCCCGCAGCGACAACCAGATCGTCGAGCGCAAACCGGTCGACCTCGCCGAGGTCGCCGGGCAGGCCATCGACCAGGTGCACGGCGAGGCGGAGGCGAAGGGCGTACGGATCCGCGGGAAGCGGGACTCCGCGGTCGTTCAGGGCAATGGCGTACTGCTGGAGCGGATCGCGCTTAACCTGGTGCAGAACGCCGTGCGCTACAACGTCCCCGAAGACGGCTGGGTCGAGGTGACCACCGAGGTCCTGCACGGCCAGGCGGTGCTCGTCGTGTCCAACACGGGCCCGGTGGTCCCCGCCTACGAGATCGACAATCTTTTCGAGCCCTTCCGGCGGCTGCGCACGGAGCGTACGGGCAGCGACAAGGGCGTCGGGCTCGGCCTGTCGATCGCGCGCTCCGTGGCACGGGCGCACGGCGGCCATATCGCGGCCCAGCCGCGCGAGGGAGGAGGGCTCGTGATGCGAGTCAGTCTGCCGCTGTGAGACCAGGCCGCGACACACATGGGCTTGTTCGCTTTGCGCGGAATTTTTTGGGCCCCGATCAGGCTTTCCCATGTGTGATCGATCACAAGGACGATTTTCCGGTCATCTACTCTCCGTGATCATGGATGCTGTCGGAAAGCCCGGAAAATCCGGGTTTTCAGGGGTCCTGATCACGGGAAGTACACGGTGAGGCGCCTTTGTGGTGCGGCATTCGGACCGTGTACGGTCCCGATCGCCATCCAAGCCGATCACTCGTGAGGAGTCCGGTTGGGTGTCGATTGAGTAACAGACCTTGATGTGAGGCAAAATCTCCGCCTCGAGGCGGGCACAAGTCCGGCCTCTCACGCGTTACGTGCGCTGGAGACACCGCAGACACCCAGAGGGGGAGAGGCGAAATGGCAACCGATTACGACACCCCACGCAAGACCGACGACGACGTTGACTCCGACAGCCTTGAAGAACTGAAGGCCCGGCGGAACGACAAGTCCGCCTCCGCGGTCGACGTCGACGAGTTCGAGGCCGCGGAAGGCCTCGAACTGCCCGGTGCAGACCTCTCCAACGAGGAGCTGGCTGTCCGGGTACTGCCCAAGCAGCAGGACGAGTTCACTTGCATGAGCTGCTTCCTGGTGCACCACCGCAGCCAGCTGGCCCGCGAGAAGAACGGCCAGCCGATCTGCCGCGACTGCGACTGAGGGCGGGTCGGCCGTGACTGGCTCGACCCCTCCTCGGAAGCGCCGCTTCCCTCTGTCGGGAGCGGACAAGGGGCCGTCCGGCGGCCCTCACGGCGTGCGTGACGACGAGCGAGGCCCGTCCGGCAAGGGAGTTCTCCCTGCGGGACCGGCCTCGCTCGATGCGGCGGGCGGCCGGGGTGATCTCCCGGCGCCGGCCCAGGGCGCCGCGCCCGTCGCCCGGCGACGGGCTGCGGCGATCCGGCACAAGGCGGTGGACCTGGCCAGGGAAGGCGCCCGCAGGGGCGGCGACCGCGCCAGGGCGGGCATCGCCCATCTCGCCGACCGGATCATCGAGATGGCCCCGCGGATCCCCGTACGGGATCTTCGGACGCTGCGCCGGCAGTTCCCCGGACTCGGGCCGGAGCAGATCGCCGACAAGCTCGTGGCGGGCGCGGCGAAGGCCACGTCCACCGTGGGCGCCGGTGTCGGCGCGGCGGCCATGCTCCCCGTACCGCCGGCGATGCCGGCCGAGATCGCCGCGGAGATCAGCGGCGTGGCGGCGATCGAGCTGAAGCTGATCGCCGAACTGCACGAGGTCTACGGGGTGCGCCCCGCCGGGAACCTCGTGGACCGCAGCACCGCGTATCTGCGTTCCTGGTCGGGCGAGCGCGGTGTGGACGTGCTCAAGCCCAGCTCGTTCAACTCGGCGCTCGGCGGTCACATGAGGCGCGAGCTGCGGCAGCAGGTAATGAAACGCACGGTCCGCAACCTGCCGAACCTCATGCCCTTCCTGGTGGGTGCCGCCGTGGGCGCGCTCATGAACCGCCGGGACACCAAGAAACTGGCCGCCAAGGTCCGGGCCGACCTGCGCAGGATGCAGGTGCCGTGGGACGTGCTGCCCGACCTGCCGTCTCTGGAGCAGCCGGAGAACCCGCTCCCGCTCGTGGACAGACCCGGGGAGCTCGGCGCCTGAGCGAAGTCTTTGCGCGGCGGAGGCGAAACCTTTGCCCGCGCCGCGGCCTCCCGCCCGCCGGGCCCGGCGGCCTCACAGGTCGACACACCTAAACCGCCGGTTGCCGTGCCGCGCGCAGTGCCTCGGCCAGCCGCTGCGGGTCACGGGTCGACAGGTACAGGTAGGGCGTCGGGTCGGCCGGGTCGGTGACCTCCACGCGCAGGGCCGTGGGGATGTAGGCGCGCAGCAGCAGGAACGCCCGGGTGTCCGCCTTGTACGTGCGCCAGGCCCGTGCTTCCTCCGCGTCCAGCACCTGCGCCTCGCCCAGCGCCGCGACCGGGATCTTCGCCTCGCCCGCGATCAGGGAGTCACCCACCACGCGGATGCGGAGCGAGCCGTACGAACTGGCCGCGACGGCGGCGACCGCGGTGCCGCCGGCCAGGCCGCCGAGCAGCGGCAGGGTGCCGAACGGCAGCAGGATCAGGGCGAGGGCGACGCCCACCAGGAACGAGATGGCCCACCAGGAGCGGGGGGCGGTGAGGCGTTCGTCGTACGGGGTGGCGGAGAGCTGCATGAACCAAGCTTGGCACGGTGTCCGGTCCGTGCCCGGCCCAGGGTGGCGGCGTGCGACGGGAGGGACGAGGGGGTCGGTGAGTGGTGCTGTCGGTCGGGGTGGTGGTGGGTGGCGGCAGGGATGAGGGGGTCGGTGAGTGGTGCTGTCGGTCGGGGTGGTGGTGGGTGGCGGGAGGGCGGGTAAGGTCTGCGGCTGTGAGTGGTACTTCCGCAGCTCTTGAGCCTCCGGCCGATGCCGTGAAGCCGGTCCGGCACCCCGACGCGCCCGCGCCCGGCGAGCTTCTCGGCGCACACTACGAACAGTGTTTCGGATGTGGCGGCGGGCAGTCGCACGGGCTGCACCTGGAGGCGCGGGCCGGTGAGGGAGTGACCGTCACCGCGGAGTTCACCGTGCAGCCCGCTCATCAGGGTGCACCGGGTCTGGCGCACGGCGGGGTGCTGGCCACCGCCCTCGACGAGACGCTCGGTTCGTTGAACTGGCTGCTGCGGACGATCGCCGTGACCGGGCGGCTGGAGACCGACTTCGTGCGGCCCGTCCCCGTCGGTACGACGTTGTACCTGGAGGCCGAGGTGACGGCCGTGGCCGGACGGAAGATCTACTCCACGGCCACCGGCCGTATCGGCGGCCCCGAAGGGCCCGTCGCCGTCCGTGCCGACGCGCTCTTCGTCGAGGTCCAGGTCAAGCACTTCGTCCAGCACGGCCGCCGGGAGGAGATCGACGCCGCCATGAGCGATCCGGACCAGCTCCGGCGCAGCCGCGCCTTCGAGGTGAACCCGTGACCCGTGAACCCGTGCCCGTGCTGATCCGGCGCGTCGATCCCGACGTACCGCTTCCGGCATACGCGCATCCCGGTGACGCGGGGGCCGACCTGCGGACCACCGAGAGCCGCGAACTGGCGCCGGGGGAGCGGGCCGTACTGTCCACGGGGGTGTCCATCGCGCTGCCCGAGGGGTACGCGGCCTTCGTGCACCCCCGGTCGGGGCTCGCCGCCCGATGCGGCGTCGCTCTCGTGAATGCCCCGGGGACGGTTGATGCCGGGTACCGTGGGGAGATCAAGGTGATCGTGGTGAATCTCGACCCGCGCGAGTCCGTGCGGTTCGAGCGCTTCGACCGGATTGCCCAACTGGTTGTCCAGCAGGTCGAGAGGGTCCGCTTCCAGGAGGTCGCGGAACTTCCCGACTCGGCGCGGGCCGAGGGGGGCTTCGGGTCCACCGGTGGCCACGCCGCCGTGGACGGCGGAAGTGGCACAGACGGTCAGGCCGCCGTGGGCGGCGCGACGGGTGGGAATCGATACGCTTCGGTCGTATCCGACCGGGAAGGACAGTGACGTGTTCGGACGTCGCAAGAAGAAGGGTGCCGCCGAGGACGCGGCCGGCGAGGCCGAGCAGGTCGTCGACAGTGTCGACACTGAGGCGGACGAGGCTGAGGGCGGGCGCGAGCGTGTGAGGCTGGAGCCGGAGCCGAGGCCCGACGGTCCCTGGGACAGCTCGGAGGTGCGCGACCCCGCCGAGGGCCGCGTGGACCTGGGCGGCCTCTTCGTGCCCGGAGTCGACGGCATGGAGCTGCGGGTGGAGGTCGCGGGCGACGCGATCGTCGCGGCGACCGTCGTCCTGCGCGACAGTGCCATCCAGCTCCAGGCCTTCGCCGCCCCCAAGCGTGAGGGCATCTGGGGCGAGGTGCGCGAGGAGATCGCCTCCGGCATCACCCAGCAGGGCGGCATCATCGACGAGGTCGAAGGCCCGCTGGGCTGGGAGCTGCGGGCGCAGGTGCCGGTGCAGCTGCCGGACGGCACGAGCGGTTTCCACGTCGTGCGGTTCGTCGGTGTGGACGGTCCCCGCTGGTTCCTGCGCGGCGTGATCTCCGGCCAGGGCGCGGTGCAGCCGCAGGCCGCCGGTCTGCTGGAGCAGATCTTCCGGGACACGGTCGTGGTCCGCGGCGAGGGCCCGATGGCGCCCCGCGACCCGATCGTCCTGAAGCTGCCCAACGACGCCCAGATGGTTCCGGAGAGCGTCCAGCAGGAGGACGCGGGGTCCCGTTTCTCCGGGGGCATGGGCCAGCTGCAGCGGGGACCCGAGATCACGGAAGTCCGCTAGCAGACGCACCGCGTCACCGGTCGTACGGAACAGGGCCGCATCCTTCCCGGGGTGCGGCCCTGTCCCGTGCGCGCGCACCCTTGACGACTCATTGGTCCGTACCTACGGTCTCCGCTCAACGCCTGGTTCATAAGGGCACTCTGCGTTCATGCATGAGAACGGAGTCGTTGTGCGTAGACCCGCATTCCTCGTGACTGTCACCGCCCTCCTCCTGGGCACCCTCGCCACGCCCGCCGTCACCCGCGCCGAGGCGGCCCCCGCCGCCTTCGCCCACCCCGGCGTCACCGTCTCCCGGGCCCAGCTCGACTTCGCCCGCCGGCAGGTCGACGCCGGCGCCCAGCCGTGGAAGGGCGCCTACGACAAGATGCTCGCGAGCAGGTACGCCGACCTGGACCGGGTCCCCGAGCCGCGCGCGATCGTCGAGTGCGGCTCGTACTCCAACCCCGACAACGGCTGTACGGACGAGCGCGAGGACGCGATCGCCGCCTACACCCAGGCCCTCGCCTGGTACGTCACGCGGGACGAGCGCCACGCGAGGAAGGCGATCGAGCTGATGGACGCCTGGTCCGCGGTGATCAGGGACCACACCAACAGCAACGCACCCCTCCAGACCGGCTGGGTGGGCTCGTCCTGGCCCAAGGCGGCCGAGATCATCAAGTACACGTACTCAGGAACCTGGGCCGGCTCCGGCCGCTTCGCCGCCATGCTGCGCGACGTCTACCTCCCCAAGGTCGTCAACGGCTCCCACTCCAACGGCAACTGGGAACTGTCGATGATGGAGGCCGCCGTCGGCATCTCCGTCTTCCTGGAGGACAGGGCGTCCTACGACAAGGCCATGGCGAGGTTCCGCACCCGCACCGCCGCCTACGTCTACCTCGCCTCCGACGGCACCCTGCCCAAGACTGTGCCGGGCCAGAACCTCGACAGCCGGGAGAAGATCATCGCCTACTGGCAGGGCCAGACCACCTTCGTCGACGGCCTCAGCCAGGAGACCTGCCGCGACTTCACCCACACCGGGTACGGCATCTCGGCGATCTCGCACGTCGCCGAGACCAGCCGCATCCAGGGCCAGGACCTGTACGGCACCGACGTCGGCGAACGGCTGCGGCACGCCCTCGGCCTCCACGCCAAATACCAGCTCGGCACGGCCGCGCCGAGCTGGCTGTGCGGCGGCTCCCTGAAGCCGGGCCTCGGCCCGGTCACCGAGGTCGGCTACAACGCGCTGCACAACCGGCTCGGCATCGCGATGACGAACACCCGGACGCTGACCTTGCAGAACCGGCCGGCGGGCAGCAACAACCTCTTCGTGGCCTGGGAGACGCTCACGCACGGGGACAGCACGGCGTGAGGGCGGCCTCCGCACGGCGTGGTGGACGGCCTCCGCACGGCGCGCGGAACCGGGGCCGCCGGACGTGAACCGATCGGGGGGTCTCATCCGATGTAGCGGTGAGGGGGAACGGAGAGGGAGCGAGGGGAGGACGTATGGCCGGGTCGACCTGCGGAGAGTCCACCGCGTCAGGGTTGCGTCAAGGCGGTCCCGCACCCTCCTCCTCGCCCCCTTTGTCCGTTTCGTTGGTCGTAAGGTCGACGCTGTGCACGCAGGAGACACCGGAAGACAATGAGGCCATGGCACGCGGGAAGCTTCGGATCTACCTCGGCGCGGCACCGGGCGTGGGCAAGACCTACGCGATGCTGTCCGAAGCCCACCGCCGCGTGGAGCGGGGCACGGACTGCGTGGTGGCCTTCGTCGAGCACCACGGCCGGCCGCGCACCGAGGTGATGCTGCACGGCCTGGAGGAGATCACCCGCCGACGGCTGGAGTACCGGGGCGGCGCCTTTTCCGAGATGGACGTGGACGCGGTGCTCGCCCGCAGCCCCCGGGTCGCCCTGGTGGACGAGCTGGCCCACACCAACGTTCCGGGTTCGCGCAACACCAAACGCTGGCAGGACGTGGAGGAACTGCTGGCCGCGGGCGTCGACGTGATCTCCACGGTCAACATCCAGCACCTGGAGTCCCTCGGCGACGTCGTGGAGTCGATCACCGGGGTGCGGCAGCAGGAGACGGTCCCGGACGAGTTCGTGCGCCGCGCCGATCAGATCGAGCTGGTCGACATGTCGCCACAGGCCCTTCGCCGCCGTATGGCGCACGGCAACATCTACTCACCGGACAAGGTCGACGCGGCCCTGTCGAACTACTTCCGGCCGGGCAACCTCACCGCCCTGCGCGAGCTGGCCCTGCTGTGGGTCGCCGACCGGGTCGACGAGTACCTGAAGCAGTACCGCAGCGAGCACCGGGTGTCGGCGATCTGGGGGTCGCGGGAGCGGATCGTGGTCGGGCTGACCGGCGGTCCGGAGGGGCGGACGCTGATCCGGCGCGCGGCCCGGCTCGCGGAGAAGGGCGCCGGAGGAGAGGTGCTGGCCGTCTACATCGCCGGCAGCGACGGCCTGACCTCCGCCTCGCCCAAGGAGCTGGCGGTCCAGCGCACGCTCGTGGAGGACCTCGGCGGCACCTTCCACCACGTCGTCGGCGACGACATCCCGGCCGCGCTGCTCGACTTCGCCCGGGGCGCCAACGCCACCCAGATCGTCCTCGGCTCCTCCCGCCGCAAGGCCTGGCAGTACGTGCTCGGACCCGGCGTCGGTGCCACCGTCGCCCGCGAGTCGGGACCCGACCTCGACGTGCACATCGTCACCCACGAGGAGGCGGCCAAGGGGCGAGGGCTGCCGGTGACCCGGGGTGCCCGGCTCGGGCGGGCCCGGATCATCTGGGGCTGGGCGGTCGGGCTGGCCGGTCCTCCGCTGATGACGGTGCTGCTCAGTGCGGTCCACCTCGGCCTCGCCAACGACATGCTGCTGTTCCTGACGGTGACCGTGGCGGCGGCGCTGCTCGGTGGCCTGCTGCCGGCGCTGGCCTCGGCGGCCCTGGGCTCCCTGCTGCTGAACTACTTCTGCACACCGCCCCTGCACCACTGGACCATCGCCGACCCGAAGAACATCGTCGCCATCGTGATCTTCGTCGGGGTCGCGGTGTCCGTGGCGTCGGTGGTCGACCTGGCCGCCCGGCGCACCCATCAGGCAGCCAGGCTGCGAGCGGAGTCGGAGATCCTCTCCTATCTGGCGGGCAATGTGCTGCGCGGCGAGACCAGTCTGGAGGCGCTGCTCGAACGGGTCCGGGAGACCTTCGGCATGGAGTCCGCGGCCCTGCTGGAACGCGGGGACGACACGGCGCCCTGGATCTGCGCGGGCCGGGCCGGTGCGGGGCGGCCCGTGGGGCGGCCCGAGGACGCCGATGTGGACGTGCCCGTCGGGGACCGTCTGGCGCTGGCGCTCACCGGACGGCTGCTGCCCGCGGAGGACCGGCGGGTGCTGGCCGCCTTCGCCGCGCAGGCGGTCGTCGTACTGGACCGGCGGCGCCTCCAGGAGGAGGCCGACCGAGCCCGCACGCTCGCCGAGGGAAACCGGATCCGCACGGCGCTGCTGGCCGCCGTCAGCCACGACCTGCGCACCCCGCTGGCCGGGATCAAGGCGGCGGTGTCCAGTCTCAGATCCGACGACGTGGCCTGGTCCGAGGAGGACCGGGCGGAGCTGCTCGAGGGCATCGAGGACGGCGCCGACCGGCTCGACCACCTGGTCGGGAACCTCCTGGACATGTCCCGCCTCCAGACCGGCACGGTCACGCCGATCATCCGGGAGACCGACCTGGACGAAGTGGTGCCGATGGCGCTCGGCGGTGTTCCGGAGGACAGCGTGGCGCTGGACGTCCCGGAGACGCTGCCGATGGTCGCCGTGGACGCCGGGCTGCTGGAGCGGTCGGTCGCCAACCTGGTCGAGAACGCGGTGAAGTACAGCGCGGACGGAGTCCCCGTGCTGGTCGCCGCCAGCGCGCTCGCCGACCGGGTCGAGGTCCGGGTCGTGGACCGTGGGCCGGGTGTCCCGGACGAGGCCAAGGAAGGGATCTTCGAACCCTTCCAGCGGTACGGTGACGCTCCGCGCGGGGCAGGGGTGGGCCTGGGCCTCGCGGTCGCGCGCGGCTTCGCCGAGGCGATGGGCGGGACGCTCCACGCCGAGGACACACCGGGCGGGGGACTGACCATGGTGCTCACCGTGCGTGCGGCCGAGGTCCGAGGTCCGGGGCCCGGACCGGCCGGCCCGGCCGGTCCGGGCCCCGGACCTCGCCCCCCTCACCGCCGGCCCCTCCCCGGACCGTCCCGCACCAACCGAAAGGCAGGCGCCATGAGCTCGACCGGGGGCACCGCCCAGAGCCCCACGAGGGTGCTCGTGATCGATGACGAACCCCAGATCGTGCGTGCCCTCGTGATCAACCTCAAGGCCCGCAAGTACGAGGTCGACGCGGCTCATGACGGGACCACCGCCCTCCGGCTCGCCGCCGCCCGCCATCCGGACGTGATCGTGCTCGACCTGGGGCTGCCCGACATGGACGGAGTCGAGGTGATCAGGGGCCTGCGGGGCTGGACCCGGGTGCCGATCCTGGTGCTGTCCGCCCGGCACTCCTCGGACGAGAAGGTCGAGGCACTCGACGCGGGTGCCGACGACTACGTCACCAAGCCCTTCGGCATGGACGAGCTGCTGGCTCGGCTGCGGGCCGCCGTCCGCCGTGCCGAACCCGCGGGCGGAGCAGAGTCGCAGGTCCTGGTCGAGACCGACGGATTCACGGTCGACCTGGGCGCCAAGAAGGTCAACCGGGACGGCAAGGATGTACGGCTCACGCCCACCGAGTGGCATCTGCTGGAGGTGCTGGTGCGCAACACCGGCCGCCTGGTCAGCCAGAAGCAACTGCTCCAGGAGGTGTGGGGCCCGTCGTACGGGACGGAGACGAACTACCTGCGGGTCTACATGGCGCAGCTGCGCAGGAAGCTGGAGGCAGATCCGTCGCACCCCCGGCACTTCATCACGGAGCCGGGGATGGGATACCGGTTCGAGAAGTGAGCCACGGCAGGTCCAGGGGCGGGGCGAGAGGGGGCGGGCGTGCGTGGGCGTAGGCGGGCGCCGGAACGCGGGTACGGGCCCGGTGGTGCCTCCCGGTACCCTTCAGATATGAGTGCTGTTCCTCGTTCCGAGAAGCCGGTGGGCCGGTTCCGGCGCATGCTCGATCGGCTCTCCTCCTCGCAGGAGGACCTGGAGTCCGAGGAGTTGCGGGAGGATGCCGAGACCGCCGGCTGCACGCGGATCGGAGACTGCCAGGACCGCCAGATAGTCACGGTTACTGGTACCTTGCGCACGGTCACCCTGCGACCGCGGGCCGGAGTCCCGGCCCTGGAGGCCGAGCTGTTCGACGGCTCCGCCGCGCTGGACGTGGTGTGGCTGGGCAGACGCTCCATCGTGGGTATAGAGCCGGGGCGCAAGCTCATAGCATCGGGCCGGATCTCGATGAGCCGGGGCCGCCGGGTGCTGTTCAACCCCAAGTACGAACTGAGACCCCTTGGTAGGGAGTAGCCGGTGACGTCGCTCGACAAGCCGACCGAAGACACTCAGCAGGACGACGCCCGGGCGGTGACGGAAGCCGCGCTGTTCGAGGCGTTCGGCGGGGTGCGGGGCATGGTCGAGACGGTGGTGCCCGGCCTGCTGTTCGTCACGATCTACACGATCAACAAAGATCTGCACATGTCGGCGATCGCCGCGCTGGCGGTGTCGTTGGTCCTGGTCGTGGTCCGCCTGGCCATGAAGGACACCGTGAAGCACGCCTTCAGCGGTGTCTTCGGCGTCGCCTTCGGTGTCGTGTTCGCGATGATGACGGGCAACGCGAAGGACTTCTACCTGCCCGGCATGCTCTACACGCTGGGGCTGTCGCTGGCGTACATCGTCTCGACCCTGTGCGGGATGCCGCTGCTCGGGCTGATCCTCGGGCCGGTGTTCAAGGAGAACCTCTCCTGGCGTACCCGCAATCCCGGCCGCAAGAAGGCTTATGCGAAGGCCAGTTACGCCTGGGGCCTGATTCTTCTCGCCAAGTGCGCGATCCTCTTCCCGCTGTACTGGTGGGCCGACACCACGCAGCTGGGCTGGGTGCTGATCGCGCTGAAGATCCCGCCGTTCCTGCTGGCCGTCTGGCTGACCTGGGTCTTCCTGGCGAAGGCGCCCGCGCCGATCGATGTCTTCGCCGAGATGGAGGCGGAGGAGAAGGCGGCGGAGGCGAGAGCGGCCGGGACGTCGCACGAGTCGGCGGAGGCCGGTCCGCGGCACCGGCGGGACGGGTAGTTCCGGCGGGGGTCTTCTCGCCCCCGCCGCCCTTTCCCCTCCCTGAGGCTGCTGACCCCGGACCTCCGCCTCCGTCTCCGAGGGCTGACCCCGGACCTCCGCCTCCGTCTCCGAGGGTTGCCCCCCGACCTCCGCTTCCGTCCCCGTTTCCGAAGGCTGCTGTTCACCGGCGGTCGCTCGGGTGGGGAACGGTTGCGGTCTCCAGCTCCTCCCCGAGGACCCGGCAGGGCCGGCGTTGCTCCCGGACGGGACGGGAGGGTCAGCCGTTGATGTCCTCGCGGCGGACCGACAGCAGGTCTTCCAACTGTTCCTCTCGGGCCTGGGCTGCCACGAACAGGAGTTCGTCGCCTGCTTCCAGGGAGTCCTCGCGGGACGGGGTGAGGACGCGGGTGCCGCGGATGATCGTGACCAGGGAGGTGTCCTCGGGCCACTCCACGTCGCCGACCTGGGTGCCGGCCAGGGCCGACTCCTCGGGGAGGGTCAGTTCGACGAGGTTGGCGTCGCCGTGGCTGAAGCGGAGCAGGCGGACCAGGTCGCCGACACTGACCGCCTCCTCCACCAGGGCGGACATCAGGCGCGGGGTGGAGACGGCGACGTCCACGCCCCAGGACTCGTTGAAGAGCCACTCGTTCTTCGGGTTGTTCACGCGGGCGACGACACGCGGGACGCCGTACTCCGTCTTCGCGAGCAGGGAGACGACCAGGTTGACCTTGTCGTCGCCCGTCGCGGCGATCACGACGTTGCAGCGCTGGAGGGCCGCCTCGTCGAGGGAGGTGATCTCGCAGGCGTCGGCCAGCAGCCACTCCGCCTGCGGGACGCGCTCGACCGAGATGGCGGTCGGCGCCTTGTCGACCAGCAGGACCTCGTGGCCGTTCTCCAGCAGCTCGCCCGCGATCGAGCGGCCGACTGCGCCGGCTCCGGCAATGGCGACCCTCATCAGTGACCGTCCTCCTTCGGGCCCTCGGCGAACGCGGCTTCGACCTTCTCCACGTCGTCGGTGCGCATCATCACGTGCACCAGATCGCCCTCCTGCAGAACCGTCTGCGAGGTGGGCAGAATCGCTTCGCCGAGGCGGGTGAGGAACGCCACGCGCACGCCCGTCTCCTCCTGAAGCTTGCTGATCTTGTGTCCGACCCAGGCGGTGGAGGCGTGCACCTCGGCCAGCTGGACGCCGCCGGTGGGATCGCGCCACAGCGGCTCGGAACCCGAGGGAAGCAGCCGGCGCAGCATCTGGTCGGCCGTCCAGCGGACCGTGGCCACCGTCGGGATGCCCAGGCGCTGGTAGACCTCGGCGCGGCGGGGGTCGTAGATGCGGGCGGCGACGTTCTCGATGCCGAACATCTCGCGGGCCACGCGGGCCGCGATGATGTTGGAGTTGTCGCCGCTGGACACGGCGGCGAAGGCCCCGGCCTCCTCGATGCCCGCTTCGCGCAGGGTGTCCTGGTCGAAGCCGACCCCGGTGACCCGGCGGCCGCCGAACGAGGAGCCAAGACGTCGGAAGGCGGTGGGGTCATGGTCGATCACGGCGACCGTGTGCCCCTGCTGCTCCAGGGTCTGGGCGAGAGCGGAACCCACTCTGCCGCAGCCCATGATGACGATGTGCACGACCGTCCTTCCGAGGTCAAATGTTGCTGACTTGGCTGTAACAGGGTCTCAGACCGCCGACCAAGCTACACACGCGCGGTCCGCGGGGGGCACCCCGTGCACCGTTCCCGGCGTCAGCGACGGCTGATGCTCCACAGGCTGAGCAGGGTGAGGATTCCGAGGCCGACGAGGGTGCCGGCGGCGCCGATCAGCTCCGCGGTCGTGTGCATGGAACCTCCAGAGGGCGGCAGGGGACGGGAATTGTCATATAGGCACGGGGATCGGTACGGCCGCGGAATCCGCAGCCGCGCCGTGGCCGATTTCACCCGTGAGGCAGACGGAGGGTGTCCGTGAAGTGGCCGGGCGCGGTATCACCCGGCTGCCCCCGGGGGGAGGGTGGGCGGTCCCCTGTTCGAAGGCCTACGATGCTCAGTTGTGTCCAAACTGACCGACGTGCCCAAACGGATTCTGATCGGGCGCGCACTGCGCAGTGATCGGCTCGGAGAAACGCTCCTGCCGAAGCGCATCGCCCTGCCCGTCTTCGCTTCCGACCCGCTGTCCTCCGTGGCCTACGCGCCCGGGGAGGTCCTGCTGGTCCTGTCCATCGCGGGCGTGTCGGCGTACCACCTCAGCCCCTGGATCGCGCTCGCGGTCGTCGTGCTGATGTTCACGGTGGTCGCCTCCTACCGGCAGAACGTCCACGCCTACCCCAGCGGCGGCGGCGACTACGAGGTGGCCACCACCAACCTCGGCGCCAGGGCCGGACTGACCGTCGCGAGCGCCCTGCTCGTCGACTACGTCCTGACCGTCGCCGTGTCCATCACCTCGGGCATCGAGAACCTCGGCTCCGCGATCCCGTTCGTCGTCGAGCACAAGGTGGCCTGCGCGGTCGCCGTCGTCGTGCTGCTGACGCTGATGAACCTGCGCGGCGTCAAGGAGTCCGGCAAGCTCTTCGCCATTCCGACGTACGTGTTCGTCGCGGGCGTCTTCATCATGATCGCGTGGGGCGCGTTCCGGGGACTGGTCCTGGGCGACACCATGCGCGCGCCCACCGCCGACTACACGATCAAGCCCGAGCACCAGGGCCTCGCCGGCTTCGCCCTGTTCTTCCTCATGCTGCGGGCGTTCTCCTCCGGGTGTGCGGCGCTCACCGGCGTGGAGGCGATCTCCAACGGCGTGCCCGCCTTCCGCAAGCCCAAGTCCAGGAACGCCGCGACCACCCTGGCCGCGATGGGCCTGCTCGCCGTCACGATGTTCTGCGGGATCATCGTGCTGGCCCTGTTCACCGACGTCCGCATGGCCGAGAACCCGGCCGTCGACCTGCTGAACAACGGTGTCGCGGTCGGTGCCGACTACGTCCAGAACCCGGTGATCACCCAGGTCGCCGAGGCCGTCTTCGGCAAGGGCAGCTTCCTCTTCGTCGTGCTCGCCGCGGCGACCGCGCTGGTGCTGTTCCTGGCGGCCAACACCGCCTACAACGGTTTCCCGGTGCTCGGCTCGATCCTCGCCCAGGACCGCTACCTGCCCCGTCAGCTGCACACCCGCGGCGACCGCCTGGCGTTCTCCAACGGCATCGTTCTCCTCGCGGGCGCGGCGACCTTCCTGATCATCCTGTACGGCGCCGACTCCACGCGGCTGATCCAGCTGTACATCGTCGGGGTGTTCGTGTCCTTCACGCTCAGCCAGACCGGCATGGTCCGGCACTGGAACCGCCACCTGGCGACCGAGACCGACCCGGCCAAGCGCCGCCACATGGTCCGCTCCCGGGCGATCAACACCTTCGGCGCGTTCTTCACCGGCCTCGTCCTGGTGGTCGTCCTGCTCACGAAGTTCACCCACGGTGCCTGGGTCGCCCTGCTCGGCATGGTGATCTTCTACGGCACGATGACCGTGATCCGCCGCCACTACGACGGCGTCTCCGAGGAACTCGCCGCACCCGAGGGACCCAGCGACGACAGCGTCCGCCCCTCGCGCGTCCACTCGCTGCTGCTCATCTCCAAGATCCACCGTCCGACGCTGCGCGCCCTGGCCTACGCCAAGCTGATGCGCTCCGACACCCTCGAGGCGCTCACCGTCAACGTCGACCCGGCCGAGACGAAGGCGCTGCGCGAGGAGTGGGAACGGCGCGGCATCGACGTACCGCTGAAGGTCCTGGACTCGCCCTACCGCGAGGTCACGCGGCCGGTCATCGAGTACGTCAAGAGCCTGCGCCGGGAGTCGCCGCGGGACGCCGTGTCGGTGATCATCCCCGAGTACGTGGTCGGTCACTGGTACGAGCAGCTGCTGCACAACCAGAGCGCGCTCCGGCTCAAGGGCCGGCTGCTGTTCACGCCCGGCGTGATGGTGACCTCGGTGCCCTACCAGCTCCAGTCCTCCGAGGTGGCCAAGAAGCGGGCCCGCAGGCGGCAGGAGTGGAACGCTCCCGGTTCCGTGCGGCGCGGTCCGGTCCACGAGGGGCGCGCGAAGGAGCCGTCGGGCACGGGTTCCACCGGCTCCCCGGACGCGCCGGGCGAGGGCTCCGCGGGTCCGCAGGCCTGACCTGCTCATGGTGAGCGGCCGGACGACAGCCACGTAGACTGGTGGGCTGTTGTCCGGCCGTACCTCGTTCGACGTAGTGGAGTCATCCCGCCATGCAGGCAGAAACGAAGAAGTCGCAGGCGAGGTCGCTGGTCGGCGAGGAGTACGAGGTCGAGGTCGGCCCCGTCGCGCACGGCGGGCACTGCATCGCCCGTACCGACGGGGGACAGGTGCTGTTCGTCCGGCACACGCTTCCCGGCGAGCGGGTCGTGGCCCGGGTGACCGACGGCGAGGAGGGAGCCCGGTTCCTGCGCGCGGACGCGGTGCGGGTGCTGGAGGCGTCCAAGGACCGCGTCGAGGCGCCCTGCCCGTACGCCGGACCCGGCCGCTGCGGCGGCTGCGACTGGCAGCACGCCAAGCCGGGCGCCCAGCGCCGCCTCAAGGGCGAGGTGATCGCCGAGCAGCTGAAGCGGCTCGCGGGCCTCACGCCCGAGGAGGCCGGCTGGGACGGCACCGTGATGCCGGCCGAGGGCGACAAGCTGCCCGCCGGCCAGGTGCCGCAGTGGCGGACGCGCGTGCAGTACGCGGTCGACGCCGACGGCAACGCCGGACTGCGGCGCCACCGCTCCCACGAGGTCGAGCCCATCGAGCACTGCATGATCGCGGCGCCCGGCATCAGCGAACTGGGCATCGAGAACCGCGACTGGTCCGGGATGGCGTCCGTCGACGCCATCGCCGCGACCGGCTCCCAGGACCGCATGGTGATCCTCGAACCCCGGCCGGGCGCCCGCCTCCCCCTCGTCGAGCTCGACAGGCCCGTCTCCGTCATGCGCGTCGAGGAGCACGACGGCGGCATCCACCGCGTCCACGGCCGCGCGTTCGTGCGCGAGCGTGCCGACGGCCGGACCCACCGCGTCGGCAGCGGCGGCTTCTGGCAGGTCCACCCGCAGGCCGCCGACACCCTCGTCAAGGCGGTCATGCAGGGTCTGCTGCCACGCAAGGGCGACATGGCGCTCGACCTGTACTGCGGCGTCGGCCTCTTCGCGGGCGCCCTCGCCGACCGCATCGGCGACAAGGGCGCGGTCCTCGGCATCGAGTCCGGCAAGCGCGCCGTCGAGGACGCCCGCCACAACCTCGCCGGCTTCGACCGGGTGCGGATCGAGCAGGGCAAGGTGGAGAGCGTGCTCCCGCGGACGGGCATCAGCGAGGTCGACCTCGTGGTCCTCGACCCGCCGCGGGCGGGCGCCGGACGCAGGACGGTCCAGCACCTCTCCTCCCTGGGCGCACGGAGGATCGCCTACGTGGCCTGCGACCCGGCCGCGCTGGCACGCGACCTGGCGTACTTCCGGGACGGGGGGTACCGGGTGCGGACCCTGCGGGCGTTCGATCTGTTTCCGATGACGCATCACGTGGAGTGCGTGGCGATTCTGGAGCCTGCCGTAAAGGGGCTCTGAGCTGCGGTTTTCCTGGTCTGCTCCGGTGCGGTCGGGTGTGCTCGATCTGTTTCCCGAAGTGCAGGAGGTGGAGCACGACACGCGTCGGCGAACGCCCCTGACCTGGGGTTTCGCTCATCGCCGGAATGGCCGGCACGGGGTGCCCCCGAGCTTCGCCGGGTTCGCGCAGAGCAGCAGTGACGCTCATGTGACGCTCTATCTGATGAGGCGTCAAGTTATGTGTGCGTCCTGATTCGATCGTCTCCACGCCAAGGCGCCGGAGGGAGGCGTGTGTACGGTACGGAAGCCAGGATGCGCAGCCGCTCGTGGGTGGGGGAGCCCGGGGCGGCGGTCCAGACGGTCAGGTACTGGTCGGGATCGGTGTCGGCGGTGAGCGTGTCCCGGTCCAGGACCAGTTCGCCGACGACCGGATCTTCGTGCCCGCGGTGCGGCGCCTGCGTCGGGGCCATGGGCTCCCGGCCGTACCCGGCGCGTAGCGGGCGACAGGTCCGAGCCCGCGGGCGGCTCGTTCACCCCGGTCCGAAATGCCGTGCGGGTGGGCGTCTGTCGGCCGGCGGCCCCCCCTCGGCAACGGATCCACCGATGAATGTCCGGCGACGTGAGCCGATACCGAGGGCTGTCGCTGACAGGGGAGGGCACGACCGCGGACGTCCGTCGACAGCGGAGGACCCCGGCCCGTGAACACGGGCCGGGGTCCTCCGCTGTGCGAAGCCGCCTGCGGTGGCGGCGGCTCGGCTCAGTCGGCGGCGAGCAGGTGGGCGGGGGCGATCCGGGACAGCCTCCGGATCGGCACCGTCAGAGCCGCCACCACCAGGGCGGTCGCCGCGAGCGTGGCCAGTAGCGCGGCGCCGGCGACCGGGAACAGGTGACCGTGCAGCACGCCCCGGCCGAGAGTCAGCACCCCGGCCAGACCGGCCACCGCACCGGACAGGCCGCCCAGCAGAGCCAGTCCGATCCCCTCGTAGAGGGTCAGCTTCGCCAGGTCGCGGTTGGTCCAGCCGGTCGCCCGCAGCACCGCGAGATCGGCGGCGCGTTCGCGCTGCGAGATGACCAGGACGTCGATGGCGCCGGCGGCACCCAGGAGCAGGGAGAGGGCGACGCTGAGGTAGTCGGCCTCGCGCGCCTGCGCCACCACGGCGCTGCCGAGCAGCGACCCGGCCACCTCGCCCCGGAAGGCCAGCGTCAGGGCGAGCAGCACGGTGAAGGCGGCCACTCCCAGCGCCAGCCCTGTCGCACCCAGCAGCGTGCGGCCCCGCACCCGCAGCAGGTTGAGCATGGCCAGTCCGGCCACCGAACGCACCGGGTGCGCGCGGCGGGCCGCCGTCACCGGGGGCCGGACGGCTTCCATCGGTCCCAGCCGGGTGGCGAGCCAGGCGGGGATCAGACCCGCCGCCGTGGCCAGGAGGAGCGCCACCGGGAGCACGAGGAGTGACTTGGCGCCGGCTTCGGGCTGGCCCAGCACCCGGCCCAGCACGTACGCGAGCACCGTGCCCACGGCTCCGGCGGCGAGGCCGATCAGCGCCAGTTCGCCGAGGACCAGGCGGAGCACTTCGCCACCGCTCCAGCCGAGGCAGCGCAGCGTGCCGATCTCGGTGCGACGTGAGCGCACCGAGGCCAGCGCGGCCTGGCCTAGGAAGAGTGCGCACACGACGAGGACCAGCACGAAGAGCACCGCGCTCTTGGTGTCCACCGCCCGGAGAATGCGCAGTGCCACGCCCTTGGCGACCCAACGCTCCGTCACCTGTGCCGAGTCGCCCAGTGCCACCGTCTGCGGTGCGGGCGAGCTGCCGACGGTGACATCGACCTGGAGCCGGGGGTAGACGGCCCGAATCTTCCCGGCCACCGCGTTCACCCGCGCCCGGGAGGCGGTGTCGACGCCGGTCACTCCTGCCACCCGGATCCTGATCGCGCTGACCGGCGCCTTGTCCTGGAGGCTCGGGACCCGACGGCTTTTGGTGAGCGCGGTGATGGAGTCCATCGTCGTCAGCATGGTGGGCGGCGGGCTGACGTAGCCGCCCAGGTTGCGGTCGGGCTGCAGGGGCTTGCCGTGAAGCTTCGCTCGGGTCGCGCTGTCCGCACCGGTGACCTGCGGTGTCTGGTAGGTCTCCAGCGGGGTGTCGGACAGTGGTGAGAAGCCGGGCAGTCTGCCGGTGTCATAGCGGCCGACCAGGTGGACGAAGGGATTGGGCAGGCGTCCGGAGTCCACGCCGTCGCACCTACCCAGTCCGATGCAGTTCGTGGCGGCGTGACTGGTCACCTTCCGGTACTGGGTGCCCTGGTGGTTCTCCTCGGGGACGTTGGGAAACGGCTGCCGGTTCGAGTTGGTGATCCACAGGCTGGGCTTCTGCGGGGGCTGCAGCTGCGCGGCGAGGTCGCCGTCGGAGGTCCGGCGGTAGGTGACCGGGCCGACCGTCCAGTAGCTGCCGGTGTCGAACGAGTCCTCGGTCAGTGCCTTCCGGTAGCCCTTGCTCAGGTCGACGCGGGTCGTGCCCACCGTGGTGCCGTGCAGGTTTCGGACGAAGCCGGCGGCTGTCGGGTTGCCCAGTTTCGAGGGCAGCTCGGCCGGGTCGCCGACGTCGAGCCGCTCGACCGTGGCGTCGAGCGTGCCGGTGGTCAGCGGGGTGTCGCTGAGCAGCGCCGGGATGTAGGAGTCGTACTGTCCGTGGACGCTCTTGGCGCCCGACACCCTCCACGGCTTGTCCTGCTCGGTGAGCATCCGGCCCGAGACGATGGTGTCGCCCAGGCCCACCAGCCGGTTCTCGGCCACCGGGTCGATGGCGGCCAGCAGCACGGGGTAACTGACCGGAACGTCGATCGTGGCCTTGTCCTGGCCGGACTGGCAGTTCATCCGCGAACTCAGGTCCGGGTCGAACGGTGACCTGTCCCTGAGGTCCTCGGCGATGATGTTCGGCTTCAACGGCAGATCCAGGTTGAACTCGGTCTGCTCGGTCTTGTCCCGGTTGAAGTAGAAGCAGACGTCGTACTTCCCCTTGATCCGGTACCGCTGGGTGCTCTTGTCGGCCGTACCCGTCTCCAGGGTGTCGGACTCGAAGAGGCCGTCCGACTCCGATCCCGACGTCAGGGGGGAGCGGGTGAGGTAGACGTACTCGTCCGAGGTGCGGTAGCTGCCCAGTCCGGAGGTGAGCGTAGGGCTGATGCGCAGGATCTGCCGGGACGCCTTCCCGTCCAGGAAGCGGGACACGTCCACCGTGACGGTGCTCGCCACCATGAGATAGCCGATGTTGGCGACCGGTGCGGCCACGTCGACCCCGGCCATGCCGCGGATGCGCCGGTACTGGTCGATGGTGATGCCGCCGAACGTGCCGGACAGGAAGTTCGGCGTGACCAGACCGCTCCGCCGCTCCACGTCCGTCTGCGAGTCGGGCGGGCGTACCAGGACGTCGTACGCGGAGCGTGCGTTCTTCCGTACCGTGCCCACGGTGGTCGCCTGGCTCGTGCTCACCGTCGCGGTCAGCAGGGTGAAACTGGTCGCCGCCACCAGGATTCCGGCGGCCAGGGCCAGCGCGCGCCCGCGCCGCCGCCGTAGCTGGTCGAGAATCATCGCCATCACGGGCGCAGGCCCCCCAGCCGGTGCAGCACGTCGCCGGACGGGGTGATCCGCTGGTCCGAGGTGATCCTGCCGTCCTGCAGCCGCACCACCCGGTCGCCGCCCGCGGCGACCTCGGCGTCGTGCGTGGCGATCAGCATCGTCATCCCGTAGCGCTCGCGCAGCGACATCAGCAGGTCGATGATCTCCCGCCCGATGACGCTGTCCAGGTTGCCCGTGGGCTCGTCGGCCAGTAACAGTCCCGGTCGGTTGATCAACGCCCGTGCGACGGCGACGCGTTGCTGCTGGCCGCCCGACAACTGCGAGGGCAGGGCGTCGGCCCGCCGGCCCAGGCCGACGGCTTCGAGCAGCTCCATGCCGCGCGCATGCCGGTCGAAGTCCACTCTGCGCGGCAGGACCGGGGCGAGCACATTGTCCAGCGCGGTCAGCGAGGGCAGCAGGTGGAAGCGCTGGAAGACGAAGCCGACACGCCGCCGGTGACGGTCCAGGTCCCGGGGTGTCAGTTGTGTGCCGTCGATCTCGACGTGCCCCTCGTCGGGCTGGTCCATGCCGCCCGTCACATGCAGGACGGTGGATTTGCCGGCGCCGGACGGGCCGGTCAGCATCACCACCTCACCGGCCGCGACCTCCAGGTCGATCTCGTCCAGAGCGGTCAGGCCGGGATACCGGCGGCTCACCCCGCGCAATGTCACGCTCACAGCCATGTATGCAGCCTCGTCCTCGTACATCGCGCACGTACATCGCCGCCCCTGCATTGCGACAATTCAGGGGTATGTTGTCACAATGTAGAAGGGACGTGTATGCCGCTCCACCACGCCGTGCTCGCGCTGCTGACCCGGCGACCGAATCACGGATACGAACTCAAGGCCCGGTTCGAGGAGGCCGTCGGCCCGCAGTGGGGCGGCCTGAACATCGGCCACCTCTATCAGATCCTCGAACGGCTGGTCCGTGACGGCTATGTCTCGCGCTCGCAGGTCACGCAGACCGACCGGCCCGACAAGAACCTCTACACACTCACCGAAGCGGGCGAGGCCGAGCTGCGCTCGTGGGCGACCACCGCCTGGGTGCGCGTCGGCGGCTTCCGCGACGAGCTGTTCCTGAAGCTCCTCGGCGCTGTCGCGCTGGGCCCGCAGGCCCTGGCCACGCTGATCGAGTCGCAGCGGCAGACGTACCTGTCCGAGCTCGCGGGCCTGGCGCAGCAGCGCCGCGCCCACGCCGACGAGCCGCTGGTCGCCGTCCTGATCGACGCCGCCATCGCGCACACCAAGGCCGACCTCGGACTGCTGGACAGCGCCGCACAGCATCTGGGCCCGCTCGCCACGGCACAGAGCGCGCAGGCGCCGGAGCGCTCACCCTCACAGGTACGGGGCGACGCCGACGAGGCTCCGAGGGGCAGGGCGGGATGAGAGGGGGCCGTACGCGCGGGGATGGATTGTCGACCGTGACGCCCGTTTGACGCTCTGGTCTCCCGCAGGCGGGACAGCGAGCCGATGAATGGCCTCTGACCTGGCCTTTTCCGAGACCCGCTCAAGCCGGCATCTTCCCGATGACGCATCACGTGGAGTGCGTGGCGATCCTGGAGCCTGCTGCAAAGGGCATTTGACCTGCGATTTTACTGTGCTGCTCAGGTCTGGCCGAGTGTGCTCGGCCTGTTCTTTGAAGTGCACGATGCGGAGACTCACCGCAACCTCCCCGGCCGCCGCTGACCTGGTGTTCTACCCGTCATACGGAGGTGGCCGACCCGGCTCGGACGGCCCGGCCTCGCGTCTGTGGCGCGTGGTCTTGACGCTCGTTCTGACGGCAGGTCGGTGAGGCTGCTCCGGACCTGCCGGGCGCGCTGTGGTCGGCGGGGCAGATACACGTACGCCGATCACCCGACCAGGACCGGACTGCGCCCACGATCGGCGCCATCTGGGAAACCCGCCTCTGACACACAAAGACGATCACGCCGACCACTCGCGCGTCGTTCCGGTCTGGCCTGCACAGCCCACAGGTCGAGGCTGATGAAGCGGCCGGGGGTGTCGGTCCGCGGCGTCGCCGAGCCTGTCGGGCCCCGGCGGACCGGCCGGGCTTGCAGGTCAGGTCGCCGGAACGGGCCGCAGCCGGTAGGCGCCCCCGTGCGCGACGACACGGCCGGCTGTGGGCGGGGCGAAGTGGGTGCCGAGCAGGAGGGTGTCCGTGCCGGCGAGGGAAGCGAGCAGTTCACCGCGGGTGGTCTCGGACTGCTGTGGGTCGATGTCCACGCAGGCGCCGATGGCGGGGTGGGCGAGTTGGACCGGGTGGTGAATGCAGTCACCGGTGATCAGCGCCGTTTCACCCCGGCTGCTCAGTTCGACCGCGACATGGCCGGGGGTGTGGCCGGGGGTGGGGACCAGGCGCAGGCCCGGAGTGATCTGCACACCCTCGGTCGGGACGTCGACCAGGTCGAGCAGACCGGCCTGCTCGACCGGGATCACCGAGTCGCGGAACATCTGGCGGCGTGCCTCCTCCATGTCGTACGCGGCCCAGAACTCCCTTTCGACGCGTGCGGTGAGGTAGCGCGCCTCGGGGAACGTGGGGACCCACTCGCCGTGCGCCATCCGGGTGTTCCAGCCGACGTGGTCGGCGTGCAGGTGGGTGAGGACCACCAGGTCGACGGAGCCGGGCGGGAAGCCGGCGGCGGCCAGGCGCTCGGGGAAGTCGGTGCGCAGGTCGTGCCAGGCCGGGTTGGCCCGTTGCTTGCCGTTGCCGATGCCGGTGTCGACGAGTACGCGCAGCCCGTCCACGGCGAACGCGAAACTGTGGCTGTCGATGTGGAGGATGCCGTCGTCGCCGGCGAAGTGGGGGCGCAGCCAGTCCTGGCCGGCCACCACCTGAGGAGTGGCGTCGGGCAGCAGCCAGGGTCCGGTCGCGGGCGGCAGCGGTATTTCGTCGATGCGGTGGACGGTGATGTCGCCCACGGCCCAGGAGGGGACGGGGGTGTCCGGGGGAGTCTGCATGATCTGTCTTTTCCTTTGCTCTTCAGCGGAGAGGCCGGTTGCGCGGACTGCTGCAGGGCCCTGTCCGGCTTCGTGACACGGCGAGCGCTGTGAGGGCCGCCGCAGCGAGGAGTGCGGCGATGACGGCGTAGGCGTGCGAGGTGGTCCTGAGCCCGTAGTGCTGGGCCGCGGCCCCCGCGGCGATGGCGGGCAGGCTCATGGAGAGGTGGCTCAGAACGTAGTAGGCGGCCAGCGTCGCGGCGCGGTACTGCTCGTCGAGCGAGGTGAGAAGCATGCGAAGCACGCCTTGGGAGACGGCGCCGAAGGCTGCTCCGGCCAGGGCCGCGCCGCCGTAGACGGCCGGCAGTCCGGCGCCGTGCAAACCGCTCAGGGTCAGGACCGCGGCGGGCAGGACGGAGAAGCATCCGCCGATCGCGGTGGTGAGGGGGGTGGTGCGGCGCAGGATCCACATGGTGAGTGCGGCTGCGGCGCTGAGGGTGAAGAAGACCATGCCGAGGGCCGCCTGCGGGGTGTTGGGGGCCACCAGGCGCACGAGGGCCGGCCCGAGGGAGGAGTAGAAGCCGCCCAGTGCCCAGATTGCGACGATTGCGGTGCCGGTGGTCAGCAGGGTGCGGCGCACCGCGGGTGGTACACCGAGCCGCGGGCGCAGCGATCGGAGCGCGTCTGCCCGGCGGTTGACTGTCTCCGTGGTGAAGGCGACGCCGATCGCCTGGGCGGCGAACAGTGCTGCCATCAGCGTGTAGACGGTGACCGTGGGGGCCGGGGCGAAGCGGACGAGGAGGGTGGAGACGAGAACGCCCGCAGCCATGCCGGCGACCGGGGCGATGGTGTTGGTCAGGGCGGACCGACCGGGATGCCGCGGGTTTTCCAGGTCGAGGAGAGCCGCGCCTGCGGCGCTGGTGGCCACACCGGTGGCCACTCCTTGTAGGAGACGGGCCGCTGTCAGGGAGCCTGTGCCTTCCGCTGAGGCGAGGAGAACCATGGCGACGGCCTGCGCGCCCAGGGCGCCTGCCAGGACGGGACGCCGTCCCAGGCGGTCGGAGAGCGCTCCGGTGGTGAGAAGGGCCGACAGCAGCGCCAGGGAGTAGGCGCTGAAGACCACCGTGACGGCGAGCGGTGAAAGGCCCCACTGCTCCTGGTAGAGGGGGTACAGCGGTGTCGGGGCACTGGATGCCGCCAAGAGGGCCACGAGTACGGACGCGTTCAGAGCGAAGGAGGCGGCACGGCTTCTCCCGTGGGCGCGGCTGCCCCCGGCAGGGCAGTGCGCGAGTGGGCCGGACATGAAACCCCTCCCTTAAAGCAACGTGTTTGCCTTAAGGCACGGTAGGTCCTGCAGTCGAGCTAAAGCAAATCGTTAGCTTTTGGAGTGGTGCGCCTCGTCGCTCCAGGCCCGACCACCCGACCAGGGGAGAATCCATGCCCTCCGCCGAACTCACACCGCCCGAGGCCGCCCGCTGGGCCGCCCGTGCCGGGCTTCCACTGCCCGATGACCGCCACTTGGTGGTTGCGGCCACCGCCGACCACATCCACTCCGTCGTCGCGGCCCTGCGCGAGCTGAACTTCGGTGACACCCCGCCCGCCGGTGCCTTCCGTGCGGAAAAGGAGAAGCACGATGCAGCCGTATGAGTTGTCCCTCACCGCCGCCGCGCAGGAGATCCGGGAGCGACGGCTGTCCCCCGTCGAGCTGGTCGACTCGGTCCTCCACCGCATCGAGCAGGTGGAGCCGCACGTTGCGGCCTACGTCGAGGTTTTCGCTGATCAGGCCCGCCGGACCGCCCGTGAGGCCGAACGCGAAGCCGCACGGGGTTCCTGCCGAGGTCCTCTGCACGGGATCCGAGGTCCTCTGCACGGGATCCCGGTGGGACTCAAGGACCTGATCGATGTCGTCGGCGTGTCCACCACGGCAAGCTCCAGGACCCGGGCCGGTCATCGCGCGGCCTCCGACAGCACGGTCGCCGCGAGTCTGCGGGCGGCCGGCGCGATTCTGATCGGCAAGACGCACACCCACGAGTTCGCCTACGGGCTGACCACCCCGCAGACCAACAACGCCTGGGACCGCGGCAGGGTCGCCGGTGGCTCCAGCGGCGGCTCCGCCGTCGCCGTGGCCTCCGGCGCGGCGACATTCGCCCTCGGCACCGACACCGGCGGATCGATCCGGGTGCCCGCCGCCCTGAACGGGGTGGTCGGACTCAAGCCGACGTACGGACTCGTGCCCCGTCACGGCGTCACGTCCCTGTCCTGGTCGCTCGACCACGTCGGCCCGATCACCCGCACCGTCGACGACACGGCCCTGGTCCTGACCGCCATCGCCGGGCACGATCCCCGTGACCCCGCCTCGGTGGCCGTCCCCAGCGTCGACTACCGGCCGTGCCCCGATCCGGACCTGACGGGAGTGCGCGTCGGCGTGCCTCGCAACTACTACTTCGAGCACGTCGACGCGGAAGTCGCGGCCGCCGTCCGCCGCGCCATCGCACAACTGGAGGCGCTCGGCGCCCGGCTCATCGAGGTCGAGATACCGATGACCCGCTACATCCAGGCCACCCAGTGGGGCCTGATGGTGCCGGAAGCCACCGCGTACCACGAAAGCACCCTGCGTACCGTCCCTGAGCTGTACCAGGCGGATGTCCGGATCCTCCTGGAGGCCGGTGAGCTGATGGGCGCGGGCGATTACCTGCGGGCGCAGCGCGCCCGGACGCTGATGCGCGACGAATGGGCCGGCCTCCTGAAGGAAGTCGACGTGATCGCCGCCCCCGCGGTCCCGATGACCGCGGTCCCGTCGGGCCAGGAGACCGTCACCTGGCCCGACGGGACGGTCGAGAGCGTCTCCGACGCCTATGTGCGCCTCTCCTCCCCGGCCAACATCACAGGAGTGCCCGCACTCTCCGTGCCGGTCGGCCAGGACACGGCAGGCATGCCCATCGGCATGCAGTTGCTCGGGCGGCCCTTCGCCGAGCGGACGCTGCTGCTGGTGGGCCACGCGTACGAGCGGACGCAGTCCGCCCGATCGCTCGCACCCGTCACCTGAGGGCGGTGTGGGCCGGGCCGGAAATTTGCGGCCCGGCCCACACACCGCTCGGCTCCGGCGGGATCAGGACCGGATGCCCGCCACGACGGGATCGGCGAGGCCCCCCGGCACAACCGTCGGGCAGGCGCTCGCCCTTTGCCGCAGAGGCGGTGTCGGTGTCACCTGCGGGTGCCGGAACGCGCGGAGGGTCGGCAGCGACAGGGCCACGGTGCCACCGCAGGGCATGCGCTGCCCGGGGTGCAGGGAACCGCTAAACGCAAGGACTGTGCTTTAGGCTGGTGGGATGAGCACCAGGCAAAGGGTTCGTCCCGGCGGGCGCAGCGCACGCGTCCAGGCGTCGGTACACACCGCCGTACGGGAACTCCTGGAGGAAAGGGGCCGCGAGGCTCTGACCGTCCCCTTGGTCGCCCAGCGCGCCGGAGTCACCCCGTCGACCATCTACCGACGCTGGGGCAACCTGCAGGAACTGCTCTCGGATGTTGCGGTGGAGCGGCTGCGACCCGACACCGCACCGGAGGACCACGGCGACCTGCGGTCCGACCTGACGGCGTGGGCCGAACAGTTCCTCGACGAAATGACGTCCGCCTCGGGACGCGCCTACATCCGCGACGCCCTGCTCGGCGACCCGGACGGCAACAACGCCGGCCAGTGCTCGGCCTATGCGGCCGAACAGATCAACGTCATACTCGCCCGAGCCGCCGACCGCGAGGAACACGGTCCCGACGTCGAGACCGCCATGGACCGCATTGTCGCCCCCATGATGTATCGCATCCTCTTCCGTCCGGCCGGGCTCGACGCCGCGTACGCTCGTCGGCTGGTGACGGAGGTCTTCGGCTGACGCGGGAAGGGCGAGCAGTGACCGGGCGGCTGTCTCCGTCGTCTCGGAAAGCACCCGCGCGGCGCACGTCTTGACGGACGCTTCGGCGACTTCGCCCGGCGCCCCGTGAGACGGGCACGAGGATTGCGGGGTCCGGCACGGGGCGGACGCGCCGGCGGCGCCCACGGTCCTCTGGTCCGTGGGGCCGACGCGGTCAGTTGTCGGCGGTCGGCTCGCCACGCGCTGGAAGTGTCGGCCGGCCGCCGGGCGCGGGCAGCGGATGCTCCTCGGGGGCGTGTGACCGCATTGACGCTGCCCGTGGTGCCGCACCGCCCGTTCCCGGCCAGGGTGCGGTGCCTGTCATGCGGTCGTCCTGTTCGAGGGCTGCGGGTCGCCCAGCACCTGACAGGTGGCCGCGTCGACGAGGGCCTTGTTCGCGGTCGCGGCCTTCTTTTCCTTGATGCCGAAGTTCGTGAGGGTGAAGACCGCGACGCCACGGGTGCCGGTGGCGTCGGTGTAGATCTCGCTGGAGTAGCCGGGCAGGCCGCCGGTGTGACCCCAGACCGTGCCGCAGGGCGTGTCCACCTTCATCAGGCCCAGACCGTAACCTCCGCCCTCCTCGGGGGCGTCCACAGTGGTGCGCATCTGCTTCATCTGGGCCTCGGGCAGCAACCGGCCTGACATGAGCGCGGTGAGGAAGCGCTGCCAGTCCTGCGCGGTGGAGACCATACCGCCTGCCGCCCACGACCAGCTCGGGTCGATGGCAGCGGTGTCGATGTTGTCCCCGGGGCGTTCGGGCCCGGCGAATCCGACACCCTCGGGCAGGTCCACGGTCCCGGAAAGGAGGGCCTTCAGGCGCTCGGCGTCCGGTTCGTAGCCGGTCGCGTGGGGTTTCCCGGCGGGCCAGGCGGCGTCCGTGGCCAGGAACGAGTCCTTCATGCCGAGCGGCTTGGTGATCTTCTGTTCGACCAGCTCTGCCAGGCTGCTCCCGGTGGCCTTCTCCAGGATCAGCCCGAGAGCTTCGTAGTTGGCGTTGCTGTAGGAGTATTTCCCGCCCGGCTCGGTCGGCGGGTCCTGCTCGGGAGTGATGGCGAGAAGTTCCTCCGGCTTCCACGTGCGCTGCTCCTGACCGGTGAGCGAGGGCAGGAACTCGGACGTCAGCAGGAAGTCTCCCAGGCCGCTGGTGTGGTTGAGCAGCATCCGTACCGTGATGTGCTCACCGCCCTTGACCAGTCCGGGCAGCCACTTCTCGACCGTGTCGTCGAGGCCGATGCTCTTCTCGGCGACCTGTTGCAGGACGAGCGTCGCGGTGAGCGTCTTGGTGTTGGACCCGACCCGGAACCGGTCGCCGACGGCGAGGCGGTGGTCGTCCTTCGTCCAGGCGGCCTGGCGGGCGATCTCGACGGGCTTCCCGTCGCCGCGGTCGATCCGGACGATGACGCCCAGGGAGCCGGTGTCGGCCGCCTTCTGCGCGAGGACGCTCAGGCGCCCGGCGGCTGCCGTATGCGCCGTACCCCGCCCGGCCGCGAGTTCGGTCCCGCCTTGCCCCTCGTCCGAGCAGCTGACGAGCACCGCGCCCAGGCAGGTGGCCAACGCCACGGTCAGCGCCCCTCGAAGAACCCGGTGACGGCGAGACGGCGTGTGTGCGGACATGGCAGTTCCCCTTCGGCGCGTGGCAGTTGCTCCGTACGTGGAGGGATCCGGCGTTCACCCCGTTGAAGGCGTTCGAGGGCTCCGCGCACAGCGACCATTCAGCCAGCGGCGCGCCCGTGGCACATCGCTCGATGGAGGGCTTCCCGCCGATGCGGGGTCACTCCAAGGAATGACCCCGCGGTGGAGGCGCCTCGCCGTCCCGCCCACCGGGGAACGGGTCAGGACCAGGAGTTCCTGGCCAGCACCGCAGCCTGCGCCCTGCTCTGACAGCCGGTCTTCGTGAGCACACGGCTGACGTGCGTCTTCACCGTGTGCAGGCTCACCACGAGCCGGTCGGCGATCTCGGCGTTGCTCAGGCCGTCGCGGATCAGACGCAGTACGTCGGCCTCGCGCTCGGTAAGGGCCCTCAGCCGCGCCAGCTCCTGGTCGCTGGGGCGCCGCCGGCCACGGAGATGGCCCTCGATGATCCGGTGGGTCACCGCGGGACTCAGTGTGCTGTGCCCGGCCGCCGCGGCGCGCACGGCTCCGGTCAGCTCCTCGTACGAACTGTTCTTCAGGAGAAAGCCGGACGCCCCCGCGGCGAGCGCGTCGTCGACGTACTCGTCCAGGTCGAACGTCGTCAGCATGAGCACCCGGCTGCGCCCCGACCCGGTCAGTCCACGGCGCTGAAGCTCGACCAGTGCCCACAGACCGTCGCGGCGCGGCATACGGATGTCCATCAGCAGTACATCCGGCCGCAGCCGTGCGCACGCCTCGACGGCACTTTCCCCGTCGCCCGCGGTGCCCGCCACGCTGATGTCCGCCTGGCTGTCCAGAATGGCGCTCAGCCCGGCGCGGATGACTGGTTCGTCGTCCACGACGAGCACACTGATCTGCTCAGTCACCCGCACACTCCAACGACATCGTGGCCACCACGCGGAAGCCGCCGTCGCCGGTCGGACCGGCGGTGAGGTCGCCGCCCAGCGCGCCCACGCGTTCCTCCAAGCTGACCAGACCAAGTCCGATGCCCGCATCGGCCGCGCCACGCCGCGCGGCGGGACCGTTCACGACCTCGCACCGCAACCGTCCCGCGACTGACGCGACAGTCACCCGGACCGGCGCCCCGGGCGCGTGCCGACGGGCGTTGACCAGTGCCTCCTGCACGAGACGATAACCCGTTAGCTGCACAGCTCCCGGCACAGCCTCCGGCGTGAGGTCCATCGTCAGCTCGACTGTTCCGCCCATGGCACGGTGGCCGTCCAGCAACGCGTCCAATTCAGCAAGGTCCGGCGCCGGCCGGAGCAGGACCGCGTCCGCGGGGTCGCGCAGCATTCGCAGGAGATCCCGCAGCTCACCGCTGCTCTGCCGGCCTGCCGCCGCCAGCCCGTCGACCTGGGCACGAGCCCAGTCGGGCAACTCGCCACCGCGGGCCCGCAAGGTCTCCGCGTGAACGACAAGCAGGGTCAGCGAGTGCGCGACCACATCGTGCATCTCACCGGCGATCCGCGCCCGCTCCCGCTGCGCGGCCTGCGCTGCCTCCAGAGCCTGCGCCCGGCGTGCATCGGCCGCCTGCTGCTCCGCCGCGGCCAGCAGCGCCTGCCGCGTCCGTGCGGCGAACCCCATCGCCCAGGCCAGCGGCATCGGGGCCAGCGCAGCGAGGACGTCCAGACCGCCCCGGAAGTCACTGGAATCGGTCGTCATCCGGTTCAGCCACAGACCCGCCCCGCCCAGCACGGCGACGCCCAGCACCGCCTACACCGTCCGCCTCCAGCTCGCACCGTGATGGCCCAGGTTGTAGAGCAGCACCGCCAGCGGCAGGAAGACCAGCGGTGACAGCTTGGCCCCCTCGCCCGCACCCCACACCAGTGCCGCCAGAAGAGCTCCGAAACCTACGACGAAGGTGGTGGCCGGCAGCCGCCGCCGCAACAGCAGGACCACTACGCCGACGGCCTCGTACACCGTGAGCGACACCCAAGCCGGTCCAGAGGTATCCACGTACGGCTGCGACAGAAGCGCGGGCACAAATATCAGTACGAGCAACCCGGCATCGGTGCCCCACCCGTGCCACCTGCCGTCCATCACTCTCATCCGTCCGAGACTACTGATCTTTTCGTAAGCCCGGCGGGGGTGGGGGCGGCAGGCCGGCGGGAGGCTGTCGGGGCGGCTCATCGACCCTCTCGCGTTTGCCACGGCCTCAGTTGGCGGAGGCGTGTCGTGTTCGGGCGGTCGAGTTGTCCGAGGACGGTTCTTGTGGGTGCCTCCTCACTCGGCAGTCACCGTCGCCTGCCATGCGCCCGGGCGTTTGCCTGTTGCCTTGTGGAAGAACACCGAGAAGGCGGATGCGTCGGGGAAGCCGAGCAGGTCGGCGCAGCGGGCTGCGGTGAGGCGGTCGTGTGCGAGGAGCCGTTTGGCTTCCAGGGTGATCCGTTCGACGATGTACGCCTTCGCGGTGCGGCCGGTGGCCTGCTGCACCGCTCGTGAGAGGGTGCGGGGCGCGTATCCCAGCGTACGGGCGTAGTAGCCGGCGTCATGGTGTTGCCGGAAATGCGCTTCGACGCTGGTGCGGAACAACCGGAACACCGAAGGGGTGAGCCGTGCTTCGGCGTGCGGTGGGTGCAGCCGGGTGATGAGCGCGGAGAGCAGGATGTCGGGCAACTCCGTCCGGGAGTCACCGGGTGGGGCGGATGCTTCGAGGAGGAGATGGCTGCGCGCCATGTCGACGAAGGGCCAGTCGGCGTCGGGGATGCTCCAGTGCGCGGCCGGGTCCGGGGAGGCGACCAGTTCTCGGGTGGCGTGGGTGACCGGCGCGGTCGGCACGAACAGCACGAGGTGCCCTGCCACGTCGGCGATGTCGTCCCACCGGTGCACGGCGCCGGGTGGGATCCACACCGCGGACCGGTCTCGGAGCGGATGTCGGCGGAAATCGACGGTGACTGAGCCGGGTCCGGCGTCGACGACGGCAAGGACGTGGAAGTCGGCGCGCTGCGTGCCGCCGTCGTTCAGCTCGCGGAGGCGGCCGAACGTCATCGTCTCGACCGAGGCGGCGCGGCGTTCCGCGGGCTGGTAGGTCATGTGCCGGATCACGCTCACGTGTCCAGTTTTCACCATCGGATGACCTGTCACGCCAATGCCCCGTCCGTGGTGCGAAAGATTCAATGGATGCACAGGGCAATCGCCTGGAGCATCGACCGGAAGAGCCATCATGAACACGACGCAGCAGACGCCACTGCCCACTTACGACCATCGGCGGGGGACCGGACCGACTCTGGTGTTCCTGCACTATTGGGGCGGTTCCGCCCGTACCTGGGACCTCGTCGTCGACCTCCTGGCGGGCCGTGACGTGCTCACGGTCGACTTCCGCGGGTGGAGCCGGTCGAGCGCTCTGCCCGGTCCCTACACGCTCGGTCAGCTCGCCGACGACACGCTCGCAGTGCTCGCGGATGCGGGGGTCACCGAGTACGTCCTGGTGGGGCATTCGATGGGCGGAAAGGTCGCGCAGCTGGTCGCGGCCACCCGGCCCGCCGGGCTGCGCGGCATCGTTCTCGTCGGCTCCGGCCCGGCGAAGCCTGCCGCACAGGTCACTCCCGAGTACCAGCAAGCCCTGTCGCACGCCTACGACTCCGCCGAGTCCGTGGCCGGGGCACGGGATCACGTCCTCACTGCGACCGAGCTGCCCGCTTCGGTCAAGGCGCAGATCGTGGCCGACTCGCGGACCGTCACCGATGCCGCCCGGACCGAGTGGCCGCTGCACGGCATCGCGCAGGACATCACCGAATACACGCGCATGGTCGGCGTGCCCGCTCTGGTCGTCGCCGGAGAACACGACCAGGTGGAGCCGGTCGGCGTGCTCCGCGACAACCTGGTGCCCTACCTCTCCCGCCCCGACTTCGTGGTGGTCCCCCGCACCGGTCACCTGATCCCGCTGGAAGCCCCGGCCGAACTCGTCGACGCCATCACCGCATTCGAGCCGGCGGTCCGACCGTCCCCGCGGCCCGACGACGGGCCGCGCCCCTGATCATCCCCTCCACGGGGCCGGGACAGGCCCTGCCGCGTCGCACCGCACCCGACCGATCTGCTTGTCCGCCGACCGCACAGCAGAGTCTGCGTTTGAGCTGGTCGTGGGTAGGGGCGGCGGTCCCGCGGGAGTAGTGGCCTGTCGCGCTGTCGCCGCCCGGGAGGTGTCCCGCTCGACCACGGCCGGCTCCCGCTCGAACGGGGCTCCTGCTCCATCAGCGGCTCCGACTCTGCTGCCGCCTCGGGGGTGCGCTCGACGTTCCCACCTCCGCTCCCTCGGTTTCGCGCGAGCCTCGTCAGCAGGAGGGTCGGTAGTCGAGCTGTGGGAAAAGGGCCTTCCACTGGTCCGGCTCGACGCCCAGCGGGTGGGTCGCGCAGAGGCGGTCGTAGACCTTTTGCGGATCGCGGTCGAGGAGGTACGTGTACTCCGGGCCGCGGTCGCTCGACCGGGCGTCCGCCACCACCGTCATGAACGGCGTCCGCCCCGGCAGCAGGTCCACGCTCCGCACGCCCTGAAGGGTGGCGAAGGCCGGCATGCGCCAGCTGCCGTCCGCGGCGACGTCCCAGACGCGGTACGGCTCGGCGGTGAGCACGCGGCCGCCCTCGAGGTCGGGCGTGATGGCGGTGACCTCCCGGTCGAGGCGCTGGGCGTGCCGGAGCACCGGGTGGCGCGGGTCGCGGATGTCGTAGAACCGTACGGTGCCGTCCTGGAGGGTCGTCGCGAGCAGACCGCCGCCGACCGGGGTGTAGCCGCCCGAGGCGGCCGGCAGCGTCCCCACGGACTTCGGGTGCCGAATGTCCCGCAGGTCGTACAGCCTGGCGGTCTGGGCGTCGCCGTCGGTGAGCAGCAGCCGCAGGGAGTGGACGTAGGCCGCCCGGGCGGTCGCCGCGCCCTTCAGCGGCTCGGGTACGCGGAACGGGCGCGCGGGGTCGCTCAGGTCCCACAGGCGCAGGTCGAGGCCCCGGCCGCGGCCCTCGCCCTCCACGGTCGCAAGCGCTCTCGGGCCCATGAAGACCATGCTCTCGGGCTCGGCCGAGGCCGTCACCGGGATCACCGCGCGCCGCACCGGCCGGAGCGGGTCGCTCAGGTCCCAGATCGCGGCCGTCGGATCCGATGAGTTCCCGACGACCAGCAGCCGGCCGTCCCCGGAGACGGCGGTGCGCACGCTCGGCGCGGAGCGCACCGGGATCTCGGCGCCCGCCACCGGCGGCCCGTCGCCGCCGAGGTCCCAGACCCGGAAGGCGTGCTCGTCGGTGTCCTCGGTCCAGCGGTGCGCGAGCAGCACCGGCCGGTCGCGGCCGGGCAGGAAGTACTGCGCCTGCCACGGCCCGGGCACGGTGAACCGCAGCTTCGGCGACCGCCCGCGCACGGTGTCCGCCCCCTTCATGTCCCAGACGTGCGGCACGCTGTGCAGGGAACCGACGACCACCTCGCCGGTGAGGACGAACCGGCCGTCCCGCGTGTACGGATACGCTCCCGGGTCCCCGTCGGCGAGGGTCCCCCTAACTGATCGTTTCAGAATGAGGTTCGCAGGCGGCGGAGGCATATGAGGCTGCAGGCCAGTTCGAGCAGGCCCTGGTGGAGATCAGCGCGTCGCTC